>JAGRMT010000159.1:0-6140 GCA_020441125.1 Roseivivax sp.
GGTAGCGCCCGATCAGGTCGGCCGCTGACAGGTCATCGTGGCAGGCGACAGTGTAGAGCGGCCGGCCCAGCCGCGCCGCCATATGGGCGACAAAGCGGGTCTTGCCACAGCCGGTCGGACCTTTCAGCAGAACCGGCAGATCGTTGGCGGCGGCGGTGGCGAACAGCTCGCACTCATCGCCGGTGGGCAGGTAGAAGGGGGCATCAGCCGCCCCCTTCAGGTTGATATGCGCGTTCATGGCCATCACTCCGCGGCGGTCTGCACCAGGCGGGCCTTTTCGGCCGGGCCGGGTTCGATGATCTCGCGGCGCGGGGCCAGCACGGCGTAGATGAACAGCACCGCACCCAGCACCACCGCCACGCCGGAACCGAAGCGCATGGCGTAGAACACCCACAGCTGATCCTGCACATCCATGAAGGCATCGCCGTTGACCCGCTGCAGGTGCGTCTGCACCGTACCGGCGAAGGTCAGCGTGAAGGTCATGAAGACCACGCCGCCCGACATCAGCCAGAACGAGGCCATGTTCAGCACCTGGTTATAGGGATCGCGCCCCTTCAGCACCGGCATGGCATAGCTGATGATCGCCAGGTTCAGCGCCACATAGGCACCGTAGAAGGCCAGGTGACCATGCGCGGCGGTGATCTGCGTGCCGTGGGTATAGTAGTTTACCCCGTGCAGCGTGTGCAGAAAGCCCCAGACGCCTGCCCCGAAGAAGGCCAGCGTGGCACAGCCCAGCGACCACAGCAGCGCGGCCTTGTTGGGGTGGTCGCGGCGGCCCTTCCAGACCATCACGAAGGCAAAGGCCATCATCGCGAAGAACGGCACCACCTCGAGCGAGGAGAAAATGGAGCCGATCCACTGCCAGTAGCCCGGCGTGCCGATCCAGTAATAGTGGTGGCCGGTGCCCAGGATGCCAGAGAACAGCGCCAGCGCGGCAATGACATAGAGCCACTTTTCAACCACTTCGCGGTCAACGCCTGTCAGTTTCAGCATCAGGAAGGCAAGGATGGAAGCCATCACCAGTTCCCACGTGCCTTCGACCCACAGGTGCACGACGTACCACCAGTACTGCTTGTCCAACGCCAGGTTGCCCGGGTTGTAGAAGGCAAACAGGAACAGCAGCGCCAGCCCCCATAGACCCAGCAGCAGGATGTTGGTGATCGCGGTCTTGCGGCCTTTCAGCACCGTCATCGAGATGTTGAACAGGAAGATCAGCGCGGCGACCACGATGCCGGCCTTGACCCACTTGGGCTGTTCCAGGAACTCGCGCCCCTCCTTGCCCAGAAGCCAGTTGCCTTCGAACAGGTTGAAGACATAGGTCAGCACCACACCCGCCGTGCCCAGCACGAAGATGGCCAGTTGCAGATAGGCCAGCGTGGGTGAGTGGATGTCGCGCTCAGCCTCTTCGGGCACCAGGTAGTAGGCCGCGCCGAAGAAGCCCAGCAGCAGCCAGACGATCAGGCTGTTGGAGTGCAGCATCCGCAGGATGTTGAAGGGCAGCAGGTCGGCCAGGAAGTTGCCGTCGACATAGACCCAGCCCATGGTCAGGCCCACGATCACCTGGACCGCGAACAGCGCCATGGCCACCACGAAGTAGGCGACGGCGATCTTTTGCGTCTGATATTTCATATCCGTTTCTCCTGATCGCAGCTCAACCGGCGTCGGTCGGCGGCCAGTCCTGGTTGCGGATCGAGTCGGTCCACAGCAGGAAATCCGAAATCGCCCGGAATTCTTCGTCGGTCAGATCGAAGTTGGGCATCTGGCGGCGGCCCTCGATGCCGGTGGGCATGGACTGCATCCAGGCCTTCAGCATCTCGAACGCGTCGTCGGGGCTGTCGTTGACGCCCCAGCGGGTCATCACGTTGCCCAGTTCCGGGGCGAAATACGCGCCCTCGCCCAGGATGGTGTGGCAGTTGATGCACCCGTTGATTTCCCACAGGTGCTTGCCGTGCCGGACGCTGTCGGTCAGCGTCGCGGCGTCGGTCGATGTCTGGGTGATGTATCGGTGCGAATGCGCCGACAAACCCAGAAAGATGAGGATGAAGAACAGTGACCCGCCATAGAAGATGTTGCGGGCCATGCTCTTGGTCATGACTTCGCGCATCGCGCTCTTCCTTCCCTCGCTGTTGAGTACAATTGTCAGGAACATCGCCAGCGCGGTGAGTCGGCTCCTTAACGAAAGTCAATCGGCCGCCACGACAGGCGCATTTTCTCAGACCAGGTATTCCAGCCGTGCCTGCGCGAACCGGGCCAGGGCGGCGTCGATCCCTTCGCGCGGCATCAGGCAGAAGGCAGTCGACAGCCCGTCGGCCAGCGCCGCCGAGGGGGCCGAGACCGAAACCGTTTGCCACAGCGGCGCCTGCCCGCCCGGGTGCAGGATATGCGCCGCGTGCGTTGGCCCGACCCGTGTCGCCGCGGGCGACGACGTAGCCAGCGCGCGGTTGCGCAGGTCGCGTTGGGCCAGCGGCGTGCCATCGGGCGCGGCGATGGTGACGGGCCAGCGGCGACCGGTGGCGACGATCTCTCCGGTATCGACCAGCACCTCTCGCAGGCCCTGGGCGCGCAGCAACGCCGCGACGCGGTCGGCGGCATAGCCCTGCGCCACGCCGTTGAAGGTCAGCGCAGCGCCCGGCTCCAGCCGGATCGCCGCTGTGCCGATCTCGACCCGTTGCCAGCCGATGCGCGCCCGCGCCGCCGCGATGTCGCTGCCCTGCGCCAGCGCCCGCCACAGCGGTTGAACGCTGGGATCGAAGGCGCCGCCGGTCGCGGCGTGCAATCGCGCCGACAGATCACACAGCGCGCGCATGTCCTCGCCCGGATGGGCCAGCAAGCCGGTTTCGTTCAGCCGCGTCAGCTCTGACGGGCGAAACAGCGAGACGCTGGCCTCGATCCGTTCCAGCAGGCGGGCAACACGCGGCCAAAGGAGTGCGGCCCGTTCCGGGCTCAGCCCGGTGACGCGCAGTTGCACGTCGGCACCCAGCGCGCGGCCGTGCCAGACGGCGGGCCCTTCCCCGGCCGTCGCCGGGCTCGCCAGCGCGGCGGCAGCGGTGATCTTCAGGAACCGGCGGCGCGACAGGCTCATGCCGATGCTCCTTCTGCCGGGGTTGGCGACGCCTGCCAGAACACCGGCCACAACGTGGCCAGGTACAGGGTAAAGACGGCGATCCATAGCGCGCCCGAAGCCAGCACGCCGGCAAAATAGAAGCCCGGCCAGGCCGAACCGGCAAACCGCAGCAGCGTGACCGCCGGCACCAGCGCATAGGCCAGCGCCAGCCCCCCCGGGGCGGACAGCGCCCTGCCGCTGTGACCCAGCGCGGCGCGTGACATCACCGACAGCGTCATGCCGCCGACGGCGCCGATACCCAGAACGTGCAGCGCCGCCACCTCGGACAGCAGGCCCCATAGCGCTGCGGCGTACAGCATCAGCCCCAGCGCGGTGGTCAGGTACGAAAGATGCAGAGTCCACAGGATCGGCTGCGCCCGCGTCCACCCGCCCTGCCAGAACGCCAGCCGCGCCAGCGCGGCCAACCCGGCCAGTGCCGCCAGCGCGCCTGCCACCGCATCCGGCGCACCAGCCAGCTGCGCCGCAGCAGTCAGCGCCGTACCGGCAATGGCGGCCACCGCCAGCGGCAGCGGATCGCGCGGCAGCGCACCGGTCCAGCCCGCGCGCTGCATGGCGTTGCGGGTAAAGGCCGGTGTGACCCGCCCGCCCAGGATGACGATCAGCAGCGCCAGCGCCATCAGCCCGCCGCGCAGGCCGGTATAGGCGGTGTCGCTGGTCAGCCCCGTCCATTCGAGGTGAACCAGCAGGTTACCGGCCCAAACCAGCGCGATCACCGCCAGCAGAACCAGTTGCTTGGGCTTGGGCCGACGCAGCAGCAGCGACACGATCAGGCCAGCCACCAAGGGCAGGAACGCCAGGTCGACCAGCGCCACCAGCGCCGGTGGCAGGCTGCCCGACCACCACACCGCCAGCCGACCGGCCAGCCACAGCGCCGCAGCGGGCGCCAGGAACCGGGCGGAAGCGGGCCGCGTTCCGGTCCAGTTGGGCGTGGCGGTCAGCAAGAAACCGGCGATCACCGCAGCGCTGTAGCCGAACACCATTTCATGTGCGTGCCACAGGTGCGGCGCCATCGCGAAGGGTTCGCCCGTGACCATGCCGCCTGCGGCGTGGATGGCCAGCCAGCCCTCCCAAACGATCATCGCGACGACGGCAAAAAGACCGGCCAGCAGGAAAAACACCCGGTAGCCGGCAGAAAGGACATGAGGTCTGGGAAGGCGCATCAGGCGGTTCCTTTCTCGGCGCGGGCACGGCGCTTGAGCACCGGGCAAGTTGCGGCGTCGTTCATGATCACCTGACAGCGCAGGCACAGGACGCATTCATTGGGGTTGATCCGCCCCACCGCGTCGATCGCGCCCACGGTGCAGCGGGTTTCGCACAGCCGGCACTCGCGGCCGCATTGCGGGCGGCGGTGCAGCCAGTCGAAGATCTTCAGCTTGGCCGGGATCGCCAGCCCGGCGCCCAGCGGGCACAGGTAGCGGCAATAGAACCGCTCGATGAACAGGCCCGCCGCCAGCAGCGCCACGACGAACAGCACGAATGGCCAGGCGCGCAGCATCCGCAGGGCGATGGCGGTCTTGAACGGCTCGACCTCGGCCAGCACTAGGGCGTCATGCATCGAGTAGAAGGACAGTGCCACGATGGCGACAAAGGCGGTGTACTTGATGATCCACAGCCGTTCGTGCAGGGCCTGCGGCACCGTGATCTGGCGGATGCCCAGCTTGACCGCTGCCGCGTTAACCAGCTCTTGCAGCGCGCCGAACGGGCACAGCCAGCCGCAATAGACGCCCCTGCCCCAGAACAGCAGCCCCAGCGCGACAAAGGCCCACAACATGAAGATCGCCGGTTCGATCAGGAAGGTTTCCCAGCGAAACCCGTTGAGTAGCGAATGCAGGAACGCCACCACTTGCACCACCGACAGCTGCGCGCCAAAGCCCCAGCCCAGCACCACCAGCGTGAAGCCCAGGAAACCCAGCCGCAGCCCGCGCCACAGCGCAGGGCGGCGCGTTATCCATTCCTGCGCAAGGAATACCAGCCCCAGCGCCGCCAGCGCCGCCGCCAGTACGATCACCTGGCCGCGGTCCTGCCGCCAGGCCTGCCGCCACAGCGGCTCTGCCTCAGGCGTCGGGGCGGTGCGGAAGGTTTCGGGCAGGCTGTAGGCGGCGCTTAGCGTCAGTGCCAGATCCGGGCCTGTGGCGGCGGGACGGGTGGCGCGAAGCTCGACCGCGAAGGGCACCAGCGGGTCGATCGACGGCGGAAGGTGGAACAGGCTGATTTCCTTCACCTCGGGCGCGTCGCCGGGGCGCAGCTTGCGGACCATGTGATAGCTGTCGGCACCGGGCTGGTAGCGGGTTTCGCCCTGCACCACGGTCAGCCGGTCGAATAGCCCGCTGCGGCGCCAGTCGGTGCCGCGATGCGAATAGAGCCCGGAGGAGATCACCAGAAGCGCCGAACCGCCCGGTTCCAGCCCGCCCACGGCCGCCGTGAATTCCTGTTGTCCCAGCAGGTTCTGCCCCACCGTCGGCGGATCGGCCAGCCCGGTCCACAGCCGAACAAAATCGCCCGGCCCGGGCGTCACCGGCACCTTGGCACCGGCAAAGCGTTCGGCGGCCTCGACCATGGTCAGGCGTAGCTCGGCCAGCGCGCCCATCTGCACCAGGTCCTGCCAGCCGGCGGCCTGCCAGCTCAGCCGGTCGATGCCGCCGCCGGTGTCGATCAGCCCCCGCCCTGCTGCCAGCGTGCGCGCGGTGCGCAGGATGCCGTCGCGGATCACCCCCGTTGAAACCGTTGCGCGGCTGATGACCTGGGGCAGATCGGCGGCGGTTTCTTCGAAGGGTCGGCGCAGGTCATGCCCGGCAAAGCCCGAGACATAGGCGGCGATGTCCTCGTCGGAAATGCCCAGGGTCAGCACCGGCTCGTTGTGCTGCACCAGTTGCGCGCCGGCGATGATGGCTTGCGGCGTCAGCGCCACCAGAACATCCAGCGGCCGGCCTGAATAACCCACCGTTTCGGCGATTTCCCAGGTCGAACCGATGTAGCCGGCGATCCCCCCGGCGGTGGTGACAGTCCAGCCCGGCAC
>JAGRMT010000159.1:6192-7829 GCA_020441125.1 Roseivivax sp.
CTGCGCCGGGTCGGGTGCGGCTGGCTGAGGGGTGATCTGGGCGTGGGCCGCAGCCGACAACAAGGCCAGCGCGGCAAGGCAGTAGGTGAAGAAACGCGGCATCGTCGGCCCCGGCAATTGCGTGCGCCGACCTTGCCCGCGACGCGTGCGGGCGATCCTTGACTTTGGTTAAGGAGGCGTTCCCGGCGCTGTGGGACACCAACCCTGCCTCACCAGTCGAACGGAGACAGTTCCATGACATTCCGACTCACCCAAGCCAGAAGCGCGCTGCTGTCCAGCGCCGCCGTGGCGCTTGCTCTTGTCGCGGGCCCGGCGCTGGCGGAAACCAAGCCTGCCGATGTGCACGGCGGCTCTCCTGCCGCCGCGTACGAGCCGTCGATGACCACTCTGTCGCAGATCCAGGTCGAAATTCCCGGCCGCAAGGCCGACGACCCGGTGATGACGCAGGAAGAATTCCAGCAAGGCACCGAGATTTATTTCCAGCGCTGCGCCGGCTGCCATGGCGTGCTGCGCAAGGGGGCCACGGGCAAGCCGCTGACCACCGACATCACCCGCGAGGCAGGTTACGACTACCTGCAAAGCTTCATCACTTACGGCTCGCCGGCGGGGATGCCGAACTGGGGCACCTCGGGCGAGTTGAGCGAAGCCGAAGTGGACCTGATGGCCCGCTATCTGCTGCTTGAACCGCCGGCGCCGCCCGAATTCGGCATGGACAAGATGCGCGAGAGCTGGAAGGTGCTGGTCGCCCCGGCGGACCGCCCGACGCAGAAGATGAACGACATCGACATCGACAACCTGATGTCGGTCACGCTGCGCGACTCGGGCCAGGTGGCGCTGATCGACGGCGGCACCTACGAGATCCGGGCCGTGATCGACACCGGCTATGCCGTTCATATCAGCCGTATTTCGGCTTCGGGCCGGTACCTGTTCGTGATCGGCCGCGACGCGCTGGTCAACATGATCGACCTGTGGATGGAAACGCCCACCACGGTGGCACAGATCAAGGTCGGCTCGGAGGCGCGCTCGATCGAGACCTCGAAATTCGAGGGATATGAAGACAAGTACGCCATCGCCGGAAGCTACTGGCCGCCGCAATACGTGATCATGGACGGCGACACGCTGGAGCCGCTCAAGATCGAGTCGACCCGCGGCATGATCTATGACGAGCAGACCTACCACCCCGAACCGCGGGTGGCGTCGATCGTGGCCTCGCACTTTGCGCCGCAGTTCATCGTGAACGTCAAGGAGACGGGCAAGATCCTTCTCGTCAACTACGACGACATCAAGAACCTGAAGGTGACCGAGATCGAGGCAGAGCGCTTCCTGCACGACGGCGGCTTCGACAGCACGCACCGGTACTTCCTGGTTGCGGCCAACGCCCGCGGCAAGGTCGCGGTGGTCGACACCAAGGAAGGCAAGCTGACCGCGCTGGTCGAGACCGGCGGGCAGACACCCCACCCCGGCCGCGGCGCCAACTTCGTGCACCCGGAACTGGGCCCGGTCTGGGCCACCTCGCACCTGGGTGACGAAAGCGTCGCGCTGATCGGCACCGATCCCGAAGGTCACCCCGACCAGGCGTGGAAGATGGTCCAGAGCTTCTATGCCCTGGGCGGCGGGTCGCTGTTCATCAAGACACA
>JAGRMT010000159.1:7890-10401 GCA_020441125.1 Roseivivax sp.
GCTTCGGTCGCGGTGTTCAACATCCCCGATATGACGGCAGGGGCCGAGCCGCAGTACACCGTGCTGCCGATCGGCGAATGGGCCGGCATCGCCGAAGGCCAGCCGCGCGTTGTGCAGCCCGAGTTCAACAAGGACGGCAACGAAGTCTGGTTCTCGGTCTGGAACGCCAAGGACAAGGAATCGGCCATCGTCGTGGTCGATGACAAGACGCTGGAGCTGAAGCAGGTGATCAAGGACCCGCGCCTGATCACCCCGACCGGCAAGTTCAACGTTCTGAACACCCGTAACGACGTCTACTGACGCCGCGCCGGGAGGGGGCCGTGGCCCCCTCCCGAACCGATCCACTTCCGCCCGAACCAGGAAAGCCACCGACATGAAAGATTGCAACCGCGGCAAAGTCTTCCTGATCGGCGCCGGTCCGGGCGATCCGGATCTGCTGACCGTCAAGGCACTGAAGGCGCTGCAAACCGCCGATGTCGTGGTCTATGACCGGCTGGTTTCGCCCGAGATCATGGCGCTGGTGCCCGAGCGGACCGAGCGTATCGACGTGGGCAAGATGCCCAAGCACCACAAGGTGCCACAAGATCAGATCAACGAATTGCTGGTCGCACTCGCGGCACAGGGGCGCTGTGTCGCCCGGCTGAAGGGGGGCGATCCGCTGATCTTCGGCCGCGGCAGCGAAGAGGCCGAAGCTCTGCGCAGCGCCGGGCTCGACTATGTCTACGTGCCGGGGATCACCTCGGCGCAGGGCTGCGCTGCCTCTACCGGCGTGCCGCTGACCCATCGCGGGCTGGCCACCGGGGTGCGCTATGTCACCGGACACCGCGCCAAGGACGCCGCGCTCGATCTCGACTGGCGCAGCCTGGCCTGTGAGAACACCACGCTGGTCGTCTACATGGGCGCGATGAACATCGGCGAGATCGCCGGCGCGCTGATGGGACACGGGATGCCACAAGACCTGCCGGTGATGGCGGTTTCGGCCGTGACCACGCCGCGCGAACGCCGTGTGACCGCAACGCTGGCGGATGTCGCCGACGTGATGGCCGCCGCCGAAATGGCCGCGCCGGTGCTGTTCGTCATCGGCCACGTGGTCTCGCTTTACCAGACCGCCGCGCTGCCGGCCGAGGTGATGGCCTATGCCTGAACGCCGCGCTGCCATGCCCCGGGCCTTGGCCCTTGCCTTGCTGGCGCTGCCGGTACCGGGCGGTGTTGCCGGGGCGGCAGAGGGCGGGGCCGTGGCCGGCGCCCGCGCCGCCGAGCTGGAGCACATCCTGATCCAGGATTGCGGCTCGTGCCATGGGCTGACGCTGAAGGGCGGGCTGGGCCGGCCGCTGACGCCGGACGCGCTGGCCGGTTGGGCCGACACCGACACGTTGACCGGGATCATCCTGGACGGAATGCCCGGAACCGCGATGCCGCCATGGCGCCCCATCCTGACCGAGGAAGAGGCCCGCTGGATCGCCAACTACCTGATGCAAGGGGAGATTTCAAAGTGACCCGCCTGCTTGCCACCGCCGCCATGCTGTGCGGCCTTGCCTTTGCCGCCGGTCCCGGACTGACCCAGGACGCGGCCCGCGCCACCGGCGACATGGGTCTGGTCGTGGAACGCGCCACCGGGTCCTTGCTGGTCGTCGACCGCTCTGATCTGGGCGCGGTGGGCCGGATCGAGGGGCTGGGCGATCTGTCCCACGCCTCGCTGACCTACAGCCCCGATGAACGCTTTGCCTATGTCTTTGGCCGCGACGGCGGGCTGACAAAGGTCGACCTGCTGACACAGTCCGTCGTGGCGCGCACGATCCAGGCGGGCAATTCCATCGGCGGTGCAATCTCGGACGACGGGCAACTGGTGGCGGTGTCGAACTATACTCCGGGCGGAGTGAAGGTGTTTGACGCCGAAACGCTGGCGCTGGTCGCCGACATTCCCGCAGCGGGCAAGACGATCGGCCTGGCTGACCTGCCCGGTCGCCGCTTTGTCTGGACGGTATGGGAAACCGGCGAGGCATTCCTGGGCGATTTCTCGGGTGCCGAACCGGCTATCAGGTCGTTGGGCCTGGTCGGACAGAACCCGTTCGACGCAGTGGTTACCGATGACGGGCACACCTACCTGATCGGGCTTTTCGGTGAAAAGGGGGTCAGCGCCATCGACCTTTGGCAAGACGATCCCAAGCCGGTCAAGTTCCTGCAGGATTACGGCAAGATCGAAGACGACATGCCGGTCTACAAGATGCCCCATCTGCAAGGCTGGGCTTTCACCGAAGGGCAGTTCGTGCTGCCCGCCGTGGGCCGGCACGAACTGCTGTGGGTCGACCGCGACACGCTTGCAGAAGTGGGCCGGACCGAAGTGCATGGCCAGCCGGTGTTCATCATCGCACAACCGGCCTCCCCCTATGTCTGGGTCAACTTCGCCACGCCGCTGAACGGGGTGGTTCAGGTGGTCGACAGCCGCACGCACCAGGTGGTGCAAACGCTGGAGCCGGGCAAGGCGGTGCTGCACATGGAATTCGCCCCGCG
>JAGRMT010000160.1 GCA_020441125.1 Roseivivax sp.
GAAGTCGAAGTGAAAGAGCGCAAGGACCGCGTCGATGACGCGCTGAACGCAACCCGTGCCGCCGTTCAGGAAGGCATCGTGGTTGGCGGCGGCGTCGCCCTGGTTCAGGGTGCCAAGTCGCTGGAAGGCCTGACCGGTGTGAACGCCGACCAGAACGCCGGTATCGCGATCGTCCGCAAGGCGCTGGAAGCGCCGCTGCGCCAGATCGCCGAGAACGCCGGTGTCGACGGTTCGGTCGTTGCTGGCAAGGTGCGTGAATCGACCGACCTCAAGTTCGGCTACAACGCCCAGACCGACGAATATGGCGACATGTTCAAGTTCGGCGTCATCGACCCGGCCAAGGTGGTTCGCACCGCGCTGGAAGATGCAGCCTCGGTTGCTGGCCTGCTGATCACCACCGAAGCGATGGTGGCCGACAAGCCGCAGAAAGAGGGCGCAGGCGCCGGCGGCGGCATGCCCGACATGGGCGGCATGGGCGGCATGATGTAATCATCGACTGTCGTGACCGACAGCGAAAGGGGCGCCCTGTGGCGCCCCTTTCTGCTTTCCGGCATGGCGCAAATCGCAGCTATGCGCTGTCCCGCGCCGGGCCTATTGTGCGGAAATGGCCTGAACGGTGGAGGTGCGCGATGCGCGTTTTGATGCTTTGGCTTTTTGTGCTTTGCGCTGCCTTGCCTGTTGCAGCCCAGCAATCGGCCGCTTTTCCGCGCGGTGGGAAGTTCATTTTGCATATGACCAGTTCGCAAGATGCCAGCGGCATGGCCGACTATCTGATCAATCCCCTGGCGGACGCTTTCGAAAAGGCCGGCATGCGACCTGGCGGCATCGACGCGCCCTTCGCGGTCTCTGTGGAAACCGGCTCGGACGTGGGACAGTGGTACGGCAAGGGCGACGCGCGCCAATGGCTGTACAAACGTTTTGTTACGGTTGGCCTGTCTCCGGCAGAGATCGATATTGAACCTGAAGGCAAACTGCGCCCGGCGTTCGCGGTGAAAACCGTGCTGATCACCCCCAACGAAGACAGGGTGGACGAGCTGAATTGCCTGATCGCACTGGCCACGCGCGAGCTGGCGGCGCGCTACGTGCCCAAGGGGCAGGTGACGGTTGACGGACAAAGTTGCGCGCGCCGGTGACGGAATGCCGCGAAAGAAGAACGCCGTTTCACCGCGAGTCGTTCGGGTGGAACGTTTTCGTTCCGGGATGAAAACAACGCGATAGAAATTGCTGCATTGCAGCAAAACGTGATCGTTTGTCGCGGGTTTTTTGCCGATCCTGCCCCGGCAGGCGGGCGCAATGACTTGCGCAACAGGGGTCTGTGCCGGTAGATGCGCCCAAATTCATTTGTGATGCACTGAGAAAGAGGCCGCAATGCCTGTGTCCGACCTGTCGCCCATTCCCGAGCTGTACGTTTCCCACGAGAGCGCGCTGAAGCTGAAATCCGAAGCGGCCGAGCTGACGTCGCATGATCTGACCCCGCGCCAGATCTGCGACCTGGAGCTGCTGATGAACGGCGGTTTCAACCCGCTGAAAGGGTTCCTGTCCGAAGCCGACTATACCGGCGTTGTCGACAAGATGCGCCTGGCCGATGGCGCGCTGTGGCCGATGCCGATCACCCTGGACGTGTCCGAAGCCTTTGCCGACAAGGTCGAGCTGGGGCAGGACATCGCGCTGCGCGACCAGGAAGGCGTGATCCTGGCCACCATGACGGTGACCGACAAGTGGGTGCCGAACAAGTCGCACGAGGCCAAGATGGTCTTTGGCGCCGACGACCTGGCCCACCCGGCGGTGAATTACCTGCACAACGTGGCCGGCAAGGTCTATCTGGGCGGTCCGGTGACCGGCATCCAGCAGCCCGTGCACTATGACTTCAAGGGCCGCCGCGACACCCCGAACGAGCTGCGCGCCTATTTCCGCAAGCTGGGCTGGCGCAAGGTCGTGGCCTTCCAGACCCGCAACCCGCTGCACCGCGCCCACCAGGAGCTGACCTTCCGCGCCGCGCGCGAAGCCCAGGCCAACCTGCTGATCCACCCCGTCGTGGGCATGACCAAGCCGGGCGACGTGGACCATTTCACCCGCGT
>JAGRMT010000161.1 GCA_020441125.1 Roseivivax sp.
CAGCGCCGCATAGGCGCCGCCCTTGCCCACCGAGAAGTTCCAGCCCATGTATTCGCCGACGAGCACGATGCCGACGCCGAGGGCCCAGACATGGGCGGGCCCCAGCACCCGGGCGAGGCCGACATGTTCGATTTGTTGTGCCTGCGCCATGTTACCCCCGGTGATGCTGTTCTTCGGTCAGAGCCTCCAGCTCGCCCTCGCGCGAGGAGGTCAGGAATTCCTCGCTGTAGGTGCTGTCGGTTCTGATCCAGTTGATCACGATGAACAGGCCGAACAGGAACGACGCGGCCCAGGCCGCGTATTCAAGATAATCCCACAGATCCATATTGCCTCACTCGCCGAACTTTTCGGCGACCACGTCACGGTATTCCTTTTCGGAAAACCGCAGCAGGATCGCATAATAACCCACAATGACCACGATCATCACGACCAGCGCACCGATCGAGAAGCTGTAGTCGAACCGCGCGGCGATCAGCTCTGCCGCCGATTCGGCATCGGCAAAGCCGAGCTTCTGCCATTGCTCGACCATGGTCGGATTCTGGCCGAGGGCTTCCCAGGTCGCGTTCTCCAGGGGTTCGGGGTGTTTTGCGGATCCGGCGAGGCCGAGCCACAGGGGAATGTAAAGGGCGCCGATGGCCATGATCAGCAGCACGATCACGTCGATGATCTGGCCGGCCTTGCCCTGAACGGGGGCAATGTATCTAGGCATGGCGGAGCCCGTTCCTGGCTTCGCGGAGTCCCTTCCTGGCTTCGCGGGCTTCGTCGAGGAACTTGATGTCCAGCCCGTACATGAAGTCGCGGTCCTCGCGGTAATGGCGCAGCATCGCCATGATCGCGGCCGAGTTGAACAGCAGCACCACCGCGCCGCCGGCCAGCAACATGATTCGCGTCGCCGGCGTGGGCGCCAGCGACCAGGTTTCGATCGCCACGAAGATGATCGCAAACCAGAGTCCGAGGATAAAGGCCACGGCAACGGCGATGTCGCGCCGATGCATGGTCTCGATCCGTTTTGACAGATCTGACACGTTAAACCTCCCTGAGGCCCGTTTTTTTGGTTAATCGTCCGCTGAGCGCGCCCGGGCCGATGCGCTGGTCTTTCTGCGGTCGAAACCTTTTTTAACCCCAAGAAACACTCGCTGCGGCGTTCTGTCAAGTTTCTTCTGCCGGCAGAGGGCAATTTCTGTGCCGAATCGACCGATCCGGCCGGGGCAGGGGCATTATCAAGCGCCTCTCGGCCCGGCCTGTCGAGCATGGAATCCATGCAGTCCTGACCGGGACGGCAGGCTGTCGGGGTGCTGCTCGCCTGCCGGCGAGACGCGGGCCGGAGCCCACAGCGCGAGACCGGTGAGCGCCGCCGCCCCATGCCGCCGCCTCGCGCCTGCGGCCGTCGGGCCGCTATCGCCACGGTCCGGCAGCCTCTACATGATGCTTGCGCACTGCCCCGAACTTGCAGGCGGGGGCGGTTTCCGCGCATGACGCGGGGATGCGGGCCCGTAGCTCAACTGGATAGAGCAGGGACCTTCTAAGTCCAAGGTTGGGGGTTCGAGCCCTCCCGGGCCCGCCATCGAAAAAGGCCGGGGTCTCCCCCGGCCTCTCGCATCCTTCGGCTTCCGTCAGGTGGCTGCGATCACTCGCGGTTGCCCATGAACTGCAGCAGGAACATGAACAGGTTCAGGAAGTCGAGATAGAGCTGCAGCGCGCCCATGATCGCCGACTTGCCGAGGAAGTCGCTGTCCGAATGCGCCAGCTGCAGGTAGGTGTTCTTGATGTTCTGCGTGTCATAGGCGGTCAGGCCGGCGAAGATCAGCACGCCGATGGCCGACACGGCAAAGTACAGAGCCGGCGACTGCAGGAAGATGTTGATTAGCGACGCCACGATCAGGCCGATCACGCCCATGATCAGGAACGAACCCCAGCCCGAGATGTCCTTTTTGGTGGTGTAACCCCACAGCGACAGGCCCGCGAAGGCGATCGAGGTCACCAGGAACACCTGTGCGATCGAGATGCCGGTAAAGGCGGCAAAGATCCACGCAATGGACAGGCCCATCACCGCGGCGAAGATATAGAAGAACGTCTGCGCGCCAGCGGCCGACAGCCGGTTCAGGGCAGCGCCAAAGAAGAAGGCCATGCCCAGCGGCGCGAACATGACGATCCAGCCCAGAACGTTGGGCTTCAGCGTCATGGGATCGCGGAAGATGCTCAGCAGTTCGGGCGAGCTGCCGACAGCCCATGCGACCAGGAAGGTCAGCAGGGTGCCGACGGACATCAGCCCGTAGACCTTGTTCATGTGGGCGCGCAAGCCTTCGTCAATCTGGCCGGCGCGGGCACCGGCGGCCGTTGTCGCCCGGATAGTGTTGTATTCAGCCATTAAAGCCTCCGATAAGAGCCACGTCGTTGGACCAGACCCAACTTGTGCCAAATATCGGAAGCCAGAGACATCTTTTCAAGCGCTAACCGAACGAAAACCGGTTATTGCCGCCAGCTTTCCGGCGCATCCCATGCGCCACTCTCGACCGCCGCGCGCAGATCGGCTCGGGTCAGGCCCATGTCTTGCAGCAGATGCTCGTCCAGCCGCTCAACCTGGGCACGCTGGCGATAGGCCGTGTCGAGGTTCAGCAGGCGGGCCAGAAGGCTGAACCGGCGGCGCTGGGGCAGGGACGAGGACAGAACATAAGCCATGATGTGTTCCTTCAAGATTTGTGATGCTGTTCGCTGTTTGCATTTTGATACGTGATGTATATGGTCGTCAGAAGGCATTTGTGAAACGAATGTTTCTGAAGGTTGTCATCAAGGATCGTGATGAATGAGAAACCTCGATATTTCTACGCTGCGCTCGTTCGTGATGGTGGCCCAGGCGGGCGGCGTGACCCGCGCCTCGGGCTTTCTGAACCTGACGCAATCGGCCGTTTCGATGCAGCTCAAGCGGCTGGAGTCGCTATTGGGGCAGGAACTGCTGGAACGCACCGGCCGGTCGGTTGCGCTGACCGCGGCGGGCGAACAGCTGCTGAGCTATGCGCGCAAGATGGTCGACATGAACGACGAGATCTTTGCCCGGCTGACGGAACAGACCTACGAGGGAGAACTGGTCTTTGGCGTGCCGCATGACATCGTCTACCCGGTGATCCCGCAGGTACTTCAGCGTTACCATGCGGCCTATCCGCGGGTGAAGGTGCAGCTCGTCTCGTCTTACACCTCGACGCTGAAGGCGCAGTTCTCGCGGGGCGAGTTGGACGTGATCCTGACCACCGAGCCTGAGGTCGGGCCCGAGGGAGAAACGCTGACCGAAGTGCCGCTGCGCTGGGTCGGGGCGCCGGGCGGGTCGATCTGGAAGCAGCGCCCGCTGCGGCTGGCCTTCTGCCGCAACTGCGGCTTCAAGCCGACCGCGATGCGGATGCTGGAAACGGCCGGCACACCTTGGGAAATCGCGGTGGAATCAGACAGCGACCGAACGGTCGAGGCGACGGTCAGCGCCGATCTGGGCGTGACCGCGATGCTGGAAGGGCACGCGCCGTCACAGCTGACTTACCTGGACGTTTCCAGCGCCCTGCCTGACCTGGGCGTGCAGCGGGTCAACATGTACGCCGCCGCGCAGCCGTCGAAAATCCTGACCGCACTGATGGAAATGACCCGGCAGGGCTTTGCCGCGCTGTGATGCATCAGCCGGCGGCGTCTGTACGCCGCCAGCGCATCATCACGTCGCCGCCCACAGGAACGGCTTCGGCCAAGGCATAGCGCGGCGCTTCGGCCAGCGCGCCGATGCCCATCGCCCCCAATGCGGGGCGCCCCTCGGCGCCCAGGGCCAGCCCGGCGGCAAAGACCACCAACTCGTCCACCAGCCCGGCATTCAGCAGCGAGGCCGCCAAGGCGCCACCGCCTTCGCAGAACACCCGTGTCAGCCCGGCGGCGCCCAGGGCCTGCAACGCCGCGCGTGCGTCCAGCTGACCGCCGCGCACGGCCACCGGCAGGCGCCTGGCGCCGATCCCGTCCCAGGCGTCGCAAAGCTCGGCGCTGGCGCTGGCGCCGTGACACAGCCAGACAGGCACCTGCTCGGCCGTCTGGGCCAGCGTCCCGGTCAGCGGCAGGTCGAGATGGCGCGACAGCACCACGCGCAACGGCTGACGCACCGTGCCCATGCCGCGCACGGTCAGCGACGGATCATCGGCGCGGGCGGTGCCGCCGCCGACCATCACCGCGTCATGGCTCAGGCGCAGCGCATGGACATGGCGGCGCGCGTCGGGGCCGGTGATCCACTGGCTTTCGCCCGATGCGGTGGCGATGCGGCCATCGAAACTTGAGGCCAGCTTCAGCGTCAGCATCGGACGACCCTGCATCACCCGGGTCAGAAAGCCGCGCTGCAATTCGCGCGCCTCGGCTTCGCGAATGCCCTCGGTGACCTCGATGCCGGCGGCGCGCAGAATCGCATGGCCGCGCCCGGCCACGCGCGGGTCGGGATCGGTCTGGGCGCTGACCACACGGGCAATCCCCGCCGCCACCAGCGCCTCGGCGCAGG
>JAGRMT010000162.1:0-10827 GCA_020441125.1 Roseivivax sp.
TGCCGACCACGCCCAGCGGCAGCTGGTACAGCCGGTCTGCGGCGTAAAGCCAGCTGACCGCCTTTTCAAAATGGCTGGCCACCTGTTGACCCACCAGCAGGTTGATCTGCATGACGCCCCCCGCCAGCGCGGCGGGTACAGCGACGCGGAACAGCCGCTTCATGTCGGGTGTCCAGCGCGGCCGGCCAGGGCGCACACGCACGCCTGCGCGCTCGGCTGCGATCCAGACCAGGGCCAGTTGCGCCACGCCGGCCAGCGGCACTGTCCAGACCAGCCAGGTGATCGCCTGTCCGCCCGTGGCCCAGGCGATGGTCATTGCTGTGATCACCAGGATGTTCAGGAACACAGGCGCAGCGGCGGCGGCGGCGAAATGGCCGGTGGCGTTCAGCGCGCCGGAAAACAGGGCCGCCAAAGCGATGAAGAAGATGTAGGGAAAGGCGATGCGCCCGTAGCCGATCGTCAGATCAAAGCGTTCGTCGCCGACAAAACCGCCGGCGGTGGCCCAGACCAGCGCCGGCATGAAGATCAGTGCCAGCGCGGTCAGCGTCAGCACCACAAAACCCAGCCCGTTCATCGCGTCGCGGGCAAACACCAGCGGGTCTTCCTCGCCCTCGTATTTCTTGGAGAAGATCGGCACGAATGCGGCGTTGAACGCGCCTTCGGCGAACAGTCGGCGGAACATGTTGGGCAGGCGGAACGCCGCGATGAAGGCATCCATGACCGGGCCAGGACCGATCAGCGCCAGGATCATCATCTCGCGTACCACGCCCAGGATCCGGCTTAGCATGGTCCAGAAGCCCACGGTCAGGATGCCCGAGACGAGTTTGATCGGTTTCATGCGCACGGTCCAAAGGGGCGGGGGGCCCCGGCGGGCGACGGTTACAGCACCTGCCGTGCCGGGAAAAGAGACAGGGCCGCGCGCGCGCGTTAAGCTGCCGCAACCGTGACCCGAACCGCGCAGGAGCGCCGATGATCCGACTGTTGTGCCTGATCGCGCTGGCCTTGGGCCTGGCCACCGCCGCCCCGGCGCAGGACCGCGCCCGGGTAGAGCGGCTGTTCCAGGACTGGATTCAGGCAACGGTCTGGCCGCGAGCTCGCAAGGCAGGCGTCTCGCGCGGCACGTTCGAAGCGGCCTTTGCCGGGATCACGCTGAACTGGGACCTGCCGGATCTGGTGCCGCCGGGTGCGCCGCCCCCCAAGGCATGGGCGCAAAGCCAGGCAGAATTCGGCGCTCCGTCGCGGTATTTTTCGCGCGCGACGCTGGATGGTGCCACCGCCGTGGGGCGCAGCATGGCGCGCGACCATGCTGCCACGCTGGCAGCCGTGACGCGGCGCAGCGGTGTGCCCGGCGCCGTGATCCTGGCGATCTGGGGGCGCGAAAGCGGGTACGGCCGGGCGAAGATCCCGCATAACGTTTTTCAGGTTCTGGGCACCAAGGGTTTCATGAGCACCCGCGCCGCCTATTTCACCGACGAACTGATCGCAGCATTGCAGATCGCGCAGGCAGGGCACGCCCCGCCGGGCGCGATGCGCTCCAGTTGGGCCGGCGCGCTGGGTCAGCCGCAATTCATGCCGTCCAACTTCCTGCAATACGCCGCCGATGGCGATGGCGACGGGCGTGCCGATATCTGGCGTTCCGAGCCGGATACCATCGCCTCGATCGGCGCCTATCTGGCGCGGCACGGCTGGACGGCGGGCCGCGACTGGGGGTTCGAGGTGACAGTGCCCGCGTCGGTGTCCTGCGCGCTGGAAGGGCCAGACCTGACGCGGCCGATTGCCGACTGGGCGGCGATGGGCATCGCCCGCGTGTCCGGCCGCCCGTTTCCGGCGCATGAATTGGCCCAGCCGGGATCGCTGCTGATGCCGGCCGGGCGGCACGGGCCGGCCTTTGTGGTCACGCCCAATTTCTACGTTCTGAAGGATTACAACTTCAGCGATCTTTACGCTCTGTTCGTCGGCCACGTCGCTGACCGCATCGCCTATGGCTCGGGCGATTTCACTGCGTCCTGGGGCAAGGTCGACAGGATGCTGCGGTCGGACATCGCGGCGATGCAGCGCGGGCTGGAGGCGCTGGGCCATGACGTGGGCGGCGCCGACGGGTTGCCCGGGTTCAAGACGCGCCGCTCTATCGGCCGCTGGCAAGAGGCGACGGGGCAGGCGGCCACCTGCTTTCCCGATGCCGCCATCGTGCAGGCGTTGCGCCGCTAGCCGGCGTACTCGGCGTCGGTGACAGGCTCCAGCCAGGTCACGGCGCTGTCGCCGATCTTTTCCTGGATGGCGATATGGCTCATCGCGGTGTCGGGCGCGGCGCCGTGCCAGTGGCGTTCTCCGGCGTCGAACCAGATCACGTCGCCCTGGCGGATTTCCTCGACCGGTCCGCCTTCACGCTGAACCCGTCCACGGCCGAAGGTGACGATCAGCGTCTGCCCGGCGGGATGGGTGTGCCAGGCGGTGCGCGCGCCCGGCTCGAACGTGACATGCGCCCCCACGGCGCGGCCCGGTTCCGTTGCGGCGAACAGCGGATCGAGCCGCACCGTGCCGGTGAAATACTCGGGGTTACCGGCGGTAGAGGCGTTGGTTCCGGCGCGGGTGATCTTCATGGCGTGTCTCCGTTCTTCGGTCACGTCCACGATAGCAGGCCGGCCGCGCAAGGCGAGCCATCACAGGCGCGGCATTGGCAGGCAGCCGCGCAGCCCGGCGGGAAGCACGACCCACGCGCCCTGCCGGTAGAGCGCGCGCGCCAGACCGGGCCGCTCGGCGGTCAGCGTCACGCTGAAACCGGTGGCCGACAGCACGGCGACGTCGGCAGGCAGCGAGGACAGCAAATCGCTGCCGGGGAACAGCACGACATAGGCCGGCGCCTGGTGGGACAGCACCGCCACGGCCAGCAGCGTGGCAAACCACCCCGCCAGCAACAGCGGCAGTGCCAGCAGCAGCGCCCTAATAGTCATGGATGTGTTCCAACCGCAGGCCGCGCCCGGCCAGCGCGCGCAACGTCTCGGCCAGACGGGGAACCTTGACCACCAGCAGGTGCCGGTAATCGCCAAAGCCCTGCCGCGCCATGCTGGTCAGCGCGTCCGGCTCAACCGCGCGGTCAGACAGCACGGTCAGCAAGATGTCGTCATTGCCGGCGATTTCCACGAAATCCAGCCCGTCGGCGGCCATTCTTGCCAGCAGTGCCGTCAGCGCGCGGTAGCGCGGTGTTTCGATCTCGGTTCCTTCGGGGCGCGCCGCAATCACGGTAATGCCGTCGATCCCGGCCAGGTCGGGCGCGCCGGCGACGATCATGCGCAACGTCAGCGCGTCGGGCCCGGCCTGTGCGACGGCAGAGGCGATCACCCCGGCATAGGCGGCCTTGGCGCGGAATTCGAGCCCCAGGGCGACTTGCCTTTCGCGGTCTCGCAGGGCGCCGGTGGCGCGGGCGTCCAGCTCTGCCGCGTCGCGCTCGAAGGGCCACTTGTACCACGGGACCTGCTGCAGGAAGGCGGCATAGGCCGCCGACTGCGCGGCCGAGACATCGTCAAGCGGCGCCCGCTGCGGCCCGCGCAGCGCGGCAAAGAGCCGGCCCAGCGTTTCTTCATACGCCGCCTTCAGCAGTAACTCGGCGGTGAAGCTGACGCCGATGACATGCACCATCTGCCGGGTCTCGCCATCGACCGGGCCCATCTGCCCGGCATCGCGCGATAGCGCGCAGAGCGATGACCAGAACCCGCCGATGCCGCGCAGAAATCCGTATTGGTGCGGATCGCCGGTTTCGATCACCTTGGCATAGTCCTCGTAGGCATGGACGATGTGCCATTCGGGATAGGTCATCAACGTGCGTGCCTCGGGCCGGTGATGAGCCGGGTCCAGCAGCGTGGCGTAGGGTTGCGGCGCGCCGGCGGGGCGGCACATGGTTTCGACATAGGCCACCGGAGAAAGCAGCCCCAGCACAGCCAGCAGGGCCATCACAAGCAGGCCGCGGATGACCCGCCACAGCCGTTTCACACGCGCGTTCCGGGTTGGGTCAGCCCTGCCCAGGCCGCGACGCCGCCCAGCGCCAGGTGCGGCAGGTTGGCCAGAACGCGCGGCACAGACAGCTCCATCCCGGCCGAGCCGTTGGTAAAGATCCCAAGGTCGAGATAGCCGTAGCCGGTGAAGAAGCCGAACACCCCGTCGCCCAGGTAGGCCAGCCCGAACAGTATCAGGAAACTGCGCGCCGCCCGGTGCGACAGCAGACCGGCCACCAGCGCCCACAGCGCCGAGGCGACGTGCAGCGCGTCGTCATAGATGTCGAGCGCGAAAATCCCCAGCGCCAGACCGTTTTCATCGGTCAGGCCGGGCACATAGTTCAGCGATGCTGCGGCCAGCAGCGCCACGACATAGGCTATGCACAGTTTTTGCAGAGTGCTCATAGTTGCCCCAGATAGCTGTCCCAGAGGTTGTTGCGCAGCACCAGATCGGGATCGAGAGTGCGCTTGGCCGCCGCGAACCGGCGCGCGCCGGGATAGGCAGCGGTTAGCTGCGCCAGACTGGCGTGCGGCCGGTACGGCAGGTAATACGCGCCGCCGATCTCGACGATCCGGTCGATCAGTGCGCGCGTCATGCGTGCCATGTCGGCCTCTGCCCGGTTTGTCAGCTCTTGGCTGAAAGACATCACGGCGGCGATCCGGGGCACGCTGGCAAAGGCCAGAACGCTGTCGTCATCCTGCCCGACGTACCGCAAGGTAACGTTCAGAAATTCCTGGTAGGAGGCCGGGATCACTTCGCGGCAGGCGTCCAGGAAGCCATCGAAGGCGTCGAAGCCGACGAAATATTCGTGCAGGATGTCGGTCCGGTCCGGGTTGCGGTCGTCCAGCGTGATCACCGGCTCGTTGATCAAGGTGTTGCGGGTGACCGCGCCCGAACCCAGTGCCGGGCCGACCAGCGTCTCGTTCCACCAGCGAAATGCCTTGAACCTCTCGTTGCCCAGCTGAGCACGGTACAGGCGGCTGGCGGCGTGGGCCATCCAACCCGAACCCGAGGCAGCGGGCAGGTCCGACTGGTCGGCGGTTTCTCGGTAGGTGATCAGCAGTGCCTGCTGAAAGAAGCTGTCGCGCTCAACGTTCAGCCGGCCATAGGCCATGCTGACGCCGGGATCATCGACCGCCTTGCGGAAGGCGGCAGCAAACTCACCCGCCGGCATCGTGATAAAGCTGGGCGTCAGGCGCGTGTTGCGCACCATTTCCACCTGCATGTCCACGATCACCCCGATCAGCCCGTACCCGCCCATCGCCAGGCGAAACAACTCGGCATTTTCATCGCGCGAGCAGGTGACCAATTCGCCCGAGGGCAGCACCATGCGCAGCGATCGCACGGTCGAGCCCATCGGCCCAAAGGGAACCGGCCAGCCATGTGCGTTGACCGAGTAGGTCGCGGCAACGCCGAAGTCATGGTTGGATTGCATCACCTTGGGCGACCAGCCTGCAGGGTCCAGCGCGGCGATGACATCGGACCAGCGCGCCCCGGCATGGGCCAGGTAGGTGCCCGCGCTGGTGTCGGGCGTGACAGCGCCATTGACAAAGGTCAGCGCGGTGCCGTCGCGCGGGATCGCCTGCCCGCCCATCGAATGGCGCGCCGCGCCGACGTTCAGCGGCCGTCCGGCGGCACGCGCCTCTGTCAGTTCGCGGCGGATCGCTGCGATCAGCGCCTCGCCGGCGTCCTCGGTCAGGTGCAGGTGCTTGTGTACTGGTGTGGCCGACAGCCCGCTGGCATCGTTCAGCACGTTTTCGCCGGTCGCTGGCACAATCCGGTCCGTGCCATCCAGCACCGGCAGGTCGGGGCGCAGCAGCCCCGACAGGCCCCAGCCGGCGGCACCGCCAACCCCCAGCAAGGCAGCGCGGCGCGTGAAGCTCCTCATCGGTCTGTGCCCTTCGTGCTTGCGGCGGGCAGGCTTGCTGCCCATGGGGTGATTTGTGCGTCCAGTCGATGCGCAAAGCCAGCCCCTTGTTGCGCCTCTGTGCCGATCGCGGCCCGGGCGCGCGGGGGCTAGAGCCCCTCGACGATCACGACATGCGCCGTGCACGCCCCGGCGCGGGCAGCCCGCGCCGCGCGGTATTCGGCAGAGTCGTAACAGGCCCGCGCTGCCTGCAGGGACGGAAACTCGATCACCACATGACGCTCCAGCGCCGGACCCTCCAGCACCTCGGCGGTGCCGCCGCGGGCCAGGAACCGGGCGCCATGCGCGGCAAAGGCCGCCGGCGCAAGCGCCTGATACCCGGCATAGGCTGCCGGGTCGGTCACGGTGACATGGGCGATCCAGTAGGCGCTCATTCCGGTTGGTCGAGATTGAGCCGGGCGATCTCTGCCGCGTCGATCAGATGCGCATTTACCGCGGCAGCGGCTGCGGCGGGATCGTGGGCGCAGATCGCGTCGCAGATGCGCTGCATGTGGGCATGGCCGGACACGCTCCGGTCGGTGCTGGCCAGGGTGATCGCCCGCAGGCGCGAGATGCGCCCGTTTAGCCGCTGCACGATCTCCCATGCGATGTCATGCCCGGCCGCGGTAAAGATCGCCTGGTAGAAATGTGTCGTGGCGGCCAGCAACGCGTCGGGTGAGCCGTTGTCGAAAGCCTGCTTCAGCCGCTCCAACGCGCTGCGCAGGTCGGACTGAACCTTGGCATCGGCACGTTTGGCGCAGGCGGCGGCGGCGTCTGCCTCCAGCAGCCGGCGAATGTCGTAGATCTGGCGCGCGCGCGGCCAATCCAGGGTGGTCACAACCGGCCCGCTGCGGGGCAGGGTTTCGACCAGGCCCTCGGCTTCAAGGTAACGGATCGCCTCGCGCACGACAGAGCGGGATACGCCCAGTTGGTCGCACAGCACCCGTTCCACCAGGCGTTCGCCCCCGGCAAAGCGGCCGGTGATGATCGCCTGCCGCATCCGGTCCACCGCCAGCTCGCGCAGCGTGGTGGCGGGGAAATCGATTCTGAGCGTGGTGTCGGCGGCCTGATCCATGTGCCCATCTTAGGGGCGGGCATGGCGCCGCACAAGCGAAGCTTGACATATGGTCTTATGGTATACCAACATACAGCGCAAATCACGGAGTCGCCCATGCCCGCACAAATCCGCAAGACCTATTCGCTGATCGAGACGACGCTGATCGAAGGCGGTCGCGCTGCGCCGAGGCCGCTGAAGCTGATCGCGGCGGCGGCGGTGATCCGCAACCCCTGGGCCGGCCGCGGCTTTGTCGAGGACCTGAAGCCGGAAATCCACGATATCGCGCCAGAACTCGGCGAGTTGCTGACGGGGATGATCCTGGAGGCCGCCGGCGGCGCCGACAATGTCGAGGGTTATGGCAAGGCGGCCGTTGTCGGGCTGGACGGCGAGTTGGAACATGCCAACGCCATGATCCACACGCTGCGGTTCGGCAATCACTACCGCCATGCGGTTGGTGCCAAGACTTACCTGGCCTTCACCAATGTGCGCGGCGCGGCCAATACGCCCGTGATGATCCCGCTGATGGACAAGCATGACGAGGGTCGCCGCTCGCATTACCAAACCGTGCATTTCTCAATTCCCGATGCCCCTGCCGCCGACGAGATCGTGGTCGCACTGGGCGCATCGACCGGCGGGCGTCCGCATCACCGCATCGGTGACCGGTATCAGGATCTGAAGGATCTCGGTCATGATGTCGCGAATCCTGCGGCTGTCTGACGGCACCCGGGTACGCCTGATCGAGGCCGGCGCGGGTGCGCCCGTGCTGTTGATCCACGGCGTAGGGATGCGGGCCGAGGCCTGGGGGCCGCAGATCGACGCGCTGTCGCTCGATCATCGCGTGATCGCGGTGGACATGCCGGGCCATGGCGAAAGCGATCCCTTGCCGGGCGAGCCGTCGCTGCCGGACTATGTTGCCTGGGCCGCCCGGGTGGTTCAGGCGCTGGGGCTTGGGCCGCTGGCGGTTGCCGGTCACTCGATGGGGGCGCTGATCGCCGCCGGGTTGGCGGTGGAACACCCTGAGCTGGTGACGCGCGTAGCCCTGCTGAACGGCGTGTTCCGCCGAAGCGCCGCAGCCCGCGATGCCGTGCAGGCCCGTGCCGCACAGATTGCCGCTGGCGTTGCCGAGGTCGAGGCGCCGCTTGCCCGCTGGTTCGGGCCGGAAGAGGAAACGCTGCGTGGCCAAGTTGCGTCATGGCTGCGCGCGGTGCCGCAGTCCGGCTATGCCGCTGCCTACCGCGCCTTTGCCGCCGGCGACAGCACCTATGCTGATCGGCTGGCAACGATCCGATGCCCGCTGCTGGTGATGACCGGCGACGGCGATGCCAATTCCACTCCGGTCATGACGCGGGCCATGGCCGCCAGCGTGCCTGGTGGCCGCGCCGAGGTGATCGCGGGGCACCGTCACATGATGAACCTGACCGCGCCGGAGGCCGTTTCCGGCGCGCTGAACGCCTGGCTGTCGCCAGAGAAGGCCACCCAATGACCGCGATCGACCCCCGCGCGCTGCGCGATGCCTTTGGCTGTTTCATGACCGGCGTCACGGTGGTGACCACGGTCGACGGCGCAGGCAACCCGCTGGGCTTCACCGCCAACTCCTTCTCTTCGGTGTCGCTGGATCCGCCGCTGCTTCTGGTGTCCATCGCCAACAAGTCGGCCAACCTTGACGCTTTCAGCACCGGGCGCGGCTTTGCCGTCAACATCCTGTCGGAAAGGCAGAAAGACGTTTCAGCCACCTTTGCGCGGCCTGTGGCAGACCGGTTTTCAGCCGTGGCATGGCGGCGCGGTCCGGTGGGCGCACCACTTCTGGACGGGGTTTCGGCCTGGTTCGACTGCACCCTGGAACAGGCGATTCCGGCAGGCGATCACACCATCCTTCTGGGCCGCATCGGCGCGTTCGAGGACAGCGCCCACCCGGGGCTGGGCTATTACCGCGGCGCCTACATCACCCCTGCGGCCACGGCGGCCCAGCTGCCTACCGGCCCTGACGTGGTTCTGTCGGCGATCATCGAGTTGCCGGGGCAGGTGCTGTTGGTTGATGACGGGCGCGGCGGGCTGTCAGTGCCGATGGCGCGGGTTGGCCGGGCCGGCGTGCGCGCGGCGCTGGACGGGCTGTTCGCCCGGCTCAGGATCGAGGCTGAGCCCGGCTCTGTCTACGCCGTTTACGAAGACGCGGCAGTGGGCGCCCAGCACCTGGCGCTGCGCTGCCCGCTGGCGGCGCCCTGCACCCCGGCCGAAGGCGCTTTTGTCGAGCTGTCCCCGGGCGGGTTGACCGATGTCACCGATCCCGCCCTGCTGTCGATGCTGCAGCGGTTGGCGGAAGAAACCCGGATGGGCAACTACGGTACCTATTTCGGAACCCATCAGCACGGGCGCGTGAAACGGAACGCGGAAGGACAGACGCGATGAAATTCTCACTCTTCATCCATATGGAACGAGTCTCTCCCGACGAGGCGGAGAAGGACCTTTACGACCAGATGATCGAGCTGTGCCAGATCGCCGACGCGGGCGGGATGCACGCCATCTGGACGGGCGAGCATCACGGCATGAACTTCACCATCGCGCCGAACCCGCTGCTGAACCTGGTCGATCTGGCGCGGCGCACCCGCACTGTCCGGTTGGGTACGGGCACGGTGATTGCACCGTTCTGGCACCCGATCCGCCTGGCCGGCGAGGCAGCGATGGCCGACATCATCATGGATGGGCGGTTGGAGCTGGGCGTGGCGCGCGGGGCCTACAGCTTTGAGTATGACCGGCTGTTGCCGGGGCTGGACGCGTGGAATGCCGGGGGCCGCCTGCGCGAGCTGATCCCGGCCATCAAGGCGCTATGGCAGGGCGACTACACCCATGAAGGACAGTACTGGCAGTTCCCCAAGACGACATCTTCTCCCAAGCCGCTGCAACCGGCGGGCCCGCCGCTGTGGGTCGCCGCGCGTGACCCCAACAGCCACGAATTCGCCGTGTCCAACGGCTGCAACGTGCAGGTCACCCCGCTGCACCTGGGCGACGAGGAAGTGGTCAGCCTGATGGAGCGTTTCAACGCCGCCTGTGCCGCACATCCCCATGTGCCGCGCCCCAAGATCATGGTGCTGCGCCACGCCTACGTCGCCAGCAGCGAGGCGGATGCCGAACTTGCTGCGCAGGAAATCAACCGGTTCTACTGTTACTTCGGCGCGTGGTTCAAGAACGAGCGGCCGATCAGCCAGGGCCTTATCCAGCAGCTGACCGAGGCGGAAATCGCCGCGCATCCGTTCTATTCTGCCGCGGCAATGCGCAAGAACCAGATTATCGGCGAACCGGCCGAAGTAATCGCGCGGCTGAAGGGATACGAGGCGCTGGGCTATGACGAGTTCAGCTTCTGGATCGACACCGGCATGAGCTTCGAGCGCAAGAAAGCCTCGCTTGAACGGCTGATCCGTGACGTGATGCCAGCATTCGCCTGACAGGAAATGCCAATGGACCGCTTTTCGCATTATATCGACGGTTGCTTCGATGAAGGGGGTGCGCAGTTCGAAAGCCTGGACCCGGCAACCGGGGCGCCTTGGGCGGTGATGCCGCTGGCCGGTGCTGCCGAGGTAGACCGCGCGGTGCAGGCCGCGCACGGCGCTTTTGTGCGCGGGGCCTGGCCGGCGATGACCGCCACGGCGCGGGGCAAGCTGCTTTACCGGTTGGCGGACCTGGTGCAGGCCGCAGCGCCCCGGCTGGCGGCGCTTGAAACTCGGGACACCGGCAAGATCATCCGCGAGACCAGTGCCCAGATCGCCTATGTGGCAGAGTATTACCGCTATTACGCCGGTCTGGCCGACAAGATCGAAGGCGCGCACCTGCCGATCGACAAGCCGGATATGGAGGTTTGGCTGCGGCGCGAACCGGTGGG
>JAGRMT010000162.1:10881-12925 GCA_020441125.1 Roseivivax sp.
GCGTTGGCGGCCGGCTGCACCGTGGTGCTGAAGGCGTCCGAGGACGGTCCTGCGCCGCTGCTGGAATTCGCGCGGCTGGTGCACGAGGCGGGTTTCCCGCCCGGTGTGGTCAACATCCTGACCGGTGGGCCCGAAGCCGGGCAAGCGCTGACCAGTCATCCGCGCGTGGCGCACATCGCCTTTACCGGTGGGCCCGAAACCGCCCGCCACATCCTGCGCGCCAGTGCCGAGAACCTGGCCAGCACCTCGCTGGAGCTGGGGGGCAAGTCGCCGTTCATCGTGTTTGACGATGCCGACCTGGACAGCGCCGCCAATGCACAGGTGGCGGGGATCTTTGCCGCCACCGGACAAAGCTGCGTCGCCGGTTCGCGGCTTCTGGTGCAGCAGGGGGTCAAGGACACGTTTCTGGCCCGGCTGAAGGCCAAGGCCGAAGCGATCGCCATCGGCGCACCGGACCGGATGGAGACAGAGGTGGGCCCGCTGTGCACCGCCCGTCAACGCGACCGCATCTCCAGGCTGATCGACCGCTCTGTCGCCGCCGGGGCCAAGGTTGTGACCGGCGGGCAGGCGCCGGATGGCGCGGGGTTCTACTTCCCGCCGACCATCCTGGACTGTTCCGACGCGCCCGGTGCCCCCGCTCTGCATGAAGAGTTCTTTGGACCGGTGCTGTCGGTGCGCAGCTTTGCCGACGAGGCCGAGGCGTTGGAGTTGGCCAATGATACTGCCTACGGGTTGGCCTCAGGCGTGTTCACCAACAGCCTGACGCGGGCGCACCGGATGATCCGGGGCATTCGCGCCGGGATCGTCTGGGTCAACACCTATCGGGCGGTGTCGCCGATTGCGCCGTTTGGCGGGCACGGGCTCTCCGGTCACGGGCGCGAAGGCGGCATGGCTGCGGCGCTGGACTATACCACGGTGAAAACTGTCTGGCTCAGAACCTCTGACGCTCCAATTCCCGATCCGTTCGTGATGCGATAGCGCGCCTCGGCCCGGTGTTGGTCACCGGGCCGTGGAAACCGCGCGGAGCCGTGCCAGACGCCCTGCCTTCCGGCATTGTGAGACATTGCAGTCTCCGGACGCACCGGGGCAGGTCACGGGTTGGCACGTACCGCACGCAATCCCGAAACCATCAAAGCCAGGCAACGCGACATTGCCAGGTTGGCCACACCCCGTCAGAAGTCGAGGTTCTCCACGCTCAGCGCGTTTTGCTGGATGAACTCGCGGCGCGGTTCGACGACGTCTCCCATCAGCTTGGTGAAGAGGTCGTCTGCTTCGGTCATGTCGTCGATCTCGACACGCAGCAGGGTGCGCGCATCCGGGTCCAGCGTCGTTTCCCAAAGCTGGTCTGGGTTCATCTCGCCCAGGCCCTTGTAGCGTTGCAGGGTCAGGCCCTTCTCGCCCTCTTCCAGGATGGCCTTCAGCAGGCCCAGCGGGCCGTGGATCATCTGCCGGCGATCCTTGCGTTCCAGCGTGGCGGGCAGCTCGTACACGGCTTGCAGCGACTGGGTGAAGCTGCCGGTCTTGCGTGCCTCGCCCGAGCGGAGCATCGGGCCGTCGAGGGTGCGCACCTCTTCGACCCCGCGCAGGATGCGCGCAAGGCGGATGCCGCGGTCCTGGGTGATGCGCCCGGTCCAGCCGCGCTCGTACTCCAGCGCTATCAGGTCCAGCCGCTTGGCAACCTTGTCGGCCACGCCTTGCAGGTCGGCATCCACCGCGCCGGGAACGAAGGCGCCTGCGATTGCCGCCTGTTCCAGGATGTGGCGCGGGTAATGCGTCGGGAAGGCATCCAGCACGCGTTTGAGCTGGCGCGCCTCGGCGACCACGCGCAACAGGTCGGAGCCGGCGATCGCTTCGCCGTTGCCCTGCATCAGCTGGGCGCCGTCGATGCCCTGTTCGACCAGGTAATCGTCCAGCGCCGCCTGGTCCTTGAGATAGACTTCGGACTTCCCGCGCGCGACTTTGTACAGCGGCGGCTGCGCGATGTAGAGGTAGCCGCCCTCGATCAGCTCGGGCATCTGGCGATAGAAGAACGTCAGCAGCAGCG
>JAGRMT010000162.1:12940-13175 GCA_020441125.1 Roseivivax sp.
ACGTCGGCGTCGGTCATGATGACAATCTTGTGGTAGCGCAGCTTGCGGATGTCGAACTCGTCCCGCCCGATCCCGGTGCCCAGCGCCATCACCAGGTTGCCAATCTCCTGGCTGCCCAGCATCCGGTCGAACCGCGCGCGTTCCACGTTCAGGATCTTGCCGCGCAGGGGCAGAACCGCCTGCGTGCCCCGGTCGCGCCCCGTCTGGGCAGAACCGCCGGCGGAATCGCCCTCGA
>JAGRMT010000163.1 GCA_020441125.1 Roseivivax sp.
CCAGGAACAGGCTGATGCCCTTGGTGCCGGCCCCACCATCGGGCAGACGCGCCAGCACCAGGTGGCAGACGTTTTCGGCCGCGTCGTGATCGCCCCAGGTGATAAAGATCTTCTGCCCGGTGATGGCATAGCTGCCATCGTCCAGCCGTTCGGCCTTGGAGCGCAGCGCGCCAACGTCGCTGCCGGCCCCCGGTTCGGTCAGGTTCATCGTGCCGGTCCATTCGCCCGAGGTCAGCTTGGGCAGGTACAGGTCCTTGATCCAGTCGGGTGCGTGATGCTCCAGCGCCTCGATCTGGCCGACCGTCAGAAGCGGCGCCAGTTGCAGCGCCAGGCAAGCGCCAGACATCATGTCGTTGATCGCCATACCCAGCGCGTTGGGCAGGCCCATGCCGCCATGTTCGGGATCGGCGGTCGCGCCGACCCAGCCGCCCTGGGCAATCGCGCGATAGCCATCGGCAAAGCCGGGCGAGGTGCGCACAACGCCGTTCTCCAGCCGGGCCGGCTCCAGATCGCCGGCGCGTTGCAGCGGGGCCAACACATCGTCGCACAGCTTGCCGGCCTCGGCGAGGATGGCTTGAACCATGTCGCCGCCCATTTCTGCAAAACGCTCGGTCCGCGTCACCTGGTCGTAACCGGCAACATGGTCGAGCAGGAACAGAACCTCGTCGACGGGCGAACGGTATGGCATGGAGATCCCTTTCCGAACTGCTTGGCATCGCAACGGCGCGCCTGTATGTCGATGCGCGCCGCGGTAGGCTGACGTTTACGCCGCACGCGTCCAGGATCAAACAAAAACGCCGCGTCACCACGTCATGAGCGCCCACCAGACCCAATTGCTGCCCGCCACGCCCGAGGGAACCGCCCGGGCGGCGGCACTGCTGCGCGATGGTGCGCTCGTCGCCTTCCCGACAGAGACGGTCTACGGGCTGGGTGCGGATGCCGGCAATGACACCGCCGTGGCGCAAATCTACCAGGCCAAGGGGCGTCCCAGCTTCAACCCGCTGATCGTGCACGTGGCCGATGCCGCGGCGGCACAGGCGCTGGTGCACTGGTCGCCCGAGGCCGAGGCGCTGGCCGCCGCCTTCTGGCCCGGACCGTTGACACTGGTGCTGCCGCTGCGGCCCGGCGCGCGGGTGTCGCGGCTGGTGACGGCCGGGCTGGACACGCTGGCGGTGCGCGTTCCGGCGCATCCGGTGGCGCGGGCCTTGCTGGGGGCCTTCGGTGGGCCGGTCGCCGCGCCCTCGGCCAACCGGTCGGGCCAGATCAGCCCGACAGCGGCAGCGCATGTGATGGCCGGGCTTTCGGGCCGGATCGCGGCGGTTCTGGATGGCGGAGCCTGCCCTGTGGGGCTGGAATCGACCATCGTCGGGCTGGAGGGCGCGCCCTGCCTGCTGCGCCCCGGCGGCGTGCCAGCCGAAGAGATCGACCGTGTTCTGGGCACCTCCGCGACGCGGCGCGCCGAGGGCGCCGCGATCAGCGCTCCGGGCCAGTTGCAATCACATTACGCGCCCGGCGCGGCGGTGCGGCTGAACGCGGTCAACTGGCGCGCCGGAGAGGCGCGGCTGGGCTTTGGACCGGTGGACTGCGATCTGAACCTGTCGCCCGGTGGCGATCTGGTCGAGGCGGCAGCCAATCTGTTTGCCTATCTGCACCGGCTGGACGATGCCGGCGCAACCGTGATCGCCGTTTCGCCGATCCCGGAAACCGGGCTGGGCGCGGCGATCAACGACCGGCTGCGCCGCGCCGCTGCTCCGCGCCCCTAGTCAGGCGCGCCCGCCAGCCGCCGACAGCGCCAGCGCGGGTACCCCGATCGACGCCAGCGCCGCCTGCCACTTCTCGGGGTCGGGTGTATCGAAGACCAGCTCTTCGGTGGCGTCGCAGACCAGCCAGGCGTTCTGCGTCAGCTCGGCCTCAAGCTGGCCAGCGCCCCAGCCGGCGTAGCCCAGCGTGACAATGCGCTTTTCCGGGCCGGTTCCGGCGGCGATGTCCTCCAGGATGTCCAGCGTTGCCGTCATGCGAAAGGAATCGACCTCGATCGTCGAGGAGTTCGAGGCATAGTCGGACGTATGCAGCACAAATCCGCGCGCCTGTTCGACCGGACCGCCGACATAAACGCACTTGCCGCGCATATCGACCAGGGGTTCGATCGAGAGCTGTTCCAGCAGCATCGACATGGTCACGTCGCTGGCTGGCTTGTTCACGATCAGCCCCATGGCCGCCTCTGCCGAATGCGCGCAGATGTAGACCAGCCCGTGTTCAAAGCGCGGATCGCCCATGCCTGGCATGGCGATCAGCAGCTTGCCGGTCAGGTCGGTGATGGCCGAAACGTCGCTCATGGATGGTACCCCGCGTTCATGGCCCTAGCATGGCTGTCCGCGCGATGCGCTGCAAGCGACACATCGCCCGGACCGATCACCGGCGTTCGCTGCAACGTGACTTGGCAAAACGGCGGAAAATCGCCAAGTGAGTTCAATGATCAGAATGCTCCCCGCCCTTGCCCTGTCCTGCGCCGCGCTGGCCGCGCCGGTCGCCGCGTCGGAAATCGTCTCGGCTGAACTGCGCCCGGGATGGCGCACCGCCGACGGGCGCCATATCGCGGCGCTGCACCTGACGCTGAGCCAGGGGTGGAAGACTTACTGGCGCTCGCCCGGCGATGCCGGCATTCCGCCGGTGTTTGACTGGTCTGGATCGCGCAATGCCGCGCAGGTGCGTGTCGACTGGCCGACGCCCGAGGTGTCGTGGCAGGGCGGGATGCGCTCGATCGTCTATCACGACGAGGTCGTGCTGCCGCTGACGGTGACGACGCAGGGGGCCGGTGACATCGCGCTGAAAGGCGAGATGGACCTTGGCCTGTGCAAGGACATCTGCCTGCCGCATCACCTGAGCTTTTCCGCCGTCCTGCCGGCGCAGGCGACCAAGCCTGACCCGATGATCGCGGCGGCGCTGGCCTCGATGCCCTACAGCGCGGCCGAGGCGGCCGTGCGCGATGTGCGCTGCGACGTGTCGCTCGAGGCCGACGGGATCGGCCTGCGGGCCGAGATCGAGATGCCCTCTGCCGGCGGCGAGGAACAGACCGTGGTCGAGGTTGGCAATCCGTTGATCTGGGTGGCCGAGCCTGCCTCGCGCCGCAACGGCGCGCGGCTGGTGACGCAGACCATGCTGCGCCATGTCGAGGGCAGCGCCTTTGCGCTGGACCGCAGCACGGTGCGGATCACCGTTCTGGGCAAACAGCACGCGGTGGATATCCAGGGCTGTCGCTGACCGCGTTCAGGCGGCGCGACGCCGGCGCCGTATACGGCGCAGTGCGATACCCATCCCAACGGCGACGTATAGCGCCAGCAGCAGCGCCGCGACCCCGGCCAGGAACAGGGCAAACCCGCCCAGCAGCGGCGACAGACGGGCCAGTTGCGGCACGGCCTGCACCAGCGGTTGCCACAGCGCGCCGGTGACGGCGGCATAGCCCATGGTGGCGCCCAGCCAGGCGATGATCGCCGCCAGCGCCAGGTTCAGCACCGCCCGCAGACCCGTATCGCGGAAGCGCAGCCCGCGGAAAGCGGCATCCTTGAGCCGGCTCAGATCCTGCTGGATCGCCACCAGCGCCGGAACCACCAGCAGCACCAGCACCATGCCAAAGCCCAG
>JAGRMT010000164.1 GCA_020441125.1 Roseivivax sp.
GAACATCTCCAGCACGTAATACTTGGGCTTGTCCGCCGACCGCGTGGCGCGGAAGGTCTGCGCCTGTTCCCAGGCGGCCTGCCATTTCGGTTCGATTGCGGACGGGTCATAACGCGACATCGGGTCGGTCCTTCGCGGGTCTCGGGTCGCTGGCGTGATAGGGCGGCAGGGCCGCGGGGACAAGGGGCGAGTGCGCCCGGAGGGCATCCAGCGCCTTCCCCGGTTACGAAAAACCGGGTGTTCCGCGATCCTCGGGGTGGTTGGCCAAGTGCTTGGCCTTGATCGTTTCCGAGGTGTCGCGACTGCCGTCATGGCTCCAGCCCGGCGGAGCGACGGCATACATCAGCCGGTCGCGCCAGCTGATGCCGGGCTGGGTCATATCGCGCCAGATGCCGACCCATTCGTGAAACGCCACGCGCAGCGGGTTGAAGGTGCCCAGGTTGTGCACCAGGCCATAGTCCACCTTCTCGGCCTCCTGCTCGGGAACGAAGGTGCCGAACATCTTGTCCCAGACGATGAAGACACCGGCATAGTTGGCGTCCAGGTAACGCGGGTTGCGCCCATGGTGGACGCGGTGGTGGCTGGGGGTGTTCATCACCGCCTCGAACCAGCGGGGCAGCTTGCCGATCGCTTCGGTGTGGATCCAGAACTGGTAGATCAGGTTCAGCCCGCCGCAGAACAGCACCAGCGCCGGGTGAAAACCCAGCAGGATCAGCGGCGCGCGCACGACCATGACAAAGGCAAAGGTGTCGGTCCAGGTCTGCCGCAGGGCGGTGGTCAGGTTGTAGTGCTGGCTGGAGTGGTGGTTGACGTGGCTGGCCCAGACCCAGCGGATGCGGTGGCCAAAGCGGTGCACCCAGTAATAGCGCAGATCGTCCAGCACGAAGCACAGGATCACCACGGGCCAGGACGTGCCCAGGTCCAGCGGCGTGATCGCCCACAGCGTCATGAAGAAGCCCCAGGCGATGAAGCCCAGAAGGATGCCGGAAACCACGCTGCCCGCGCCCATGATCAGCGAGGTCAGCGCGTCGCGCGTTTCATAGCGTCCGCCGCGGCCCTTGAGGTGAATCCACAGGATCTCGGCCAGGATGGCGGCAATGAACAGCGGCACCGCCAGGTTGACAACGTCGGGATAGCTCAGCGTGTCGGTCATCGGGTTTCCTCGATCCGGGCGCGCCAGCGGGCGGCCTCTTCCGGGGGCATGGGCAGGTGTATGCGCGGGGCGGTGTAGTCGGGCAGGCGCAGCGTCAGCCCGCGTGGGCCGGCATCGGCCTTTGCCCCGGCCAGCGGGCGGGCAACGGTGTCGGCGCCGAAGGCCCAGACCAGCCCAGCGCCGGATTCGGTTTCGACCAGCGCGGCATCGCCGGCCTGCGACAGGCGCACCTTGCGCACTGCCGTGCCCGGAAACTCGCGCAGCCAGGCGCGGCGGGCGGTCTCCTCGGTGTCAAACCGGCTGGGCGCGGACAGGCGCAACAGATGCACCAGCACGACAATGCCGGCGATCCCGATCACCACCAACGGGCCGAGTATGTGCAGCGGCATGGGTCCTCCCTCGCCGGTATTTGGCGCGGGGTGGGGCCGTGTGTCAAAGGCGGCGTGGCGTCAGCGCCGGGTTACAGCCGCACGCCCACGGTGACCGGGCCAGACTGCACCGATACGCCGGTCTGGGTGCTGATGCCGCCCTTGCCCAGCGTGATCGTGGTTTCCACCTCCGGCCGCAGCGGCGGGCCGTCGGCGCCACAGGCTGCCAGCAGCAGGGCCATCGTGGCGATCAGCGCGGCGCGATTCATGCCAGGGCCTCGATCCAGCGGGCCACCTGTTCACGCACACGCAGCGGGGCGGTGCCGCCGTAACTGGTACGCGAGGCGACGGAGTTGTGCACGCCCAGCACGGCAAACACGCCATCGGTGATGCCCGCGTGAACGCCCTGCATCTCGGCCAGCGTCAGGTCGGGCAGGTCGCAGCCCTTCTTCTCGGCCAGCGCCACCAGAGAGCCGGTGATGTGGTGCGCCTGGCGGAATGGCAGGTTCAACTCGCGCACCAGCCAGTCAGCCAGATCGGTGGCGGTGGAGAAGCCCGAAGAGGCCGCCGCCTCCAACTTGGCCTTGTTCGCGGTCATGTCGCGGACCATGCCCTCCATCGCGGCCAGCGCCAGCATCCAAGTGTCGGCGGCGTCGAAGACCTGTT
>JAGRMT010000019.1:0-173 GCA_020441125.1 Roseivivax sp.
ACCGCGTCTACAAGAACTTCGACCCCCGCGCGACGGTGATGAAGCAGTCCGCCGACGAGGTGCTGGACCTGCTGGGCGTCGAGAACAACCCGATCCTGCAGGTCGCCAAGGACCTGGAAGCGGCGGCGCTGGCCGATCCCTACTTCGCCGACAAGAAGCTGTTCCCGAACGTC
>JAGRMT010000019.1:227-12021 GCA_020441125.1 Roseivivax sp.
TCACCCCGATCTTCGCGCTGTCGCGGACCGTGGGCTGGATTTCGCAGTGGAAAGAGCAGCTGTCCGATCCGCAGCACAAGATCGGCCGCCCGCGCCAGCTGTACCTGGGCGAGACCGCCCGCGACTATACCGATATCGAGACCCGGGGCTGACGGCCCGTTCCGGGCCGTGCGAGGGCTCTGCCCTCGCGCTCCCGGGGTATTTGAGCAAGAAGAAGAGCGAACGCGGCGCCTCAGGGGGCCGCGTTTTTTTTACTTCTGGGGTTGGAAGAGCCACCTGGCCAGCCAGACCGCGGCGACCGCGCCCACCAGTTGGGCCGGAATGAAGCCCGCCAGATCGACCGGGCGGATCCCCGAGAAGGTGTCGGTCAGGCTGCGGGCGATGGCGACCGCGGGGTTGGCAAAACTGGTGGAGGCCGTGAACCAGTAAGCCGCGGTGATGTAGAGGCCGACCAGCGCCGGGATCGCCTGAGGCGCGCGCGCCAGCCCGCCCAGGATCACCGTCATGAGCCCGAACGTGGCGACCCATTCGGAGAACCACTGCGCGCCACCGGTGCGAACGTGGGTTGAGACCTGGCCGACCGGAAGCTCGAACATCAGGTGCGCGGCCAGTGTGCCAAGAATGCCGCCAGCGATCTGCGCGCCGACGTAGGCGCCAAGGTCGCGCCAGGCCAGATCGCCGCGCACCGCAAAGCCGAGGCTGACCGCGGGGTTGAAATGGGCCCCGGACAGCGGGCCGAGGATGGTGATCAGCACAAACAGGATCGCGCCGGTGGGGATGGTGTTGCCCAGCAACGCAACGGCGACATCGGGCGTGAGCGTCTCGGCCATGATGCCCGATCCGACCACGGTGCAGACCAGAATGCCTGTTCCCAGGGCTTCGGCCACAAGGCGGCGGGGGGTGTCGGTAACCTTCATGCTTGTCCTTCCTTTCCGATTTCGGACAGCCGGGCCTTGAGGCTCATGGCGTCCAGGGTCCCCAACGGCAAGCCCAGGAAAGCCTGCAGGCGACGGTGGATCTGGCCGAGGGTCACGGCAAAGGCCGCTGCCTTTTCGGCATCGCTGCCGGTCACCGAAGCCGGATCGGGTAACCCCCAGTGGGCGCTGACAGGCTTGCCCGGCCACACCGGGCAGATCTCGCCGGCAGCGTTGTCGCAGACGGTGAAGATGTAATCCATCTGAGGAGCCTGGGCGCCCGCGAACTCATCCCAGGACTTCGATCGCAATCCTTCCGTGCCGATGCCGTTCTGCCTGAGAACTTGCAGCGCGAACGGATTTGGCTGCCCGGACGGATGCGAGCCTGCCGAGTAACCGCGAAACCGCCCCTGCCCCAGGTGCGTCATCAGGGCCTCGGCAAGAATTGATCGGGCGGAATTGCCGGTACACAAGAACAGAACATTGTATGGGGTGTCTTTGGCCATCGTCAGATCCTGAATAAGTGGGAGGCAGATGTCGGCACGGCCGTCGCAACAGTCCTGCATCAGCCATGCGACAAGCGTACGGAACATGTCCATGTCTGCGCTGTAGAAAACGTTTCGCCCCTGCCGGTTGGCGCGGACCAGACCGGCGCGTTCCAGGTGCGACAGGTGGGCGGACATGGTGTTCTGCACGGTGCCGGTGGCCTTGGCCACCACACCGGCAGGAACGCCGCACGGCGCGTGGCGCAGCAGCAGCCGGAAGGCGGCCAGGCGCGGCGGGCTGGCAAGGGCCGAAAGCAAGGTCAGGGCGCGCTGTTCATCCATGCATCGGGATATACGGATGGATTGTAACAGGCACGTGTCGGGCGCGGCCGGATGGGCCGCGCCCGGACGGGATCAGTTGGGCATCAGGTCCGGAACGATCGTGACGATGTCCGGGAAGAACCACAGGATCGCCAGGCCCAGCACCTGGATGATCACGAAGGGCACGATGCCTCGGTAGATGTGGCCGGTGGTGACGCTAGCCGGTGCCACCCCGCGCAGGTAGAACAGTGCAAAGCCGAAGGGCGGGGTCAGGAACGAGGTCTGCAGGTTGACCGCGATCATGATCGTCACCCATTTCGGATCGAACGAGCCGCCGTAGATCACCGGCCCGACGATCGGAACCACGATGTAGATGATCTCGAGGAAGTCGAGCACGAAGCCCAGCACGAACAGCACCAGCATCACGATCAGGAAGACCTGGAACTCGCTGTCGAAGCTTTGCAGGAACTGCTGGATGTACTTCTCGCCGCCGAAGGAGATCACCACGAGGTTGAGCAGCTGCGAGCCGATCAGGATGGTGAAGACCATCGACGTCACCTTTGCGGTCTCGCGCACGACCGGCCCCAGAACCGCGGTGCGGTAGAGCACCCAGCAGGAGTAGATCAGCCCGAAGAAGGCATAAAGGTAACAGCCGTAGCCGACCAGGAATGCCACCCAGCTTTCGAAGCTGACCTCGGCCTGGTTGATCCGCATGTCGAAGTTGAGCCCGGCCAGGATCATCACCACCACCGCAAGGGTGGACAGGATGATGATCTTGCCCGAGCCGCCCTCGTCACGCAGCTTGCGGTAGGCAGCCAGCATCACGGCACCGGCAGCCCCCAGCGCGGCAGCCGGGGTCGGGTTGGTGATGCCGCCCAGGATCGAGCCCAGCACCGCCACGATCAACACCAGTGGCGGGAAGACCACGCGCACCAGATCGTTGGTGGCCAGCCGCGCCGCGGCGATCTTTGTCGCCCAGAGCGCTATGCCCAACGGGATTGCAATGATCAGCAGCGATACCAGCGACGATGTGGTGTGGGCGATCAGCAGCCAGTCTGTCAGCAGCATCAGGACAACGCCCACCGCACCGATGATCAGCGGCCTTGCTTCGTCGCCGGGGCGCACGCCGCGCGCGGCGGCCAGCACGATGCCCAAGATCACCGCCAGCGTGGCAATGCCCGATCCGATCGGCGGTGCCTGGAAGCCGACCGCGGCTGCGGCGGTTTCCTCGGCGGTGGGTTCGGCGTCGGTCGCGGCCGGTTCGGCATCGGCGGCAGCGCCCATCTCGGCGCGGATGCGGACGGATTCATCCCACCGCTCCTGGCCGTGCAGCGCAATCATGGATTCCTTGCACTGCTCGCTGACCTTGGTGCGCAGGATATCGGGCCGCTCGTTCTGCTGTTGCAGGACCAGGTGCGGGTATTGCGACCCGACGACGCCGATGTTTGACAGCCCGATCACCCCGGCGATCAGCACCACCGGTACCAGCACGAACCAGGCCAGCCCCTCGCTGCGGGTGATCACCACATCCGAGCCGCCGTCGAGTTGCACCGCGGGGGCGCGCGACGGGTTGAGCATGGCAAAACCGAAGGCATAGCCGGCATAGAGTACCGCCAGCATAATGCCGGGCAGCATGGCCGCCTGGAACAGCGTGCCGACCGAGACCACGGCCGGGCGGCCGAGGTAGGTCAGCGCGTCAGAGCAGCCGGCGGCCTGGGCGCGCGCTTCCTGCGCGGTAGAGTAGAGATCGCCCGCCAGCGTACCCAGAAGAACGATCACGATGGACGGCGGAATGATCTGGCCCAACGTGCCGGAGGCGGCGATGACGCCCGTCGATAGTTCGGGCGAGTAGTTGTAGCGCAGCATCGTGGGCAGCGACAACAGACCCATCGTCACCACGGTGGCGCCGACGATACCGGTCGAGGCGGCCAGGAAGGCGCCGACGACCACGACCGACACGGCCAGGCCGCCCGGCAGCGGGCCAAAGACCCGGGCCATCGTCGTCAGCAGGTCCTCGGCGATCTTGGACCGCTCCAGCACGATGCCCATCATCACGAACATCAGCACGGCCAGCAGCGTCTCGATCGACTGGCCGGCAAAGACGCGGTCGTTCATCCGGTTGATGATGAAGGACAGGTTGCGGTCAATCGCCTTTTCCCAGCCACCCTCGAACAGCGGCTGGGCGATGCGCGGCAGGTCCGGGTATCGGAAATGCGAGATCAGGTCGCGGTGCACGCCGCCGTTGACCAGATCGTTATAGGCGGCCGAGCTGGTGTCGATCGCCTGATGGATCAGCAGCCCCGCGCTGTCGAGCGCGGCGATAATGCCGAAGGAGATGATGCCGGCGCCGCCGATGGCAAAGGCCACCGGGAAGCCGGAAAGGATGGCAGCGAACAGGCAGACCAGTACGATCAGCAGGCCCAGTTCGATACCGTCGAGGCCGAATAGCATGTTTTACCGCTCCCTCAGTGCGTGCCTTCGTAGGCTTCTTCACCCTCGCCCAGCGTATCGCGGTCGAGGTATTTGCCTTCGCTTGACGGGCCTTCGCGGAATTCCATGAACGAGCGATAGAAGAACGCGATCGCATGCAGGAATGTCAGCGCGGTGAAGGTGCACATCAGGATCTTGAACAGGAAGTACCCGTTGAAGCCGGACGGCGAGAAAGCGAAGGTTTCGACGTTCCATTTGACGATGGAACCCTTGCGGACCATCAGCTCGAGCTTGTCCGATGCCGAGACCTTGGGCGTGATCAGGTGACGCCACAGGAAGAACCAGGCATAGATCCAGGTCAGCGTGGCGACCGGGATCATGAAGAAAAGCGAGCCGAACATGTCGATCAGCTTCTTCACGCGGAAGCTGGCCGGCGCGTAGAGCAGGTCGACGCGGACGTGGCTGCCCTGCACGAAGGTGTAGGTCACGCACATCGCCACGACGATGGCGTTGTACAGCTTCAGCTCTTCCGAGAACCAGCCGACGGTCTGGGTGAAACCGAAGCCTGCGGGCGAGATCGTCAGCTCGCCCAGGCGGAATACCGATTGCAGGAAGACCACCATCACCTGCTGGATCACCATCAGCAGGCCGATCCAGGCCGCCGTGCGGCCAACCGTGTTGGCAAAGCCTTCCAGGGCCCGGACGCAGGCCCACATGAAGCGGGGCACCAAGATGCCCACCACCGTGATGACCACGATGATGTCGAACAGCACGAACCACAGCTCTACCGAGGCGCCGTAGTAGATGAAGCGCATCAGGGCGCTCTTGTCCGACCAGTCCAGCCAGCTGGCCGGATGAGTCAACGCGTAGAACAGGTTGTAAAAACCCAGTCCGATGTTCTGAAACAGCCACAAAAGCCCGTCGCCCATGGGCTTGCCCCCCAGATTGCATGAGACCGCGCGCGACTTGCGCACGCGGTCCTGTTTTCATGATCGCCGAAGCGCTTACATCGAGGCCAGAACGCGGTTGCGCTGTGCTGCGTAAGCCGAGTCGGACACGTTCAGCCAGCCCGAGGATGCCTTCATCGACGCCTGCGCCGACTCGTGGATCTTCTTGAACAGATCGTCCGAGGTGTACTCGTTCAGCAGTTCGACCGAGGCCTTGCCGAAGGCGTTCCAGATGTCGTCCGCGAAGGTGCGAACCTGGGTGCCGCCGGAAACCAGACGCTCCAGCGCCGGGCCGTTGTTGTGGATGAACTGCGCATAGTTGGCCTGGTGCGCTTCGCCCGAAGCAACTTCGATCGCCTTCTGCTGCGCCGGGGTCAGCGAGTTGAAGACTTCAAGGTTGCAGGCAACCGACAGCGCGGCGCCCGGCTCGTGGAAGCCGGCGGGGTAGTAGAAGTCGCAGACTTCCTGCAGGCCCAGCTTTTCATCCGACCAGGGGCCGATCCACTCGGTGGCGTCCAGTGCGCCCGAGGACAGCGCCTGATAGATTTCGCCGCCGGGGATGTTCTGCACCGAAGCGCCCAGCTTCGACAGTGCCTGGCCACCAAGGCCGGGCATGCGGAACTTCAGGCCCTTGAAGTCATCGGCGCTGTTGACTTCCTTGCGGTACCAGCCGCCGCCCTGCGCGCCGGTCTGGCCCGCGATGAACGAACGCAGGCCGAACACTTCGCCCAGTTCGTGGTGCAGCTTCATGCCTTCGCCGCCATAGTACCAGGTCATCATTTCCGGCGCGGTCATGCCGAAGGGCACGGCGGTGAAATAGGCAAAGCCCGGGTGCTGACCGACGAAGTAGTAGTCCGCTCCGTGGTAGATGTCGGCCTGACCGGCGGTCACGGCGTCGAAGACTTCCAGTGCGCCCACCAGTTCACCGGCGGCCTTGGCCTCGATGGTGATCTGGCCATCGGTCAGTGCGGTCACGTTGTTGGCGACCCGCTCGACCGAGTCCCACACACCGGCCAGCCCGCGCGGCCAGGTGGTGACCATGGTCAGGGTCCGCTTGCCCTGTGCATAGACCGGAGCTGCCAACGCGCTGGCGGCTGCGGCTGCACCACCGGCGGTGGACGCTTTCAGGAATGAGCGACGATCCATAGAATTCCTCCCGTTTGGATATCGTGCGACCTCCGCTCTCCCACGGGGCCGCTCGTCTTGTGAGTGGCGCAACACTAGCAACTGCTGTGAAGGATGAAATACCCAAAGCTACGCACCAGTGTCAGATTTGCGTGGCTTTCCGTACGTCACCCCGGCGTTGCGATGGCCGGCAGCATGGGTCAGGTTTGCCCGCACCACCAACGCAAATCGAATCACCACACGCCCCAGCCCATGCCGGACCTGCTGAGTCGCCTGCCCATCAGCTATCGCCAGAAGTTCATCCTTCTGGCTGCCTTGCCGCTGCTTCTGGCAGCGGCGGCGACGGCGATTCTGGTGGCGATCCAGTCGCGCGACCTGGCCGAGCGAGAGATTCGCAGCCTTGAACGGCAGTTGATCGAGGCCAAGAAGCGCGAGCTGCGCAACTACGTCACCCAGGCCCGCAACGGTTTCTACTTCATTTACGGCAACGCCGCGATCGACGACGAAGAGGCCAAGACCAAGGTGATGCAAATCCTCGCCGCGATGATCTACGGCGATGAGGGCTTCTTTTTTGTCTATGACTACGACGGCACCAACCTGGTTTCGCCGCGCCAGACGCAGATGATCAACCGCAACTGGATCGACCTGCGCGACGGCGAGGGCACGCCGGTGGTGGCGCAGTTCATCGACGTGGCGCGGCAGGGCACCGGCTATGTCGAACACCTCTGGCCCAAGCCCTCGACCGGCGAAGAGGGGCGGATGATCACCTTTGTCATGGGTTTCCAGGACTGGCGCTGGGCCGTCGGTACCGGGGTGTTCATCGACGACGTGCTGAACACCGTCGCAGCCGCCCGCGCCGAAGTGGAGGCGCGGGTCCAGCGCAACTTCGTCAACATCGGCCTTATCACGCTGGCGGCCCTGCTGCTGGTGTTCCTGTCGGGGCTGCTGCTGAACATCCGCGAACGGCGCCTGGCCGATGCCAAGCTCATGGCGCTGACCCAGCGCGTGTTCGACGCCCAGGAAGAAGAACGCGGCCGCGTTGCGCGCGAGTTGCACGACGGCATCAGCCAGATCCTGGTCGGCGTGAAATACACGCTCGACATCGCCCGGCGGCGCTTGGCGCGGGGCGACGAGCGTGCGGATGAAAGCCTGGGCAAGGGTATCGACTCGCTGGGCACCGCCATCCAGGAGGTGCGCCGCATCAGCCGCGATCTGCGCCCCGGCGTGCTGGACGATCTCGGTCTCGGCCCGGCGCTGCGGATGCTGACGGACGAGTTCCGCAGCCGCACCGGCATAGAGACGCGGTTTTCCACCGTGGTGTTCCGCAACCGTCTGGATGATGAGGCCAAGATCGCGCTCTACCGCGTCGCACAAGAGGCGCTGACCAATGTCGAGCGCCACTCGGGCGCAACCAAGGTCACGCTGGACCTGCGCGGCCACACCCGCGGCGCCACCATGCGCATCGCCGACAACGGCCACGGCATCGAGCAGACCCGCTCGGGCAGCCGGGGGCTGGGGCTGCGCAACATGCAGGAACGGATGGACCGGCTGGGCGGGACGCTGCGCGTGTTGTCAACGCGCAGCGGCACCGCTATCGAGGCGGATGTCCCCCTGTCCCACCTCCTGCCGCCTGAATCCGGCGGCGGCAAGCCAGCGAAGGGCCAAGCATGACCAAGACCACGACGGTTGTCATCGTCGATGATCATCCCCTGGTGGCCGAGGGGATCGAGGCGATCCTGGAAGGCTATGACGATATCGCGGTTCTGGCGACCCTGTCCGCCGGCCAGCAGGTGATCGACCGGCTGGACGAATTGCGGCCCGACGTGATCCTGATGGATTTGAACATGCCGGGCATCAACGGCCTGACCGCGACCGAGATCATCCTGGAACGCCGCCCCGACACCAAGATCCTGGTGCTGTCGATGCATGACAGCCCGGAATACATCACGACAGCGCTCAGCCATGGCGCCTCGGGCTATGTGCTCAAGGATGTGCCGACGGACCAGATCAAGCACGCCATCGACACGGTGATGGCGGGCGAGCGCTACCTGTGTACCGGGGCCGAGGGCGCGTTGACGGTATCCGAAAGCGAAGAGCGCGCCTCGTTGACCACGCGCGAGCAGACGATCCTGCTGCAACTGGCGCAGGGCAAGTCGAACAAGGAAGTGGCGCTGGCGCTGGATATTTCGGTGCGCACGGTCGAGACGCACCGCAAGAACATCAAGCGCAAGCTGGGCATTTCAAGCACGGCGGGGCTGACGCGCTATGCCCTGCAACACGGGGTGCTTCAGGGCACAGGGGTCAATGTCTGACGGTCAGACGTCGGTCTGATCGCAATCCTCGTCACAGATCACAGGCGCGTTGAACAGCGCCTTTTGAACCTGCGCGTCCGGCGCGGCGGTATCGTTATGCGGCGTGATGGCGTGTACCAGACCGACACCGGCGATCAGAACCGCCAGCAGCGCCGCGCGCTTCAGGGTAAAATCACGCTTGATCAGGGCCTTGTGGGCATGGGTCATCTGGCATCCTCCGCTTGGATGAACTGACCGGTTCAGTCTGGGGCGGAGGGGCGTGAAATGCAATTCACGTCTGCGCGCGCAGACCTTTACCCGGCCGGGCGGCTGAAATGCTCTGTGCGGAAGGCATGGGCGCGAAGGGCGGGCGACCAATGGTCCGGTTCCATGCCTGCCTTGCGTTTGAGAGCGGCGACAAACTGAGCCGGATCGGGCAGACTTTCCCAGACCGTCGGCAGGAAAATCGCGCGCTGCGCCCCTTCCTGCAGGATCAGGCCGGTTTCGCCCGGCACCATGCGCTCCAACAGCGCGTCGCGCGATGTGGCGGGAAACGGCTGCGGCCGGCTCAGCACGGAAATCGACACGGTCGTGTCGCGCAGCTCGGCCTCTGTCAGCGGGCTGAAACGGTCATCGCCGAAACCGGCCCTGATGGCATTGTCCACAACGTCGGAAATCAGCGGCCGGCGCGGCTGGACAGAGCCGATGCAGCCGCGCAGGCGGCCACCCACGCTGAGCGTCACAAAGCTGGCCGCGACGGTGCGCAGCGGCACCGGATAGCTGTCGACCCGAACCGCCGGCGCGCTGCCCCGCCGCAACCGAGAAGCCAGCGCCGCCTCGACGGTGGTCACGAGTTCGGCCCGCAAGGCGTCATTCAAGCAATCCGCGCCCGGGGGATAGAATCCCCAGGCACCGTATCCAACGACGCTGTCACCCAGGCCAGTGGTCTTGGCCGAAGTAAACCGACCCAGCCGCACCGCCCGCGTCCCGGCACCGGCGGCCGAAGCGAGGAACCCGGCGATGATCGTCGCGCCGCAGGCGTCTTGCCCGGTCAGGTCAGCGCCCTGCCCCGTTTCGATCCGCGCGGCGGTGAGCAAGTCGCGCCGTTGCGCGTCGGCTTCGGGCAAATGGTGCGACAGATCGCTGGACAGAACGAACAGCGTATCGCCCGGCAGCGCGGCGAACGCGTCGATCACCCGCGCCACCGCAGCGGGATCGGCGCGCCCGACCACCAGCGGCACCAGCGGCACGGCGCCGTGCAGCGTTCGGGCAAAGGGCAGTTGGGTGTCGATGCCATGCTCCTCGGCAAAGGCGGCATCCTCGGCCACGACCAGCCGCGCCTTGCGCAGCATGATGCAGGCGGCGCGGTCGATGCGCATCTTCAACCCGGGCAAGGCGATGACATCATGGCCTGCGGGTACCGCGATGCCGGCAAACTCATGCGCGTGCGACGGCGACAGGACGGCAATGCGGGCCGGGCGGGCGGCATGGGTCGCCTGCCAGGCGGCGGCGATCAGGTCGCCGCAGAAGTCATAGCCGGCATGGGGCGCGATCACCGCGCGCGGCACCGCGAGCACCACGCGCCCGGCCACCGCCGTACGATCGAGCGCGCCGCCGACGGCGGCTTTCAGTGCGGGCCGGGTTTCGGGAAAGAACCGCCCCGCGACGCGGCTGCCGCGCAACCTGATCGCGTTGTTCATTGTCATCGTGCTTGCCTCCCGCCGGTCCGGTCGATGCCGCCAGATAGACCCGCAATCGTGCCGAGACTGCGGCGAGACAGGGCAGAGATTTTGCAAAATTTCGGCCAATCGGGAGGCGCGCGCAACAAGTGAAAAAAAGTCGCACCGGTTTGGGCAACTTTTTTGACGATTCAGCGGTTGACGCCCCGCGCCCGGCACCATAAAACTCGCGCCACGCAAGGAAGGGTCGACATCATGGTCGCACTAGTAGGCATTGTAGGGACGTCGCGCATGGGCCGGTAACGGACTTCCCAATCGGAAACCCATGCGCCCCCGACTGATCCTCGGGGGCTTTTTCTTGCCAACAGACACGAGACGCGCATTGGAGCACAAGCGATGACACGCGAAATGACCGGAGCAGAAATGGTTGTTCATGCCTTGCAGGAACAGGGCGTGGACACGGTATTTGGCTATCCCGGCGGCGCGGTGCTACCGATTTACGACGCGGTGTTCCAGCAAAACAAGATCCGCCACGTTCTTGTTCGCCACGAACAGGCTGCCGTGCACGCCGCCGAAGGGTATGCCCGCTCGACCGGCAAGCCGGGTGTGGTGCTGGTGACCTCGGGCCCCGGGGCGACCAACGCCGTGACCGGCCTGACCGACGCGCTGATGGACTCGATCCCGATCGTGGTGCTGACCGGCCAGGTGCCGACCTTCATGATCGGCTCGGACGCCTTCCAGGAGGCCGATACCGTCGGCATCACCCGGCCCTGCACCAAGATGAACTGGCTGGTCAAGGACACCGAGCGGCTGTCGGCCACGATCCACGAGGCGTTCCATGTTGCCACCTCGGGCCGTCCCGGCCCGGTGCTGATCGACATCCCCAAGGACGTGCAATTCGCCAGTGCCGCCTATACGCCCAAGCCGAAGGTGCGCGTTGGCCATTACCAGCCGCAGATGAAGGGCGACCCGGAGACCATCCTGCACCTGGTCGAGGCGCTGGAGAACGCGGCCAAGCCGGTGTTCTACACCGGCGGCGGCGTGATCAACTCGGGCCCCGCGGCCAGCCAGCTGCTGCGCGAGCTGGTCGATGCCACCGGCTTTCCCATCACCTCGACGCTGATGGGCCTGGGCGCCTACCCGGCCAGCGGCCGTAACTGGCTGGGAATGCTGGGGATGCACGGGCTCTACGAGGCCAACCTGGCGATGCATGGCTGCGACCTGATGATCAACGTCGGCGCGCGCTTCGACGACCGGATCACCGGGCGGATCGACGCGTTCAGCCCGCGTTCGGTCAAGGCGCATATCGACATCGACCCGTCCTCGATCAACAAGGTGATCCGGGTGGACATGCCGATCGTCGGCGACGTCGGCCATGTGCTGGAAGACGTGCTGAACCTCTGGAAGTCGCGCGGGCGCAAGGTCAACCGCGAAGGGCTGGCCAAGTGGTGGGCGCAGATCGAGGAGTGGCGCAAGACCGACTGCCTGAAGTTCCGCCCGTCGGAAAAGACCATCAAGCCGCAGCACGCGCTGGCGCGGCTGGAGGCGCTGACCAAGGGCCGCGACCGCTATATCTGCACCGAGGTTGGCCAGCACCAGATG
>JAGRMT010000019.1:12037-12177 GCA_020441125.1 Roseivivax sp.
CCGAACCGCTGGATGACCTCGGGCGGGCTGGGCACGATGGGCTATGGTTTCCCGGCGTCGATCGGGGTGCAACTGGCCCATCCCGACGCGCTGGTGATCAACGTCGCCGGCGAGGCGTCGTGGCTGATGAACATGCAGGA
>JAGRMT010000165.1 GCA_020441125.1 Roseivivax sp.
TTCCTGATGGCGCCGATCCATCACCACTACGAGAAGAAAGGCTGGGCCGAGCCGCAGATCGTGATCCGGTTCTGGATCATCTCGCTGATCCTGGCGATCATCGGGCTGGCCACGCTGAAGGTGCGCTGAGCCATCTCGCGATGCGGAGCGCGCCTGCCGGCGCGCGCCGGATGTCTCGCCGCCCGCCCTGCGGGCCGTCGGCTCGGTGCTGGCGAGGGCGCGATGCCTTGTTCAGCCGGGGCGCGGGTGGTGCGGTTTTTTGGGGTATTTGCGGCAAGAAGAAGCCCCCTGCGCAGCGCGGGGGCGTGACGCGGCGCGCGCGATTGGGTAGATGGGCGCAGGGCTGGAGCGAGGGGCGGAATGATACCGGTGCAAGGGGTCGAAGGGCAGCGCGTGGCGGTGCTGGGGCTGGGTCGGTCGGGCCTGTCGGCGGCGCGGGCGCTGCGTGCCGGCGGGGCCGAGGCGCTGTGCTGGGACGACAACCCCGAGGCGCGGGCGCGGGCCGAAGCCGAGGGGCTGCTGTGCCTGGACCTGCTGAAGCCGGGCGCCTTCGAGGCGGTCGCGGCGCTGGTGGTATCGCCCGGCATTCCGCATCTTTACCCGGCGCCGAACCCGGTGGTGGCCGCGGCGCAGGCGGCCGGCGTGCCGGTGGACAATGACATCGGGCTGTTCTTCCGCTCGCTCGGCCAGGCGGGCTGGGACGAATTCGACACGCCGCCGCGGGTGGTGGCGATCACCGGGTCGAACGGCAAGTCGACCACTTCGGCCCTGATCCATCACATCCTGGCGTCTTCGGGGCGCGAAAGCCAGCTGGCGGGCAATATCGGGCGCGGCGTGCTGGACATCGAGCCGCCGGGGGACGGCGGGGTGGTGGTGCTGGAGCTGTCGAGCTACCAGACCGAACTGGCGCGGTCGCTGACACCGGACGTGGCAGTGTTCACCAACCTGTCGCCCGATCACCTGGACCGGCATGGCGGGCTGGGGGGGTATTTCGCCGCCAAGCGCCGGCTGTTCGCGGAGGGCGGGCCGGACCGGGCGGTGATCGGCGTGGACGAGGCCGAGGGGCGCTTCCTGGCCGGGCAATTGGCCGAAGGGCCGGGCGATGACCGGGTGATCCGCGTTTCGTCGGGACAGAAGCTGGCCGGGCCGGGGTGGATGGTGTTTGCCCGCAAGGGCTTTCTGACCGAATGGCGCAAGGGGCGGCAGGTGGCGGCGATCGACCTGCGGGCGGTCAAGGGCTTGCCGGGGGCACACAACCACCAGAATGCCTGTGCCGCCTATGCCGCAGCGCGGGCGCTGAACGTGGCGCCAAAGGCGATCGAGGCGGCGTTCCATTCGTTCGAGGGCCTGCCGCACCGCAGCCAGCTGGTGGCAGAGGCGGCGGGCGTGCGCTACGTCAACGACAGCAAGGCGACCAATGTCGACAGCGCGCTGAAGGCGTTGCTGGCCTTCGACCGCATTCGCTGGGTCTGCGGCGGGTTGCAGAAGGAAGGCGGGTTGGGCGGGCTGGCCGAAGGGCTGGGCCATGTCGCCAAGGCCTATGTCATCGGGCGCGAGGCGGCGGCGTTTGCCGTGGGCCTGCCGGGGGTGGAGGCCGAGGTCTGTACCACGATGGAGCGCGCGGTGGCGCGCGCCATGGCCGAGGCGCAGCCGGGAGAGGTGGTACTGCTGGCGCCGGCGGCGGCCAGCTTCGATCAGTATGACAACTTCGAGAAGCGCGGCGAGGATTTCATGGCGCGGGTGCGCGCCGGCCTGGCCGGCTGAGAGCGGCCAGAGCCAGCGCCAGGGCCAGAGCCGCGCCGGGGGCCGGTAGCGGCACCGGGCTGAGCGGCCCGGCGGCGGTGATCACGTCGTCGGCGCCGTAGTTGGTCAGAAAGGTGCCGCCGGGGCCCGACAGGTCGGCGATGCGCAAGGTGACCGATGTCAGCCCTGCCGCGTCGCCGAACGCCAGGGCGGTGGTCAGCGCACCAGAGGCAAAGCCGGCGAACGTGCCGCTGCCCGAGCCGCCGGTGACGGTGACCGCCAGCGTGGCGATCTGCGCCGGGTTGACCCACGACAGCCGCAGGCCGAAACCGGTGACCGCAACATCGAAGCCCGAGAACACGCGGGGCGCGTTTGCCAGCAGGTCGTTGTCGGTCAGGCAGGTGCCGCCGGTGCGGCAGAGGGTCGTGCTGGCGGTGATCAGCGGTGCTGCGGCGTCGAAGGCAAAGCCGGTGAAGGTGGCCGGGCTGGCAAGCGGTCCGGGGGCGTAGCTTTCGAAATCCTCGATCGTTACGGGCGCCAGCGCGTCATAGGCCAGCTGTACCGGCGCGGCCGGGGCGGCGGTGGCCAGAAAGGCGAGCATGGCGCAGGCGGCGGCGCCTGGGGCGATGGGCATGGCGGTCCTCCGGTCGGGGCGATGTGCCAAGCCTAGCACCGCACCGGGCCGGGCGGGTTGACGGCGGTCAACGGCCGCGGGCCAGCGCGGCGCGGACCTGGGCCGGGCTGGCCAGGGTGCCGCCGGCGCGGAGGATGGCAGTTGCCGCGGCTTCGGCCCAGTCGACATTGCGGCGCGTGTCGTGAAACGGCGCGTCTTCCAGCCCGACCCGGACATGCCCGCCCGCGCTCACGGCAGGGGCGATCAGCGGCGTGACATCGACTTGCAGGCCCGCGACCATCCACGGCGCGCCCGGGGCAAGCTCTTCCAGCAGGTGAAGATAGGCGTCCAGCGCCCAGTCCCGGGGCGGAAAGCCGAAGGCGAAACCGTCGGAGAACATCAGTCGGTAGACCGGTTGGGGAAGGCCTGCGAACCGCGCCGCCAGGGCCGCGCCGAGGCGGGCGAAGCCGGGCTCGTAGATCGCATAGCTGGGATGAAAGCCGTAGCGCCGCGCGAGCGCAAGCCCGTGGCGGATGTCCGCCTCGGGGTTATGGTAGAGAAATCCGGGCCGGTCCTGCGCGATTTCGTCCTGTGCGGCGAACATCGCGCTGCCCGGGTCGATCACCGACCATTCCAGCAGCCCTGCGCGGGCCAGCCGCTCGACGGTGGCGAAGCGCGCCTCGGGGGGCATTGCCGCCGGAGTGTCGGGCGATCCGGTCAGCGGCAGGGTTGGGTATACGATCACGTCCTCGACCGCGCGAATGCCCTCGATCACGGCGCGGTAGGCGCCGAAATCCTCCCACTGGCGGCCAGTGGCCGGGTCGTAGACATGCAGGTGGATCACCGCGGCGCCGGCGCGGGCGCAAGCGATCCCTTCGGCGATCAGGGCTGAGGTCGTCAGCGGGGCCAGCGGCTGTCGTGCCGCACCCCACGGGCCGTTCAGGGCCACTTCCAGGCAGGTCGGGGTCATCGTGTTCCCTCCGCCGCAAGGGCTAGCACGGTGCGGCGGGCAGGGCCAGTCGGCGGGTCAGAGCCCGCCGTCCTGCAGAACGTTGCGCGCGGCCATGCGGGCGCCGTAGATCGACAGGTGCCCACCGTCGAGCGAATAGGGGTAATCCTCGGCTGTCATCACCTGGGCGCGGCCGGGCGGGCCGAACATCGCCTCGCGCGTGATGAAGCGCACGCCGCGCACGGCGCCGTACCGCTCTTGCAGCACCGCGTGCACGCCTAGGGTGTCAGGCTCGGCGATGGGATCGCGGCGGGGCGCGAGATCGGTGTAGACCGCGCGTTCGATGTCGCTGGCGCGCAGCTGCACCGGCGAGAGCATCACGATCACCTCCTTGCCCGAGGCGACGGTGTCGTCGATCAGCTCGAACACCTCGGGCAGCAGCCCGCTGGTGCCGACAGCGGCCCAGTTGCCGGAAATGATCAACCTGTCCTGCGCGGTCAGTGCCGCGCGTGCTGCGGCCCGGTTGACCAGGCACTGGTCATAGGCGGGGTGGTTCAGCGGGCCGGTGTAGCCCGTACCAAAGCTGGGAAAGCACCAGTTGGTGGTCATGGCTGTTATCTGGATGTCCTGCGCCTTGCCGACATCGTCCCAGAACGGTTCGTATTGGGCGGCGTATGAATCGCCCAACAGGACGTAGCGGCGGGACGGCGCTGCGACGGTGCCCAGCAGGCAATCGCCCGGCGTGGCATCGGCGGGGTTGTCGACCTCTGCGTCGAAAACGATGAAGCAATAGCCTGACTGGCGAGACGGAATGACGAATTCGCCATTGGCGACCAGTGACGGAGTGGCAAAGCGATCCTGCGCGCCGCCGGTCAGGTGCCCGGCCAGCCCGACGGCCGCCAGAACCGCCAGTACCGCTGCAGAAAGCGACAGAAGCGCCGGGCGCGACAGCGCGGTGGTGCGACGGGCGGGTTGTTCGACAAACGCCCAGGTCAGCCAGGCCAGCGGCAGTACCGCCACGGCCAGCGCCAGCATCGCCGGCAGCGGGATCACATCGGGTGAAGCGAGCCGCGCGAAAGCGAACAGCGGCTGGTGCCACAGGTAGGCGCTGTAGCTGATCAAGCCCAACCAGACCAGCGGGCGCAGCGACAGCAGCCGCGCGGTCGGGGTGCCGGGTCCGGCGCCCAGGATCACCAGCGCGCTTCCGGCAATCACCGGCAATACGGTCCAGCCGTTGAAGGCGGTGTCGGGGCTGTAGATCACCATCGGCGCACCGATCAGCGCCAGCCCGGCCAGGCCCGGCAACGGGTGGCGCAGCGGTGCGTGACGGGTCAGCGCCAACGCGCACAGGCTGCCGGCCATCAGCTCCCATACCCGCGCCGGGGTCAGGTAAAACGTCGCGTTGCTGTCGATCCATGGCAGCACCGAGACCGCGAAGCTGGCCAGCGCCAGCGCCGCGATGGCCAGCCACGCCAGCCGCCGCCCGCCGCGCCAGATCAGCCACAGCAGCGGCGGAAAGAAGAGGTAGAATTGCTCCTCGACCGCCAGTGACCAGGTATGCAGCAGCGGTTTCAGCTCGGACGCGGTATCGAAATAGCCGCTTTTCAGCCAGAACAGGATGTTGGAGGCAAAAGTGGCGGTGGCCACCACGCTTTGCGAGAAATCGGCCATCTGCCGGGGCATCAGCCACAGCCAGGCCGCCGGCATGCAGGCCAGAAGCATCACCACCAGCGCCGGCAGGATGCGCCGGGCACGCCGTTCATAGAACCGGCCCAGGCTGAAGCGCCCGCGCTCTAGGTCCTCGATCAGCAGCGCGGTGATCAGATAGCCCGAAATGACGAAGAAGACGTCGACCCCGACAAAGCCGCCGGACAATTCAGGCAGGCCGGCGTGAAACAGGATGACAGGCCCGACCGCAATCGCGCGAAGGCCGTCAATTTCGGTTCTGTGCTGCAAAATAGCCGCCATGAAAAAGCAAACCCGCGATGCATTCGCCAGTTTCGCGATTCGCGGAAGGGGTGACAGAGGCAAGCCATGCAAAAGTTAACAAACCAAGGCCATGGCTCGATCTGTTGCACACGTTCGCGTGATTGTGGCATTTCCGAGGCTTGATCGGCCGATGCGTGTGCGACGATGGTACCGCAGGGGCACGCCGGCCGGCGTGGTGCCGTACGGTCTGGCCTCCTGGAAAAGAGGGAACCATGGCGTCCTTCGATATCGACCGCGGCGCGCCTGCCGTCGGCCAGGCGGAGATCATCGTCAACGCCCCACCGGCCGCCGTCTGGTCCGTTCTCACCGCATTCGATGACTGGCCGCGTTGGAACGGCGCAATCCAGTCGATGCAGATGGACGGGCCGCTGGCGGTAGGCACCACCTTTCGCTGGCGCACCGGGGGCATGAAGATACGCTCGCAAATCGCGGTGCTGGCTGCGCCCGAGGTGATCGGCTGGACCGGTGTCGCGCCGTTGATCACCGCCCGGCACCTCTATCAGCTGACCGACTTGGCCGGGCGTACCAAGGTGCGCACGCGCGAGTCGTTTTCCGGCCTCTTTGCCCGGCTCCTGCCCGGTATGGCACGGCAGATGATGGAAAAGGCGCTGGAAGACGGTCTGGCGTTGCTGAAGACCGAATGCGAACGCCGTCAGCCCCCGACCGGGCGTCTGCCGGACGCGGCCTGAGGGTTAGCCTGCGGCGCCCAGCTCGGCGGCGGTGCGTGCCAGAAGCGTGGCGCTGGCAGTCAGCGCGCGCGCTTCGTCAGGGCTCAGCTCGGGCATCAGTTCGGCGGTTACGCCGGCCGCGCCGACGACGCGCGGCAGCGAGAATGCCGTACCGGGGCAGCCAGGCACCGCATCGCCCACGCAGGAGACAGACAGCACCGCCTGCTCGTCGCGGGCGATGGCCTGAACGATGCGCGCCAGCCCGGCGCCAATGCCGTACCAGGTCGCGCCCTTGCCGCGGATGATGGTGTAGGCGGCGTTGCGCACGCCGTCGTCGATCCGGGCGCGCACCGCCTCGGTGATCGGAGCGCCGATCTGGGCGGCGAAACTCAGCAGCGGAACAGAGCCGGCCCGGGCGTTCGACCAGGCCAGCACCTCGCTATCGCCGTGCTCGCCCAGCACATAGGCATGGACAGAGCCAGGCGCGATGCCCAGATGCGCGCCCAGCAGGCTGCGGAAGCGGGCGGTGTCCAAGATGGTGCCCGACCCGATCACCCGCGACGCAGGCAGGCCCGACAATCCGACGCTGATTTGGGTCATGATGTCGACCGGGTTGGAGGCGATCAGCAGGATCGCGTCCGGTGCGTGGCGCAATACCGCGCCGATCACGTCGCGGAACACGGCGGCATTGCGCGCCAGCAGCGCCAACCGCGACTCGCCGGGTTTCTGCCCGACGCCGCAGGCCAGGATGACCACCGCCGCGCCTTTTAGCGCCTCATAGCCGCCGGCCTCGACCACGGTGGCCGACGCAAAGGGCACCGCATGGGCGATGTCCTGGGCCTGGGCCAGGGCCAGGTCGGCGTTCAGGTCGACCATGACCAGCCGCGCCACGGTTCCCTTCAGCGCCAGCGCATAACCCGCGGCGCTGCCCACCATGCCCGTTCCGACGATTCCGACCTTCATGCCCGCCTCCGTTTGCTGCGGATGCAGCCTAGCACGGCGGGCTGCGGCGCGGGGCGGTTTTCGGCCTAGGCCTGCCCGGCATGGCGCGCTGCGGCGGCGCGGGCGGCGGCGATGCCCGAAGACCAGGCCCATTGAAAATTATACCCGCCCAGCCAGCCGGTGACATCGACGCATTCACCGATGAAATACAGGCCGGGCACGCTGCGCGCCATCATGGTGCGGCTGTCCAGCCCGGCGGTATCGACGCCGCCCACAGTCACTTCGGCGGTGCGATAGCCCTCGGTTCCCTGGGGCAGCACGCGCCAGTCGTGCAACGATCCGGCCAGCGCGGCGATGCGCGCGTCCGACAGGTCAGCCAGGTTGCCGCCCAGGTCCAGCGATGCGGCCAGGTGCGACACCAGCCGGTCGGGCAGGGCGCGGGCCAGTTCGGTGGTCAGGTTCTGCCGGCCACGCTCGCGCCGGGCCGTGGCCAGGACGGCGCGCAGGTCGGTATCCGGCAGCAGATCGAAGGCAACCGGCTGCCCCTCGCGCCAATAGCTGGAAACCTGCAATGCCGCCGGCCCGGACAGACCGCGATGGGTGAACAGCAGCGCCTCTTTGAACGAGGCGCCGCCGGCGGTGGCGCGTACCGGCGTGGCGACGCCGGCCAGCGGCTTGAAACGCCCGTCGGGAAAGGTGAAAGGCACCAGCCCGGCGCGCGTTTCGGTCACTGCAAGGCCGAACTGCCGCGCGATGTCATAGGCCACCCCGGTCGCGCCCATCTTGGGAATCGACTTGCCGCCGGTGGCGACGATCAGCGCGTCGGCGGTCAGCCGGTGGCGGGTGCCGTCCCGCTCCAGCGTGGCGGTGAAGCGGTTGCCGTCATGGCCCAGCTCGGCGATCGTGGTTTGCAGCCACAGGGTGGCGTGCGCCGCCTCGGCTCGCAGCATGGCGATGATGTCGGTGGCGCTGTCGTCGCAGAACAGCTGGCCCAGCGTCTTTTCGTGCCACGCGATGCGGTGCCGCTGCACCTGGTCGATGAAGTCCCACTGGGTATAGCGCGCCAGCGCCGACTTGGCGAAATGCGGGTTGGCCGACAGAAACGCCCCGGGCTCGCAATGCAGGTTGGTGAAATTGCAGCGTCCGCCGCCCGAAATTCGGATCTTTTCGCCAGCCGCCTTGGCGTGGTCGATCAGAAGCGTGTCGGGGCCGCAATGGGCGGCGGCCATCAGCCCCGCCGCACCGGCCCCCAGGATCAGGGTGCGCACATGCATGTGCGCGGTGTGGCGCGGTTCGGGGCGCGGCGCAAGCCCCGCCGGGGCAGGCTTAGCCGGTCACCGCCGGGCAGCCGAAGAGCATGTCGTCGAAGGACACGCCGCCCGGGTCGGCGTTTTCGACCGTGGCCGCGGCGATGCGCGCGGCCGGGTCGAACACGCCATGGCCCGAGATGCCCTCGGGCGGGGTCAGGGCGAGGCGCGCCAGCACCGCGCCGTCACGCGTGTAAAGCGTCAGCGTCACGTCGCCGCGGTGGCCGGCGTTCTGGCCCAGCGCGCTGGTGTATTCTGTGTGCACCTTGAAGCCGAAGGCGCATTGGTCCTGGGCAAAGACAACGGCGATGGCGCCTTCGCCGCGCGCTTCTGGATGGGGCTGCTTCAGCGGTCCCAAAGGATATAGCGCCATGCTGCCGAATGCCGAATGCAGCGACAGCGACACGCCCTCGCCGGGCCGGGCCGAGACAATGGCCAGAGGCAGGTCCGGCGCCCCGGTCAGCACGTCATGCGGGCCGCGTCCGTGCGGGATGCGCGTGCGCAGGGTCTGGCCCTTCAGCCGCTCTCCCAGCCTGCCGCCATCGAAGGCGATGCCGTGGTCGAAGCTGTAGCCGGGATAGCGCTTGGCCGGCAGGGTGTCGAAACTCAGCCGGTGCGGTGCCAGCGGGGGCAGCGCGTCATAGTCCAGCGTCGAGACCTGCTGCGCGGCGGCCGGATTGGCCGCCATCGCGGCGATCAGGACAAGGGTCGGGGCAACGGCAGGTCGGCGCATGGCCGGAGTATGCCCGGCCGGCGGCGGCGGTCAATCCCGCGGGGGGGCGTCCGGATCGGCCTGGCCTACGCCGCGGAACACGAACTTGAACGGCAGCGCCCAAAGCACGCCGAGCCCGACATAGACCAGCAGTTCGACCAGGATCGGCGGGCGGTCCAGCATGTTCACCACGCTGACCGCCGCGACGATATAGACCGGCAAGCCGATCAGCAGGATGACCAGCGCCCAGCGGCGCCGTGCCTTGTACGACAGCGCCATCAGTCTGCGAACGGATCGGTTACGAGGATGGTGTCGTCGCGCTCGGGCGAGGTCGACAACAGCGCCAGCGGGCAGTCGATCAGTTCTTCGACCCGGCGGATATACTTGATCGCGTTGGCGGGCAGGTCGGCCCAGCGGCGCGCGCCCTCGGTCGATTCCGACCAGCCGGGCATTTCCTCGTAGATCGGCTTGCAACGCGCCTGCTTGTCGGCGGCGGTGGGCAGGTAGTCCAGCACCGCGCCGTCAAGCTCGTAGCCGGTGCAGATCTTCAGCGTTTCGAACCCGTCCAGAACGTCCAGCTTGGTCAGCGCGATACCGTTGACGCCCGAGGTGGCGCAGGTCTGGCGCACCAGGCAGGCGTCGAACCAGCCGCAGCGCCGCTTGCGGCCCGTGGTGGTGCCGAATTCATGCCCGCGGGTGCCAAGACGGTCGCCGTCGGCGTCGTGCAACTCGGTCGGGAAGGGGCCTTCGCCGACGCGAGTCGTATAGGCCTTGACGATGCCCAGGGTGAAGTCGATGGCCGAGGGGCCAAGGCCAACACCGGTGGCCGCCTGGCCGGCGATCACGTTCGACGAGGTCACAAACGGGTAAGTACCGAAGTCGATGTCCAGCAGCGCGCCCTGCGCGCCTTCGAACAGGATGCGGGCGCCGGACTTGCGCTTTTCGTTCAAAACTTTCCACACCGGGGCGGCGTAGGGCAGGATCTGCGGCGCGATCTCGCGCAGCTTGGCCAGGAGGGTGTCACGGTCGATGGGGTCAAGCCCCAGACCGGCGCGCAGTGCATTGTGATGCACAAGGGCACGGTCGACGCGCAGCTCCAGCGTGGCGTCGTCGGCAAGGTCTGCCACGCGGATCACCCGGCGGCCGA
>JAGRMT010000166.1 GCA_020441125.1 Roseivivax sp.
CGGCCCGACAGCGGCTATTCCTACCAGGTAGGACCCAAGGGCGGCGCCGGGCTGGCGGGGCTGGGTAACCGCAAGGACATCCGCAACGCGGTCGAGGCGGCGCACAAGGCCGCGGGCTGGGGTAAGGCAACCGGGCACAACCGTGCTCAGGTGCTGTATTATCTGGCTGAGAACCTGTCGGCGCGGCGCGTCGAATTCGCCGACCGGCTGAAATCCCTGGGCGCGACCAAGGTCGCCGCGGCGAACGAGGTGGAAACCGCGATCCGTCGCTGCTTCTGGTATGCCGCTTTGGCTGACAAGTTCGACGGCGCGGTGCAGTCGACGCTGTCGCCCTACGTGACGCTGGCCATGAACGAGCCGATTGGCGTGATGGGGATCGCCTGCCCTGAAAGCTGGCCGCTGCTGGGGCTGGTGTCACTGGTGTTGCCGGCAATCGCGATGGGCAACACTGTGGTGGCGGTGCCCAGCCAGGGCGGCGCGCTGGCGGCGACCGATTTCTACCAGGTGCTGGACACGTCGGACGTGCCGGGCGGCGTTTTCAACATCGTCACCGGCGCGCGGGACGAGCTGTCGAAGACGCTGGCCGAGCACGATGACGTGGACGGGATGTGGTACTTTGGCACGGCCAAGGGCTGCGCGATGGTCGAGGAAGCCTCTGCAGGCAACCTGAAACAGACCTGGGTCGAGGTTGCCGGGATGCGCGATCTTGCCAGCCACGAGGGGCAGGGGCGCGGTTTCCTGGCCAAGGCGGTGCAGATCAAGACGATCTGGACACCCTACGGCGAATAGCGTTCACGGCCACATCGGATGGCGCGGCGGGCCGAACCGCCGCGCGATCTGCTGAACAAGGCTGTAGTCGCTGCGCCCGAACAGGCAATGCAGCACGAATTTCAGCGGGTCGATCTGGGTCATGGCAGCCTCGCGCCTTGGGGTCTGCGCGCTGCATAGCGTCGCCGCGCGACAGGCGGATGACAGGCCGTTTCAGCATGGCGATCATCATTGTTGCCGGAATCTGTCCACGGTGGCACGATCACGGGAGCCAAGCCTGATTGAAGGCTTGTGAAAAAGACCAAGGATTTCGCCAGCACGCCCTTTGAAAGGACAACACCGATATGACCCAGTTGAAGGATTTTGAAACGCCGGCCCAACTGTTCAAGTCGTGGCTGGGTCAGCCCAAAGTCGAATCCTACAAGGATTTACTGAAGAAACTGGAGAGTATCGAAACCGACATCAACAGGGATGCAAAAGCGCTCTACCAGCTGACCTACCGTGGTAGCCCTGATGTCAGCAAGCTACAGAGCGAATTTGACGGGCTGCTCAAGGCTTTCAAGGTCTCTGCGGATAACGCCAGAGACCTTGTATCGCGGCTGCAAACTTATGCGGATGCACTGACAAACGAGGCGAAGTTTTTCGATCAGCAGATCAAGCGCGGGATCGACGACGCGAATGCGATTGAAAACATGTACGAGACTTTGGAAAAGGCAATCAAGAAAGCGGAAAAGTCAAAAAGCCCGCGCGACGCGCAAGCTGCTGAGATTGCAGGAAAAGCTTATCAAAAGGCCTGCAGGAACTCTGAGAAGAACCTGAAGGAACTCAGCCGAGTCAGCAAGAGCATGCAAGACGCGATTACCGAGGGCGCAAAGGCCGCCAAGGAAGACTACTTTGGCGCGGTCAAAGCGATGAACAAAGTCGCGGAAGGCGTCGCCAAATTCGCGAAAGACCACGAACGCGAACTTTGGGATCTGGGTCGTGATCTGAACATACTCAGTGCGGGAGTGAAAAATAACCGCTAGCGATTGCGGCACCTGAACCCCTTGGCAGGCACAGGCGCGACGCGGCGGGTTCATCCCACCTTGACCCCGCGTGACCAGACTCCCCGGATCACCGGGGTTTCCTGCACCTGGGCCACCCGCACCACATCGGCGCGCAGCCCTTTGTCCAGCCGCCCGCGGTCGCTCAACCCTGTGGCCTGGGCGGGGGCGGTGGTGACCGTGCGGATCGCGCGCGGCAGGTTGTCCCACAGCCGCGCCAGGCGGAAGGCGGACAGCAGCAGCGCTGAAGGCACGTAATCGGAAGAGATCACGTCCAGCAGCCCGCGTTCAGCCAGGTCCAGCGCCGAGACGTTGCCCGAGTGCGAGCCGCCCCGAATGATGTTCGGCGCCCCCATCATGATGGCGATGCCCTGTTCGTGACAGGCCTGCGCCGCCTCAACCGTGGTGGGGAACTCTGCCAGCCGGATGCCATGCGCAGCGGAAACGGCCACCTGCGCGCCGGTTGTGTCGTCATGGCTGGCCAGTACCGCACCATAGCGGCGCGCCTCGGCCACCGCGGCGGCCTCATGTGCATCGCCATGCACCGCGCGCAGATGCTTGAGATGGGCGACATGGTCGGCAAACTCGGCATCCGACATGCCGCGCTTGTTGGCGACGTAGTGCTTCAGCTTGGCCAGGTCGCGGAATTGCCGCTGGCCTGGTGTGTGGTCCATCAGGCTGACGATACCAACCCGGTCATCCGGGCCGAACTCTGCCATTTCCTCGATCAGCGTTTCCGAGCAGACCTCGGCCCGAAGGTGCAGGTAATGACTGATGCGCAGCGCCCCGGCGCTGTGCAGTGCAGCCAGCTCGGACGCCACCGGCCGGGCGTATTTGCGGTACCGGTTGCCAGAGGGGATGGACCCGACCCGCATCGCGTCGAACACCGTAGTGATCCCGGCCGAGGCAAGCTCTCCGTCATGCGCCAGGATCGCCGCCAGGTGCGGCCAGTCCACGCCGGGACGCGGTTCGATATGGCGTTCCAGGTTGTCGGTATGTAGCTCGACCAGGCCGGGGATCACATAGTCCCCGCCGCAGTCGATCGCTCCGGCGGGGACCGCGCCGCCCTCTTCGATCGCGGCGATGACCCCGTTCGACAGGGTCAGCGTGCCGGTGATCACGCCGTCGGGCAACACGATCCGGGCATTGGCGAGACTGGTTTCTTCTGCCACAGGAAGGGGGCCGGGCTGTGCCGGCGCCGCCGGAGGGGAGATCGTGGTCATGTCAGGCTATTCCCGCTATGCAATCTATTACCTTCCGCCCAAGGGCCCGCTGGCCCAGTTCGGCGCGTCGTGGCTGGGCTGGGATGCCGCGTCCGGCGCCCCGGTGCCGCAACCCGAAGGTGCTGCGGCGATGACAGCCGACCCCAGCAAATACGGCTTTCACGGCACTTTGAAGCCCCCGTTCCGGCTGGCTGGGCATCGAACCGCCGAAGACCTGAAACAGGCTGTCGCAATCCTGGCGGCGCGGCATGCCCCGGTGCGGTGCGGCCCGTTGCGGCTGTCCCGGCTGGGCAGGTTCCTGGCGTTGGTGCCTTCGGGGGAAACCGAGGCGCTGGCGCAGCTGGCGTCGGCCTGTGTGACCGGGCTGGACGATTTCCGCGGCCCGCCCGCACCAACCGAGCTTGAGCGGCGGCGCAAGGCCGGGCTTTCCCAGCGGCAAGAGGCGCTGCTGCTCCGGTGGGGCTATCCCTACGTGCTCGACCAGTTCCGGTTTCACCTGACGCTGACGGGGCGGCTGCCCGCCGACACAATCGCGCAGGCAGAGCAGCGCATTGCCGGGCTGATGCCATCGTTGCCGGAGGCATTCGCCATCGACAGCCTGTGCCTGTGCGGCGAACGGCAAGACGGGCGCTTCGAGCTGGTGCATCGCTATGCCCTCACCGGTTGAAGCAGGGCGCGGGCACGGCTGACCGCCTCTGCCAGCGTGCCGTCATTGCGCAGCTCGCGAATGTCCAGCCCTGCCGGCAAGGGCTTGGCCGAGCGCGACAGCCGCGCCGCGATGCCGGCGTCATCCTCGCGCCCGCGGGCGCGCAGACGGGCCGCCAGGACCGTCGGCTCGGCTGTGACATGCAGCACTGTCAGCGCTGCAAACGCCGTGCCGGCCTCGGCCAGCACCCCGCGTGACAGGTTGGCCAGTACCTGCGCCCCGGCGGCAACCTGGTCGGGCACATCCACGCCAATGCCATAATAGAGACCGTGCGCGCCCCATGACAGGCTGAACGCCCCCGCGGCGCGGCGGCGGTGGAACTCGGCCTCGTCCACCGGTTCGTGGTCCTCTCCGCCCGGCTCGGGGGCGCGGGTGATCACGCGCCGGGCCGCGCACAGCCCGGGATCGGCGGCCAGCAGCCCGGCCAGAACACTGTCCTTGCCCACGCCCGAAGGCCCGACAATGGCGATCAGCCGCCCAGCCATCACGCCGCCCGCCCCGGGCAGAAGGCGGCGACATCGACGCAGCGGTCGCAGACCCGATTGCGCGCCCCTTCGTCGTGGAAGATGCCCAGGATCGCCGCGCCGCGGGTCTTGGCCTCATCGATCAGGTCCAGCACCACCGCGCGGTTGGCCGCATCCAGGCTGGCGGTCGGCTCGTCCAGCAGTAGCGCCGGATAGGGATGGGCAAAGCCGCGGGCGATGTTGACGCGCTGCTGCTCGCCGCCCGAAAAGGTGGTAGGCGAAAGCCGCCACAGGGCTTCGGGCACGTTCAGCCGCCGCAGCAACGCGGCGGCGGCCGCGTGCGCCGCTTCCGCCGGCGTGCCCAAGGCGCGCAGCGGTTCGGCCACCACATCCAGCGTGGGCACGCGCGGTACCACGCGCAGGAACTGGCTGACATGGCCCAGCGTGTGCCGGCGCAGCGCCAGGATCTCTCGCGGGGTGGCGCGGGTGACATCGACGCCCCCCACCTCGATCACGCCCGAGGCCGCAAGGTAATTGCCGTAGACCATCCGCATCAGGGTCGATTTGCCGGCGCCGGACGGGCCGGTCAGCGCCACGCATTCACCCGGCGCCACCTGCAGCATGGCGCCCTCCATCACGCGGATGACCGCGCCGCCCTGGTTGTGCAGCGTAAAGGTCTTTGACACGTCCTGAACCCTGATCACAGCCAACGCCTCCACTTGAAGAACAGATAGGTGCCTAGGCCCGAGGCGATCATCAGCCCCAGCACGGCGGGATAGCCCCAGACAGCGTGCTGCATCGGCATGTCCTCGATGTTCATGCCATAGGCAGAGGCGACCAGCGTCGGCGGCAGGAACAGTGTGGCGACGATGGACATGATCCGCGCGGTGGCGTTTTGCGCCAGGTTGATCAGGCCAAGCACGGCGTCAACGGCCAGGCTGACGCGGTTTGACAGGAAATCGGCGTGAACGGCCAGGGCCGCCAGGTCGCGCGTCATCGCCTTGACCAGGGTCTCGACCGGCTTGTCACGCTTTTGCGTACCGAAGAAGGCCAGCGCGCGTTCCAGCGTCATCACCGCCAGCCGCACCCGGTTCAGGATCTCGCCCTGCTGGCCGACCTCTTGCAGCGTGGCGCGCAACTCTGCCGGGCTGGCGGCGGTCTGGCTGCCAAAGGTCCGGCGGCTGGCCCCGTCCAGCGCCTTGCCGACGCTTTCCAGCACGTCGGCCTGCCTGCCGATGATCTCTTCGACCAGACCCAGGAACACGTGTTCGGGCGTGCTGCATCCTGCCGCGCCGCGCCCGGCACGGGTGGGATAGGTCTCGAACGGGCGTGGGGCGTGGTGGCGCACGGTGATCAACCGTTGCGGCGACAGCATGAAGGTGACAGGCCCCGCCGTGGGGTTGCCCTGCGCATCGCTGCCGGGCACGACCACGGTCATGTAATCCGTGCCGTCCTGCTGAAACAGCCGGTTGGAAATCTCGATCTCTTCCATGTCGTCCAGGCTGGGAACCGAAACACCCAGCGCGCTGACGGCCGCGATCTGCGCATCCAGCGGCCGGTGAAGGTCCAGCCAGATCGCCTCGGCCGGCAGGGCAACGGCAGCTTCTGCCTCTTCGGCCAGAGAGCCCGAGACCGGGTGCAGCGGGTGCAGGCCGCCAGGGATGGGTTTATAGGCATATAGCATCGCTCAGACCTGCAACACGGAAGAGACAAGAAGCTGGGTATAGCCATGCTGGGGGTCATCCAGCACCTGGTCGGTCAGACCGGTTTCCACCACCCGGCCGGATTTCATCACCATCAACCGGTCGGCCAGCAGACGGACCACGGCCAGATCATGGGTGACGATCACCGCCGACAGGCCCATGTCGCGCACCAGCCCGCGCAGCAGGTCCAGCAGCCTGGCCTGAACCGAGACGTCAAGCCCGCCGGTCGGTTCATCCATGAAGGCCAGCCGAGGGCCGGTCACCAGGTTTCGCGCGATCTGCAACCGCTGCTGCATGCCGCCAGAGAACGTGGCGGGCCGGTCGTCGATCCGGCCGGCGTCAATCTCCACCCGCTCCAGCCAGTCCGCCACGCGGGCACGGATCGCGCCGTAGTTTCGCGCGCCGACCGCCATCAGCCGTTCGCCCACGTTGCCACCGGCGCTGACCCCCATGCGCAGCCCGTCGCGTGCGTGCTGATGCACAAAGGCCCAGTCGGTTCGGGTCAGCATCCGCCGTTCCGGCTCTGACATGGTCAGGATGTCGCGCGGGCCCGCCGCGCGCGTGTCAAAGATGACCTGACCGCTATCCGGGGCCAGGTGTCCGGCCATGCAGCCCAGCAGGGTGGACTTGCCAGAGCCGCTTTCGCCGACGATGCCCATCACCTCGCCGGGGTAGAGATCGAAGGCGACATCCGCACAGCCGACATGCGCACCGTAGCGCTTGGTCAGCCCGCGCACGGACAGCAGGGCCCGGTCGGAATTCATGCCGCGTCCTTTCCGCGAAATCCCTGCGCACGTCGGGTTTCGCAATAGTCAGTGTCCGAGCAGACGAACAGCCGGCCGCCGGCATCGTCAACGATCACTTCGTCCAGATAGCTGTCTTCGGCACCGCAGAGCCCGCATGGGTGATCGGCCTTGGACGGCTCGAACGGGTGATCCTCGAAATCCAGGCTGACCACGTCAGAGTAGGGCGGCAGCGCATAGATGCGCTGCTCGCGCCCGGCGCCGAACAGCTGGATCGCCGGGTTGTCCGACAGCTTGGGATTGTCGAACTTCGGAATCGGCGACGGGTCCATCACGTAATGCCCCTCGACCAGAACCGGATAGGCATAGGCTGTCGCGATATGTCCGTGGCGGGCGATGTCCTCGTACAGTTTGACATGCACCAGCCCGTAGTCGCGCAGCCCGTGCATCCTTCGCGTCTCTGTCTCGCGCGGTTCAAGAAAGCGCAACGGTTCCGGGATCGGCACCTGGTAGACCAGGATCTGGCCTTCGGTCAGCGCCTGCTCGGGGATGCGGTGGCGGGTCTGAATCACCGTTGCCTCGGCGGTGCGGGTGGTCGTCTCCACATCGGCGGTGCGCTGGAAGAAGGCCCGGATCGAAACGGCGTTGGTGGTATCGTCGGCTCCCTGGTCGATCACCTTGAAACGGTCTTCGGGCGTCAACACCGCGGCCGAGATCTGAACCCCGCCCGTGCCCCAGCCATAAGGCATCGGCATCTCGCGGCTGGCAAAGGGCACCTGGTATCCGGGGATCGCAAGCCCTTTCAGGATGGCACGGCGGATCATCCGCTTGGTCTGCTCGTCGAGGTAGGCAAAGTTGTAGGCGGCTTCATTGTCTGGGCGCTGGGGGTTCATTCCATCTTCTCCCGCGTCGTGCCGGCCTGTGCTTCGCGCCGCATCCGGCGAACCAGCTCCATCTCGGACTGGAAGTCGACGTAATGCGGTAGCTTGATATGCTCCAGAAAGCCCGTCGCCTGGATCGTATCGGCATGGGACAGCACGAATTCGGCGTCCTGTGCCGGGGCACCGGTGTTGTCCTCGCCCAGCTCCTGCCAGCGCAAGGCCCGGTCGACCAGCGAAACCGAAATCGCCTTGCGCTCCGACAGGCCGAACACCAGACCGTAGCCGCGCGTGAATTGCGGCGGCTCGGTCTTGGAACCCTTGAACTGGTTCACCGTCTCGCATTCGGTCACGGTGATCTCGCCCAGGGCAATGGCAAAGCCCAGCTCGGGGATCTCCATCTCGACCTCTACGGCACCGATGCGCAGCTCGCCGACAAAGGCGTGGGTGCGGCCATAACCGCGCTGGGTGGAATAGGCCAACGCGAGGGTAAAGCCCTCGTCCGCCCGCGCCAGCGCCTGCAACCGCAGCGCCCTCTCGGCCGGAAGTTCCAGCGGATCGCGTGTCAGATCGGGGGGCGGCGTGTCGTTGGCCGGTTCGGTTTCGATCAGCCCCTCGCGGTTCAGAAAGCCGGTCACATGTGGCACCGGCCCCGCCGTGGCCTCGCTCTGGGGGGCGGGGTCCGGATTGCCCTCTGCCGCCAGTTTGAAATCCAGCAGCCGGTGGGTGTAGTCGAACGTCGGCCCCAGCACCTGACCGCCGGGCAGATCCTTGAACGTGGCCGAGATGCGCCGGTCGACCGCCATCGCGGCGGTGTTGATCGGCGCGGTATAGCCGAACCGCGGCAGCGTTGTACGGTAGGCCCGGATCAGGAAGATCGCTTCTATCAGGTCGCCGCGCGCCTGCTTGATCGCCAGCGC
>JAGRMT010000167.1 GCA_020441125.1 Roseivivax sp.
ACACCGGCAAGATGAGCGAGGTCACGGCGGGGCTGGGTCTGCTGACCGGCTGGATCGTGCTGGGCTCGCGCGCCGGGCGGGGCTGGACCGCGGGCATCAACAACGGCATCACTGCCACGGTGGTGCTGGTGTTCTGGGCGCTTTTCGTCTTCGGTGCGTACAAGATGATCATCGACGCGCTGGCGCGCCGGTTCAGGGATCCGATGGAGGCCTTTGCCGAAGTCTTTCTGAAGATGTACGAATATGCCAGCTACCTGGCTGACACCAACATCATCCTGTCGCTTCTGATCGGCGCGGTCGTGGCTGGGCTGCTGACCGAGATGGCCGGCCGCGCCTGGAGATAAGCGCCCATGCAGACGCTGTTTTTTTATGGCACCCTGTGCCACGAACCGCTGTTGCGCGCGGTGCTGGGCCATGACCTGGCGAATCTGACGATAACCCCCGGCCAGCTGGCCGGGCACAGCGTTTCGCAGGTTGCCGGTGAAAGCTTTCCGATCATCCACGCCGCGCCAGACCGGTTTGCACCGGGGCTGGTGGTGCAGGGGCTGACCGAGGCGGATGTCACGCGGCTCGACTTCTACGAAAGCGGCTATCTGTACGACCTGCGCCCGATGACGGTTGAAACTCCCGGCGGGCCGGTCACCGCGATGGTCTATTTCGCGCAGGACGGCGCCTGGCAACCCGGCGCGCCCTGGGATCTGTCGGCCTGGGTGGCGCAATGGGGCGCGGTGACGGTGGATGCGGCGGGCGAGTTCCTGCGCCAATGCGGCCAGATAGACGGCGCGCGGGTGCGGCTGATCTGGCCGTATATCCTGGCGCGTGCCTGGGGCCGGCACCTGGGCCAGGCGCCCGTGCCAACCACCCGGCGCAGCGGCTATGGCTGGGACGACATCGACTATGCCCCGCGCCCCGAGGGGTTTGACGGGTTTTTTGCCCTGCGCAGCTTCGAGGTGCGCCACCGCCGCTTTGACGGCACGATGAGCGAGACGATACGGCGCGAGGCTTTTGTCGCCTATGACGCCGCCCTGCTGCTGCCTTACGATCCGGTCCGCGACCGGGTGTTGCTGATCGAACAGTTCCGCTTTGGCCCGCTGAGCAGGCGCGACCCGCATCCCTGGGTGTTCGAGCCGATTGCCGGGCTTGTCGACGCCGGCGAGGCGCCCGAGGACTGCGTTCGCCGCGAGGCGATGGAAGAGGCGGGCCTGGACCTGCACCGGATCGAGCCGATGATGAAGGTTTATGCCTCACCCGGCTATTCGTCGGAGTATTTCCATTGCTTCCTGGGGCTGGCCGACTTGCAGGACGGCGACGGGCGGATCGGCGGGCTGGACGACGAGCACGAGGACATCCGCGCCCATCTGATGAGTTATGACGAGGCGATGGCGCTGCTGGAAAGCGGAGAGATCAACGCCGGCCCGCTGGCGATGATGCTGCTGTGGCTGGGCCGCGAAAGAACGCGGCTGAGCGGCTTGGCTTGAGTTCCCGCACTCCGCGCCCTACACCTGAGTTCCAAGGAATTCGGCAAAGGAAGGAGCCGCCCATGTCCATCGCTCAGGATCTGGCCCAGGCTGTCGGCAATACGCCCATGATCAAGCTCCGCAAGGCGTCGGAGATGACCGGCTGCACCATCCTGGGCAAGGCCGAGTTCATGAACCCCGGTCAGTCGGTCAAGGACCGCGCCGCGCTGTTCATCATCCGCGATGCCGTGGCCAAGGGCCTGTTGCGCCCCGGCGGCACGATTGTCGAGGGCACGGCGGGCAATACCGGCATCGGCCTGGCGCTGGTGGGCGCGTCCATGGGGTTCAAGACGGTGATCGTCATCCCCGAAACCCAAAGCCAGGAAAAGAAGGACATGCTGCGGCTGGCGGGGGCGGAGCTGGTTCAGGTGCCTGCGGCACCCTATCGAAATCCGAACAATTACGTGCGCTATTCCGGCCGCTTGGCAGAAGAACTTGCCAAATCCGAACCCAATGGTGCAATCTGGGCCAACCAGTTCGACAACGTCGCCAACCGCCAGGCGCATATCGAGGGCACCGGCCCCGAGATCTGGAACCAGACCGGCGGCAAGGTCGATGGCTTTGTCTGCGCCGTTGGCTCGGGCGGGACGCTGGCCGGGGTGGCGATGGCGCTTCAGCCCAAGGGCGTGAAGATTGCCCTGGCCGACCCTGACGGAGCGACCCTGCACAGCTTTTACACCACCGGAGAGCACAAGGCACAGGGCGACTCGATCACCGAGGGGATCGGGCAGGGGCGCATCACAGCCAACCTTGAAGGTTTCACACCCGACATGTCGTTCAACATCCCTGACAGCGAGGCGCTGCCGGTGGTGTTCGATCTGCTGGCCGACGAAGGGCTGTGCCTTGGGGGCTCGTCCGGGATCAACGTCGCCGGCGCGATCCGGATGGCACAGCAGATGGGGCCGGGGCACACCATCGTGACGGTGCTGTGCGATTACGGCACGCGCTACCAGTCCAAGCTGTTCAACCCAGCCTTCCTGAAGGGCAAGGGCCTGCCGGTACCGTCCTGGATCGACCGCGCGCCGGCCAGCATCCCGGGCGTGTTCGAAGACGCATGATTGCACGCGTCCTCACCGGCCTTTGGGCCGCGCTCTTCGTCCTGGTTCTGGGCCTGTCCGCACAGGCCCAGACTGCAATCGACTACGATGCCTGGGCCGGTGTCTCTGACCGGGCCAACAGCGTGCTGGAATCCGGAGGCGCCTCGGATGACGCGCTGGAGGCGCTGCGCAAGGAGCTGGCCGACTGGCGCGCCAACTTCCTGAAGGCGCAAAGCGACAATCAAAGCCGCGTCGCCACGCTGGAATCGCAGATAGAGGCGCTGGGCCCGGTGCCGGAAAGCGGCGAGGAGCCGGAGCTGATCGTCAAGCGGCGGGCCGAGCTTTCGGAACAGCTGGCCAAGCTGAAGGCGCCGATCCAGCGCGCCGAGGAAGCCTATACCGAGGCCAACGGCCTGATCGGAGAGATCGACAGCGCGATCCGCGAACGCCAGGCCGACAAGCTGCTGGAACTTGGGCCGACGCCGCTCAGCCCGACCCATTGGCCGGGCGCGGTCGAGGATCTGGCCGCCGCGTTGCTGGCCGGCTTTGACGAAGTGCGCCAGGCCTGGAGTTCGGAAGTGCAGCGCGCCAAGCTGCGCAACAACCTGCCGCTGATCGTCATGCTTCTGGCGCTGGCCGGCATCCTGGTGATGCGCGGCCGCACCTGGGGCGACAGGCTGGCGACCCGTTTCCGCCATGGCGCACGGCGCGGCATGGGGGTGTGGAGCCTGCTGGTTTCGCTCGGGCAGATCCTGCTGCCGCTGCTGGGGCTTGTCGCGGTTGTCGCCGCGGCCGAGGCGACGGGCATGTTCGGCCCGCGCACGCGCCCCTTCGTCGAGGCGATCCCCGCCATCGGCGCGCTGCTGCTTTTCGTGCGCTGGCTCGCCGATCAAAGCTTTGCCCGCGACGAGAAGATGGCCGCCATCGCGCTGCCCGCCTTTCAGCGGGCCGAGGCGCGGACCTATTTCAACATCCTCAGCATCCTTCTGGTGCTGCGGTCATCGGTGGCGTTGCTGGATCAGCACGCAGAGTTTTCGCCGCAAACTCTGGCGGTTCTCGACTTTCCGATCCTGGCCGGCTGCGCGCTGATCCTGTTCCGGCTGGGCCTTATCCTGTCCAGCATCGCCGGGGCGCACCGCGCCGAGCAGACCGAGGACGGCAGCGCACCCGACAGCATCCTGTTCCGCAACCGGCTGCTGCGGCTGCTGGGCAGGGTCGTGATGCTGATCGCGGTCGGCGGCACGGTGATGTCGGCGGTGGGCTATGGCAATGCCGGCACCTCGCTGATCTATCCGGCGGTGCTGTCGCTGTTCGTCGCCTCGGTGGTGATGGTTCTTCAGCGCCTGCTGAACGACGTTTACGAAATGGCCACCGGCCGCAGCTCGAAAGAGGGCGACAGCCTGTTCCCGGTGCTGGGCGGCTTTGTGCTGATCCTGGCGTCGATGCCGGTCCTGGCGCTGATCTGGGGCGCCCGCCGGGCCGACCTGACCGAACTGTGGGCCCGCTTCCTGGAAGGCGTGCAACTGGGTGAAACGCGGGTTTCGCCCAGCGATTTCCTGACGTTGATCCTGGTGTTTGCCGCCGGCTACGGGCTGACCCGGGTCGCACAGGGCGCGCTGCGCAACACCGTTCTGCCCAAGACGCGGCTGGACCCCGGCGTGCGCAACGCGGTGGTGTCGGGCGTCGGGTACCTGGGCATATTCCTGGCGGCGCTGATCGCCATCACCGCCACCGGGCTTGACCTGTCATCGCTTGCCATCGTCGCCGGTGCGCTGTCGGTCGGCATCGGTTTTGGCCTGCAGAACATCGTGCAGAACTTCGTCGCCGGCATCATCCTGCTGATCGAACGGCCGATTTCCGAAGGCGACTGGATCGAGGTTGGCGGCCAGCAGGGTATCGTCAAGGACATCTCGGTCCGCTCGACCCGGATCGAAACCTTTGACCGCACGGACGTGATCGTGCCCAACGGCGATTTCGTCTCGGGCACGGTGACCAACTACACCCGCGGCAATTCCATCGGCCGGGTGACGATATCGGTCGGGGTGGCCTATGGCACCGACACGCGCAAGGTCGAGGAGATCCTGTCGCGCATCGTGCGCGAGAACGACTACGTGCTGACCAACCCCGAACCGCTGGTCAGCTTCGTGCGCTTCGGCGCCGATGCGCTGGAGTTCGAGGTGCGCGCCGTGCTGCGCGACGTGTTCAAGAAGATGATCGTGCTGTCGGACGTCAACCACGAGATCGCCCGCCGCTTTGCCGAGGAAGGGATCGAGATCCCCTATGCCCAGCGCGACATCTGGCTGCGCAACCCCGAGGCATTGGCCACAGCCTTGCAACCGCCGCGCCGGGCGCCGGAGCATCACGCGGCAACCGCGTCGGCGCAGGCCCGGCCCGCGCCCTCGGTCCCGCTCGACCCCGATGACGGCGACGGCGAAGGAGAGACCCTATGACCGAAGCCCTGTTCCGCGCCGACCCGTACCTGCGCGAGGCCGAGGCCCGCGTGACCGCCCACACGCCCGAAGGCGGTATCGTGCTGGACCGGACGGTGTTCTACCCCTTGGGTGGCGGTCAGCCCGGCGACAGCGGCTCGCTGGCCTGGGATGGCGGCACGCTGGCCATTGCCACCACGGTCAAGGGGGATGGCGCGTCCATCGTGCTGGTGCCGGCCGAACCGGCGCGGCTGCCGCCCGTTGGAGCCACGGTGCGCCAGGAACTGGACTGGGAACGGCGCCATCGACACATGCGGATGCACACCGGCCTGCACCTGCTGTCGGTCGTGCTGCCGTTCGGTGTAACCGGCGGCTCGATCGCGGCTGATCGCGGGCGGCTTGACTTCGACATGCCCGAGGCGCCCGGCGACCGCGATGCGGTAGAGGCTGCGCTGAACGCCCTGGTGGACCGCGATCTGCCGGTTCAGGAAGACTGGATCACCGAAGCCGATCTCGACGCGCGCCCCGAACTGGTCAAGACGATGTCGGTCAGCCCGCCGCGCGGCCAGGGCCGGGTGCGGCTGATCCGGATCGGTGCCGGGGCCGAGCAGGTGGACCTGCAACCCTGCGGCGGCACCCATGTCGCCCGCACTGGCGAAATCGGCGCGCTGAAGCTGGGCAAGATCGAAAACAAGGGCAAGCAGAACCGGCGCGTGACGCTGCTGTTCGGCTGACATCGCGCAGGGGGCCGGGGCAGGTCGCTGCCCGCCGCCGCGCCCCTAGGTCCGGGGTGCTGCCAGCAGCACCTGCACATCGGCCACGTTGGTACCCGTCGCCTGCGTGATCAGCAGATCGCCCGCCAGCGCCAGCGCGGCATGGCTGTCGTTATTGGCCAGCAGCGCCGCCAGGTTGCCCCCAGCTGCCGCAATACGCCCAACGGTGCCGCTATCGACCAGCCCGCCCGCGGCCTCTGTCGGCCCGTCGCGCCCGTCGGTGCCGCCCGACAAGAAGACCCAGTCGCACCGGGTTTCGGCCGGCATCGCCTGCGCCACCCGCAGGGCCAGCTCCTGGTTGCGGCCACCGCGCCCGGTGCCGCGCAGCACCACCGTCGTCTCGCCGCCGAAAAGCCAGGCGCGCGGCGCCTTGGGCTCGCTGAAGCTGGCGACAATGCGCGCCGCTGCCTCGGCCACGTCGCCGGTCAGCGTATCGGTGACGATCCCGGCAGACATCCCATGTGCCGCTGCGCGCATCGCCTCCAGCGACTGCCGGTTGGAACAGATCAGCGTATTCACCGCCGCCGGCAGCGGGCCGGTATCGCCGCCACCGCTCAGCGCCTGCCGTGCCGCTTCGGGCAGGGCCTGCCACAGCCCGCGCGATTGCAGCAGTGCCACCGCCTCGGCCCGCGTACCGACAGGGCCCACGGTGGGGCCGCTGGCGATCACCCGCAGGTCATCGCCGATGACATCAGACAGCAGGTACCCCGTCACCGGCGCCGGCGCGGCCAGCCGGAGCAGGCCGCCGCCCTTCAGCTGCGACAGCTGCTGGCGCACCAGGTTCATCTCGGTGATGTCCAGCCCGCCGCCCAGCAGCACCCGGCTGACCGCCTGCTTGTCCGCCAGAGTCACACCCTGAACAGGCGCCGGCAGCAGCGCCGAGCCTCCGCCGGAAATCAATGCGACCACCCGGTCCTGCGCACCCGCCGCGCGCAGCAGCGCCATCACCGCCTCGCCTGCCGCCAGCCCCGCGGCATCGGGCACCGGGTGGCCGGCACGCATCACATGCGCGCCGGGCACCGTTGCGCCGTTCTCGTGATGCGTGACCACCAGCGCCTCGCACGGGGTGGTGACATGCTCCAGCAGCGCGGTCATCATCGCCGGGGCGGCCTTGCCCACGGCGATCGCGATCAGTCGCCCGCCCGGACCGGGACGCGGCAACGGCGCGCGCGCCAACGCCCGGTGCAGCGCAGCGGCCGGATCGGCGGCGGCCACGGCCGCATCAAACAGGGTGCGGGCAGTCTGGCGCAGCGAAGGTTGGGTCGGCATGGCAGTCTCCTCTTGCCGGGCACAGCACCGCGCCCGTGTCCGGCTGTCAAGCCACGGCGGCCAAGTGCTTGACCTTTACGCCAATCCCCCGCCAAATGCCCGCCAACACGGCGATCCGGCAACAGGGGTGGGCGACAGGTGGAAAAGGTTACGGGGATCGGCGGTCTGTTCTTCAGGGCGGAAAACCCCGCCAAGCTGACGGCCTGGTACCGCGACACGCTGGGCATCGACAGCCCCGCCGACCTGGTCTGGCGGCAGGAGGCCGGGCCCACGGTGCTGGCGCCCTTCGCCAAGGACAGCGACTATTTCCCCGCCGACCGGCGCTGGATGATCAACTTCCGCGTCGCCAATCTCGACGCGATGGCGGCGCAGCTGCGCCGTGCCGGGGTTGTGGTTGATATCGCCGAGGACAGCGACAGCGAAATCGGGCGCTTTGCCCGGCTGACCGATCCCGAGGGCAACCCGATCGAACTGTGGCAGCCGGCCGACCGCTGAGCAGGGCAGGGCGCCCGGCGCGAATGCATACGATGGTGTGCAATTAACGGTTTGATGGAAATGGGTTTTTCCATTTGCATGAAAGCCGCCGGCGGCGTATCCGAACCGAAAGAGAGACGGAGCCGCCATGCCCAGTTTCGAAGATCACCCGCTGCGCTATGCGCTGTCGAACGAGCTGCACGCGCGGCCTTTCCCGTCGTTGCAGACGCCCTGCCGCGCGGTGTTCCTGGCGATCAAGCAGCCGCAGGACGCCGCCGCGCGCGACCGTGACGCCGACCGGGCGCACCTGATCGAGTTGCTGGACCGCCATGGCACGGCGCATCCACAACCGGGGGCCACGCATTATTCGGGCCGCATCGGCCAGAACGAGCTGCGCTGGGAACAGCACACCGAGTTCGTCACCTATACGGCGATCCTGCCCGGCCTGGGCGCGCGCCCGTTCGACCCGGCGGACTTCGGGGTCTTTCCCGAAGATTGGCTGGCGCGCATCCCCGGCACGCGGATCTCATCGGCGATGATCCGTATCGTGCCACGTCACGACAAGTCGCAGATCGTGCAGTCGCTGAACGATTGGTTCGTGCTGGAAAGCCTGGCCGCCAGCAGCGTGCTGGACGACGCGATGACGGTGGCGGCGGATTTCCACATCGACCCGGCCGGACACACCCGCTTTGCCATCTTCGTGGCCGAGGATACCGGCGCCCGGCGGATCGGCCGGATCATGCAGCGGCTTTGCGAGATCGAGGCCTACAAGACGCTGTCGATGCTGGGCTTTTCCAAGATGCGCGAGGTTTCGCCAAGGATGGGTGAGATCGACGGCGACCTGACCCGGCTGATGGACGAGATGGCGCGGCAGGACGAGCCGGACGAACGCACCCTGGCCAAGCTGCTGAAGGTCTCGGCCGAGCTGGAGCATCTGTCGGCACAGACCGCCTTCCGCCGCGGCGCGACCGCCGCTTACGAGGCGCTGGTGATCGAGCGCATTCGGGTGATGCGCGAGGCCCGCTTTGATGGCCGGCAGACCTTTGTCGAGTTCATGATGCGCCGCTACGATCCGGCGATGCGCACGGTCAAATCCGCCGAGAAGCGCCTGGAGGCGATGTCGGCCCGGGCGATGCGCGCCAGCGACCTGCTGCGCACCCGCGTCGAGGTGCAGCGCTCGGCCCAGAACCAGCAGCTTCTGGAAAGCATGGACCGGCGGGCGGATTTGCAGTTGCAGCTGCAAAAGACGGTCGAGGGGCTGTCGGTGGTGGCGATCAGCTATTACGCCGTGTCGCTGGTCAGCTACCTGTTGTACCCGGTCACGGACTGGACCGGGTTGAGCAAGGGCTGGGTGATGGCACTGGTCACCGTGCCGGTGGTGGCTCTGGTGTGGCTGATGATCCGGCGCATTCACCACAAGGTCGATCGTTCGCGCCATTGACCAGGCGCACCGGGGGGCAGGCCCCCGGCGCGCCTGGCCGGAATTCGGGGGGCTGCGCCCCCCGGCGGGGCTCTGCCCCCGCTTGCCATGCGGCAAGCGTCCCCGGGGTATTTGGGCAAGAAGAAGCCGGGCCTGGGCTTAGCGGGCCGGAACCAGGGACGGGACGGAGGCATCGCGCCCCAGCAGCGCCTGTCCGAGCAGGCCGCCGGCAACGATGGCGGCGAGGGCAAGCAACGCGGCGACGCCCAGCGTCGGCACGCCAGCCAGACCCGCACCCACGGTGCAGCCGCCGGCCAGAACGCCACCGCTGCCCATCATCAGCGCACCGAGCCCGTAGCGCAGGGTCTGGCGCGGCGCGGTGAAGCTGAGCAGCGCGGTGACGCCGAACGCCCGGGCGGTGGCAAAGGCGCCCAGCAACGTGCCGCCGACAAGGCCGGTACCAAAGCCCGGCGGCACGGCGGTGCCGGCGATGGTCCAGAACAGGGTTTCGGTATGCGGGCCGGTGAAGCCGAGCGAGGCCATCGGGATCGGATCGAAATCGTCATAGAGCACCAGGCCGGTGCCGACCCAGCTGAGCGGCACCAGCAGGCCGATGGCAATGCCGCCGGCCAGCGCCAGCGGGTGGTTGCCCGAGCGCAGCGCAAAGGCGAGCGCGGGCAGGGCCAGCGCCAGCGTCCAGAACGCGGCACCGCCAGGCAGCGCGGCAAGGCTGCTGGCCTCGCCCAGCGGTATCGCCGGTGCTGAAAGGGCCTGGGCAAGCGGCGCCAGGGCACCCTTCATCGTGGCATGGGCTGCGACGGCAAAGAGCAGCACGCAGAGCGCGGCGCGCAGGTTGCCGGTGGCCGCCAGGACCGTCAGCCGCGAAATGCAGCCGCGGGTCAGCACCATGCCGATGCCGAACATCAGCCCGCCGGCGACGATGGCCAGCACGGGCAGGTCGGGCGCCAGGAAGCGGTTGCCGGCGAAATCGATCCAGCCGAGCGCCACGGCGCCCTGCGTGCCGAGCAGCGCAGCAGCAAGCGCGATCAGCCACACGCCGCCCGCGGCGCGGCGATCCTCGCCGATCAGCGCGCGTCGCAGGCAGAACCGGGTGCGTTCGGCCAGGGCGCCGAAAACGATGCCGACAATCAGGCCGAACCAGACGGCGGCCTGCGGGGCGGTGAGGGTTTCGAAACCGAGCGATTCGAACATGGCAGGATTCCAGTTTTCCGGGAATTTGTTCCGGGTTGCCCGGAAACTCTTGCCAGATCAAGGGGCTCATCGGCTCGTTCGTGCCGGATTTGCGGAACGATTTCCCATGCCGGGGGCGCGTATTGGCCCGTGGTTCCGGATCTCAACGGGATCAAGGCCACAGGTTCTGCGCCGACGCGGCAGAGTATGCAGCGGTTTCTTTTTCAACCCGGCGGCGGGGTCCAGCGCATGGGCACCCGGTTGCCCTGGCGCGGGCCGGATTCGACGAAACCGGCGCGGGCAAGCGCCGGAACCATTCCGGTGAACCCGTCGGACCATTGCAACCGGTCCGCCGGCAGGTGGGCCGCAGCCTCGACCGCCTGCGCGCCGCGGTCGCGGGCGTGCTCGCAGGCGGCGCGGGCGAGACGGGTCATCAGCCCCTGGCGGCGGTGGCTGCGGGTGACGAAGAAGCAGGAGACGGCCCAGACCGCCGCGGGATCGGTTCCCGGGGCGGCGCGGCCCGCGCGGCTGGCGCCAAAACGCGGGATCGCGGCGCGCGGGGTGATCTGCACCCATCCCACCGCGCTGTCGCCATCAAGGGCCAGCAGACCGGGCGGCTCGGTCTGGCAAAGATTGCGGAAGGCGTCGCGGCGATCCTCGGGACTGCCGGCACGCCAATTCTGGGCGGTGACGCGCCACCACATGCACCAGCAATCGCGCGTGACACCCTGGGCTTCGAACAGTGCCTCGAAGGCTGTCCACCGCGCCGGGGTCAGCGGGTGGATCGCGATCATCTCAGTAACCGCTGTCGGTGGTCAGGATCAGGTGCCCGGGCGAAACCTCGCGGTATTCCGAGGGCGCGGGCTTGTACCCGGCGGGGTGGATCGGCGAGGGGATCGGCTTGAAGTTCAGATCCTTTTCCGACTTGCGTTGCGTCGGATCGGCGATCGGCACGGCCTTCATCAGCGCCTGGGTATAGGGGTGCTGCGGGTTCTCGAAGACCGCGCGGCGCGGGCCGATCTCGACGATGCGGCCCAGATACATCACGCCCACGGTGTGGCTGACACGCTCGACCACGGCCATGTCATGGCTGATGAACAGGTAGGAGATCCCCAGGTCCTGTTGCAGCTCCATCATCAGGTTGACCACCTGCGCCTGCACCGACACGTCCAGCGCCGAGACTGCCTCGTCGGCGACGATCAGCTTGGGCTTGAGTGCCAGGGCGCGGGCGATGGCGATGCGCTGGCGCTGACCGCCTGACAGCTCGTGCGGGTAACGGCGCATGAAGCTGCGCGGCAGCTCCACCCGGTCGAACAGGCCGGCAACGCGGTCCTCGACCTCGGACCGGCTGGGAGAGCCGAAGTTGTACAGCGGCTCGGCCACCTGGTCGATCAGCTGCCGCAGAGGGTTGAGCGAGGCAAAGGGATCCTGGAAGATCATCTGCATGTCGCGACGGGCCTCGCGCAGCGCGCCGTCCTTCAGCTTCAGAACGTCGGTGCCATCCAGCAGGACCTGTCCCGACAGCGGCTGCACCAGCCTCAGGATCGAGCGCCCGGCAGAGGATTTGCCGCATCCCGATTCGCCCACCAGGCTAAGCGTCTGCCCCTTTCGAATGCGGAAAGAGATGTCCTCGACCGCGTGCACATTGGCCACCAGCCGGCGGAAGAAGCCGCCGTAGACCGGAAAGCGGGTGGTCAGGTTCTTGACCTCCAGCAGCGTTTCCTTCTTGCCCTCGATCGGGCGCAGCGTGTCGTTTTCATGGCCCAGCAGGCGCATCGGGCGGGGCAGCTCGGTGCCCGACATCTCGCCCAGCTTCGGCACCGCCGCCAGCAGCGCCTTGGTATAGTTGTGCTGCGGTGCCTCGAAGATCTGCTGGACCGGGCCTTCCTCTACCTTTTCGCCGCGGAACATCACCACCACGCGGTCGGCCATCTGCGCGACCACCGCCATGTCATGGGTGATGAAGATCACCGCCGTGCCGGTTTCGCGCTTGAGACGGTCCATCAGCGCCAGGATTTCCGCCTGGATCGTCACGTCCAGCGCGGTTGTCGGCTCGTCCGCGATCAGCAGACGCGGCTTGCAGGCCAGCGCCATGGCAATGACCACGCGCTGCCTCATCCCGCCCGACAGCTCGTGCGGGTATTGCTTCAGCCGGCGCTCGGGCTCGGGGATGCGCACCTGGCGCAGCAGATCGAGGGCGCGCTCCTCTGCCTCGGCCTTGGACAGGTCCAGATGCACCCGCAGCCCCTCCGTCAGCTGCCGGCCGACGGTAAACACCGGGTTCAGCGCCGTCATCGGCTCCTGGAAGATCATGCCGATCTCATTGCCGCGGATCGTGCGCATCAGGTCGGTGTCGGCGCTCGCCAGGTCCAGCGTGCCGTGGTCCTTGCGTTCGAACAGCAGCTTGCCGCCGCTGATCTCGCCACCGCCGTATTCCACCAGCCGCATTAGCGACAGCGATGAAACGGACTTGCCCGACCCGGACTCGCCGACAACGCAGACCGTCTCGCCCGGGTTGACTTCGAACGACACGTTCTTGACGCCCACGACGGGGCCCGACTTGGTCTGGAAGGTGACCCGAAGATTTTCGATCCGGGCAATCGGATGGTCCAGCATGGCCACTCCCTGACATTGGTGGGCTGTTGTGCAAAACCTAGTCGCAAGTTCAAAAAACTGTCAAACCCCGCGCGAGGGTGACCCAAGGCAAAGTCTTGCATTTTGCTCAAAAGATGTTTCGATGGCCGCATGACCGGGGCAAGGGCCGCGGTCCGCTGGCCGCGAACGGTTGCACGCCAACCGGTTGTCCAAGCCACGCGCGGGCCTTGGCCGGTATAACGATAAAAACGCACAACATGTGCCCAACACGGAGAAACTGCATGAAACTCAAAACATTGATGCTTGGCGCTGTGGCCGCGGCGGGGTTGGCCCCTGCGGCGTTCGCCGAGCGCGGCGCAGATGGCGAGGTCAAGATCATCTATTGGCAGGCGCCGTCGATCCTGAACCCGTACCTGTCCAGCGGGACCAAGGACATCGAGTCCGCCTCCCTCGTGATCGAGCCGCTGGGCCGCTATGATCCGGATGGCGCACTGGTGCCCTACCTGGCAACCGAGATTCCCACCGTGGAAAACGGCGGCGTCAGCGCTGACCTGACTTCGATCACCTGGAAGATCAAGGAAGGCCTGCTGTGGTCGGACGGCACCCCGTTCACCGCCGAAGACGTGAAATTCACCGCCGACTACTGCATGGACCCGTCGGGCGGCTGCGCGCAGCTGGCCAAGTTCGACGGCGTCGGCTCGGTCGACGTGATCGACCCGCTGACCGTCAAGGTCACCTTCAAGGCACCGACGCCCAACCCCTATGGTCCGTTCATGGGTGGCCAGTCGCCGATCATCCAGAAGGCTCAGTTCGAAGCTTGCATGGGCGCCAACGCCTCGTCCTGCACCGAGCAGAACTTCAACCCCATCGGTACCGGTCCGTTCAAGGTGGTGGAATTCCGCCCGAACGACGTGATCACCATGGAAGCCAACCCCAACTACCGTGACCCGGCCAAGCCGGCCTTCGCCAAGCTGACCTTCAAGGGCGGCGGCGATGCCGAGGCGGCGGCGCGCGCTGTCATGCAGACCGGCGAATTCGACTATGCCTGGAACCTGCAGCTGGCACCCGATGTCATCAAGTCCATCGCCGAAGGCGGCAAGGGCACCCCGGTTTCGGCATTCGGCACGCTGGTCGAGCGGATCGAGATGAACATGACCGACCCGTCGCCGGATCTGCCCGAGGGCGAGCGTTCGACCGTGGCGCATCCGCACCCGTTCCTGAGCGACGTGCGCGTGCGGAAGGCCCTGTCGATGGCCATCGACCGCGCCCTGCTGGTTGAACTGGGCTACGGTCAGGCCGGTCGTCCGACCTGCAACCTTGTGCCGGCGCCGGCCAACTACGCGTCTGACAACACCGACTGCCTGGCGCAGGACATCGAAGGCGCCAAGGCGCTGCTGGAAGAGGCCGGCTGGACCGACTCCGACGGCGACGGCATCCGCGACAAGGACGGCAAGAAGATGTCGATCCTGTATCAGACCTCGACCAACGCCGTCCGTCAGGACTTCCAGGCGGTGATCAAGGAGTGGTGGTCGGAGATCGGTGTTGAAACCGAACTGCGCAACATCGACGCTTCGGTCTACTTCGGTGGTGACCCGGGTTCGCCCGACACCTTCCAGAAGTTCTATGCCGACGTCGAAATGTACGCCAAAAACTTCGACGGCACCGACCCGCAGTCGTACCTGTCGATGTACCGCTGCGGCAACGAGCCGAAGCCGTCGTCGCAGTGGCAGGGAGAGAACATCAACCGCTTCTGCGATCCGGCCTACGACGCTCTGCTGGACGAGCTGGCCCGCACCGGCGAGCTTTCCAAGCGCGGCGATATCGCCAAGCGCCTGAACGACATGCTGACCAAGGACAGCTACACCGTCGTTCCGCTGGTCGATCGCGGTCGCGTCTCGGCGCATGCCGTCACCCTGGGCGGTGTTGCGCTGAACACCTGGGACAGCGAACTGTGGAACGCTGCGGACTGGTTCCGTATCAAGTCCAACTGACCTGAGACGGACGGGCCTTCGGGCCCGTCCCGATCCGCGGGGCGGGTGTGTCATGCGCCCGCCCGTTTCGCCGTCTCAAGCCCGAGCGTGCAGATCCCATGCTTACATTCGCCATCCGTCGCCTGGTCCTGGCCATCCCGACGCTGCTGTTCATCAGCCTCGCCATTTTCATGGTCTTGCAACTGGCGCCTGGCGATCCGCTGGCCGACCAGCCCCTGACAATCCCGCCCGAAGTGCGCGCCAAGATGCGCGAAGCGCTTGGTGTGGGCCAACCGCCGCTGGTCCAGTACTGGAAATGGCTGGTGCAGATCGCCTGGGTCGAACCCAAGGTTCTGATCGACTGGCTGACCCGCGAAAGCTGGCTGCTGGGCTGGCTGCCCGATACCCAGCTGTACCAGGGCGAACTGCGCGTGCTGTCCTGGCAGACCCGCTCGCCGGTGATGGACATCGTCGTGCAGCGCATCCCGCAGACGCTGTGGGTGGTGGGCATGGCCTATGTCGTCGGTATCCTGATCGCGCTGCCGATCGGCATCTACTCGGCCTATCGCCACTATTCGGTGTTCGACCAGGCCGGCACTTTCATCACGATGATCGGCTTTTCCATTCCGCCGTTCTTCACCGGGCCGCTGCTGATCGTGATCTTCTCGGTGCAGCTGGGCTGGTTCCCGTCGATCTATGACACGACACTGGTCGTCAACGACTGGTCCAGTTTCAAGACGCAGCTGCAACAAATGGTCATGCCGGTGATGGTCCTGGCGTTGCAGACCACCGCGCAGATCAGCCGCTACATGCGCGCCTCGATGCTGGACAACCTCAACCAGGATTACGTCCGCACCGCCCGCGCCAAGGGCCTGTCCGAGGCGGTGGTTGTCGGCGTGCACGTTCTGCGCAACTCGATGATCCCGGTCGTCACCGTGATCGCGCTGAACGTGCCCTCGATCTTTGGCGGCGCCATCATCACCGAAAACGTGTTCAAGGTGAACGGGATCGGCCAGCTGCTGATCACCTGGCTTTTCGCCAACGACCTGCCGGGCGTGATGACGCTGACTTTCATCTTTGCCTTCCTGATCGTGATCTTCAACCTGATCGCCGACATCCTGTACGGCATCCTAGACCCGCGGATCCGCTATGACTGAGCCCGTACCCGCCGGCCCGACGCCGATCGAGGCGCTGCACGACGAAGGCCCCGCGGCGCCGCCGCGCAGCCAGATGCGCGACATCTGGGATCAGTTCACCCGCCACAAGGGCGCCATGGTCGGCGCGTTCTTCCTGGTGTTCATCACGCTGGCCGTGCTGATCGGCCCCTATATCTGGTCCGTGGACCCGCAGAAGATCGACATCCGCAACAAGGACATGCGCCCGATCTACACGATGTTGTGGGACAGCTCGGCCAAGGTCAGCTGGGCCAAGCCGCTGGGCAGCGACCAGCTGGGCCGGGATCACCTGGCGCAGCTGCTGTCAGGCGGACGCGCCTCGATGGCGGTGGGCTGGGTGGCGATGGTTCTGTCGTTGCTGATCGGCACCGTGGTCGGGGTGATGGCCGGTTTCGTCAAGCGGCTGGACGGGATCCTGATGCGGATGACCGACCTGTTTCTGTCGATGCCGATCCTGCCCTTGCTGCTGGTGGCGGTCACGCTGTTCCGCCAACCCCTGCGCGCCGCATTCGGGCCCGAGGGGGGGATGTTCATCCTGATCGTGGCAATCATCGGCATCACCTCCTGGATGCCCACCGCGCGCATCGTGCGCGGCGATATCCTGGCGCTGAAAGAACGCGAATTCGTGCTGGCCGCTCGGTCGATCGGGACCAAGCCGTTCCGCATCATCACCCGGCATCTGCTGCCCAACGTGCTGTCGCCGATCCTGGTCTCGGCCACGCTGGGCCTTGCGACCGCGATCATCACCGAAAGCGCGCTGTCCTTCCTGGGTGTGGGCTTTCCGTCCGACTTCCCGACATGGGGCAAGATGCTGGCCGATGCCGTCGCCCGGATGGAGGATTTCCCCGAACGGGTGATGCTGCCCGGCGTGGCGATCTCGCTCACCGTGCTGAGCGTGAACTACCTTGGTGACGGTCTGCGCGATGCGCTGGACCCGCGCGCACGCGGCCGCTGATGCCGGAACGACTGACGCCCCGGCAGATCCTTGACCGGCTGGTGGGCTTTCCCACCGTCAGCCGGGACACCAACGCCCCGCTGATCGACTGGGTCGAGCAATACCTGCATGCGCACGGCGTCGCCACCGCGCGCCACATCAAACCGGACGAGCCGATCAAGCACGCCCTCTGGGCCCATGCCGGCCCAAAGACAGAGGGCGGCGTGGTGCTGTCGGGCCATACCGACGTGGTGCCGGTAGAGGGGCAGGCCTGGAGCTCGGACCCGTTCACCGTGACAGAGCGTGACGGCCGGCTGTTCGGCCGCGGCACAGCCGACATGAAGGGTTTCGATGCGCTGGCAATCTGGGCGCTGGTCGAGGCGCAGCACCGGGGCGTGGTTCGGCCGCTGCAACTGGCGCTGTCCTATGACGAGGAGATCGGCTGCGCCGGTGCGGCGCCGCTGATCGCCGATGCCGGTGCGCAATTCCCCAAGGCGCGTGACGTGATCGTGGGCGAGCCGACGATGCTGAAGGCGGTCACAGGCCACAAGGGCGGGGTCAACTGGCAGGTGCATGTCCACGGCTACGAGGTGCATTCATCGGTTCTTTACCAGGGCGTCAGCGCCATTCACGAGGCGGCGCGGCTGATCCAGTGGGCCAATGACATGAACGCCGCGCAGATGGCCGCCAAACCCGGCCCGGTGGCGGCGCTGTTCGATCCGCCCTACACCAACCTGCACATCGGCAAGATCGCTGGCGGCACCGCCCACAACATCACCGCAAGGGATTGCAGCTTTGTCTTCGACATCCGCGTTGTCCCGGGCGAAAGCCTGGATGACTGGCGCGCTCGGTTCCACGCCGAGGTGGCCCGGATCGAGGCCGGAATGAAGGCGGTCCGGCCCGAAGCGCGGATCGAGGCGGTCGAGGCTTTCAGCCTGCCGCCCTTCGCCCCCGAGCCGGGCGGCAGCGCCGAGGCGCTGGTGCGCGTGCTCACGGGCGACAACGGCCAGAGCTGCGTCAGCTACGGCACCGAGGCCAGCCACTTCCAGGCGGCGGGCTATTCGGCTGTGGTCTGCGGGCCGGGCGACATCGCCCAGGCGCACAAGCAGGATGAATTCATCACCGTGGCCCAGTTCCAGGCCGGGCAGGCGATGCTGGACCGGCTTCTGAACCTCTTGGCGCAACAGCCATGACCGGTTTTCCCATCACCGACGCCACGCCTGTCACCCATGCAGCAGCGCTGCCTTCGCAGGCCGACGTGGTGGTGATCGGCGGCGGCGTCATCGGCGTCTGCACGGCGCTCTTCCTGGCACGGGCGGGCCAGCGCGTGGCGCTGGTCGAGAAGGGACGCATCGCGGGCGAGCAATCCAGCCGCAACTGGGGCTGGATCCGCCAGCAGGGGCGCGACCCGGACGAGTTGCCGATCATGATCGAGGCAAACCGGCTGTGGCGCGAACTGGCGCCGCAGACCGGCATCGACATCGGATTGAAGCAGGTGGGCATCACCTACCTGGCCCGGACCGAGAAAGAGCTGGACGGTTATGCCGCCTGGATGGCCGCCGTATCAGGCCACGGGCTCGACACCCGGCTGTTGCGCGGCGCCGAGATGGCCCGGGAGTTTCCTGATTTCACGCGCAAGGGCTATGCCGGTGTGCTGACCACCCCGTCCGACCTGAAGGCCGAGCCCTGGCTGGCGGTTCCCGCGCTGGCCGCCCTGGCCGCCCGCGAGGGTGTCGCCATCGCCGAGAACTGCGCCGCCCGGGCGCTGTACATCGCGGCCGGGCGCATTGCCGGGGTGATCACCGAGCGGGGCCGTATCGCAGCGCCCACGGTGGTTCTGGTCGGCGGCGCCTGGTCCTCGCTCATGTTGCGCCGGCACGGCGTGCCTTTGCCGCAACTGTCGGTGCGCGCCTCGGTCGCCGCCACCGCGCCGGTGTCCCTGCCGCACACCGGCGCCGCAGCCGACAGCGACATCGCCTTCCGCCCGCGCGCCGACGGCGGGTTGTCGATCGCCGCAGGCTCCTCGCACGAGCTGTTCGTTGGCCCCGATGCCTTTCGCGCGCTTCCCGCCTTTGCCCGGCAATTGCTGGCGCACCCCTTCGCCACGCGGCTGTACCCGGCGGCCCCGCGCGGCTATCCGGATGCCTGGACCACGCCGCGCCGCTGGTCCGAAGACGCGCCCAGCCCGTTCGAGGCCTGCCGCATCCTGAACCCCAAGCCCAACGTCGCCAAGCTGCGCCAGGTCGCGCAGCAGATCGCACGGATCTTCCCGGATGCCGGGCCGGTGACGCTGCGCACCGCCTGGGCCGGGATGATCGACACCTTGCCCGACGTGGTGCCTGTGGTCGACAACATCGCCGCGATCCCCGGTCTGATCGTCGGCACCGGGATGAGCGGGCATGGCTTCGGCATCGGCCCAGGCATGGGCCGCGTGCTGGCCGCGCTGGCGCTGGAACAGCCCCCGGGCCACGATCTGACGCGCTTCCGCCATGCCCGTTTCCGCGACGGAAGCCCGATGCGGCTTGGCCCTGCGCTCTGACCCCCTTGCCGCCGCCGCCGGGCTGCGCCAGAGTTTGACCAAACGGAAAAAAGGAGACTGTGATGCCGGTCAAGAACCGCTTCGCCGAACTGCAGGACGAGATCACCGCCTGGCGGCGCGATCTGCACGAAAACCCCGAAATCCTGTTTGAGACGCATCGCACCGCCGCGATGGTGGCTGACCGGCTGAAGGCATTCGGCTGTGACGAGATCGTCACCGGTATCGGCCGCACCGGCGTCGTCGGCGTGATCAAGGGTAAATCCGACACCAAGGGCAAGGTGATCGGCCTGCGTGCCGACATGGACGCGCTGCCGATCCACGAACAGACCGGGCTGGATTACGCTTCGAAAACCCCCGGCGCGATGCACGCCTGCGGCCATGACGGCCATACCGCGATGTTGCTGGGCGCCGCCAAGTACCTGGCCGAGACGCGCAACTTCGACGGCACGGTGGTGGTGATCTTCCAGCCCGCCGAAGAGGGCGGCGGCGGCGGCCGCGAGATGTGCGAAGACGGCATGATGGACCGCTGGAACATCCAGGAGGTCTACGGGATGCACAACTGGCCGGGCAAGCCGGTGGGCAGCTTCTCGATCCGCACCGGCGCCTTCTTCGCCGCCACCGATCAGTTCGACATCACCTTCGAGGGCAAGGGCGGGCACGCCGCCAAGCCGCAAGAGACGATCGACACCACCGTGATGACCGCGCAGGCGGTGCTGGCGCTGCAAACCATCGCCAGCCGTAACGCCGACCCGGTGCAGCAGATCGTCGTCTCTGTCACCTCGTTCGAGACCTCGTCCAAGGCGTTCAACGTCATCCCGCAGCGCGCCCAGATCAAGGGCACGGTGCGCACCATGTCGGCCGAGACGCGGGCGCTGGCGGAAAAGCGGATCAAGGAAATCTGTGCCGGAATCGCCGCCACCTTCGGCGGCACGGCCAAGGTGACATACCTCAAGGGTTATCCGGTGATGGTCAACTCTGACGAGCAGACCGAATTCGCCGCCGAAGTCGCCCGCGCCGTCTCGGGCGGGTGCGAAGAGGCGCCCCTTGTCATGGGCGGCGAGGATTTCGCCTATATGCTGGAAGAGCGGCCAGGCGCTTATATCCTGGTCGGCAATGGCGACACCGCGTCGGTGCATCACCCCGAATACAACTTCAACGATGAGGCGATTCCCGCCGGTTGCAGCTGGTGGGCCGAGATCGTCGAGCGGCGCCTGCCGGCAGCCTGACGCCGCTCTTTGGGCGCTCAGGCCTCGGTGGGCTTGGGCGCCGCAGCGGTCACCGAAGTCTTGGCCGGGGCCGCGGCGGCCTTGGGCTTGGCAGGTGCCTTGGGCGCGGCTGCCTTCTTCGCGGCAGCGGCACGCGGCTTGGCGGTTTTTGCAGCAGCGGCAACGGGTTTGGCGCGCGGCGCGCGCGGCTTGGCCGGCGCTTTGGCCTTGGCAGGGGCCTTCTTGGCCGGGGCGGCAGCGGCCTCCAGCCGGGTCTTGGCCTGGTGCCAATGCTCTTCCGCCTTGCCCTCGGGCTGGCCCTCTTCCAGCCACAAGAAGAATGCCGCCTCGGCGATTTCGGCGTCGTGAATCTGTGCAGTGCTCATCCTCTGCTCCCCTTATCTGGTGGATGATCGACTATCGCACGCAGGATACAGCGTTCCGTGGGGGGAGACAACGGCACAGTCAGCGCCGCCGCTCTGGACCTCTGCGGATTGCTCACGTAAACGGCAGCCATCCGCCACAAAGGCCGCCGCATGACCCAAGCCACCGTCGCCTGCATCAAATGGGGCACCCTGTTCGGTCCGGAATACGTCAACCGCCTCTATTCGGGCGTGCGCCGCCACCTGGCCATGCCAGTGCGTTTCCTGTGCATGACCGAACACGCCGAAGGGCTGCACCCGGATATCGAGGTGCTGCCGCTGCCGGTCGAACCCTTCGCCGAACCGATGGCCGCCGCGCTGGCCGTCGCCAACCGGCAAGGGGCGATGCGCAAGGTCTCGCTGTTCCGGCCGGGGCTGATCCCCGATCTGGCCGGCCCGGTGTTGGGCTTTGACCTTGACGTGGTGATCACCGGCGATCTGACCCCGATCTGGGAGATGGCACCGGGCAAGGTGGCGATGCGCCACGACTGGACCGAGGCGCGCAAGGGTCGGCCCACCGGCCACGGGTCTGTCTTTCGCTACGATCCGGCGCTTCATGGATATCTCTATGACGATCTCGCCGCCAACCCCTATGCCGAGGTCGAAAAGGCGCGCGGGTCCGAGCAGCGCTACACCTCGCACAAGGCGATGGATCGGGGGGATTTCGCCTATATTCCGGGCGATTGGGTGGTGTCGTTCAAGTATGACTGCAACCCGTTCCCGATGAACTGGCTACGCCCGCCGCGCCTGCCAACCGGGGCGAAGGTGGTGTGTTTCCACGGCCGGCCCAAGATGCCCGAGGCTGTGGCCGGCTATACCGGCTCGTTCATCCGGCATTCCAAGCCCTGCGGCTGGCTGCAGGAGCACTGGATCGACCGCGCGCGCGCGGATCTGGGGACTGACTGGGCGTGACAGAGGGCCAGCGCCGCGATTGACCGACTCGCCGCGCCGGGCGTATCCAGAGCGGGTAGCGCGTTTCTGTCGGGCTGGAGCCTTCCAAGCGAACCCTCGGTGCTGCACTATCCCTGATCATCGTCGCCGCCCCGGCCCTGGCCTGGGTCGATCCGGAACCCGAACCAAGGTCCGGCAAGGCAAAGAATTTCGCCCCCACCGCCCAGCTTTCCACCGACGGGCACAGCGTCACGCTGACCGGCGCCATCGCGGGCTGCGAGGCGCAGGAGGCGGCGGCCGAAATCCAGGCCGCTGTCACCCAGACCGCGACCGGCGCCTCGGCCAACGGCCGCGCCACCGGCGCCTGCAGCCCGGGCGGAGCCTTCGCCTTTACCGTCGAGGCGGGGGCGCCGGACGCCAAGCCCGCCTTCACCCCCGGCGCGGCGCAGGTCTGCGGCCTGGGCCTGTCGCGCGACGCCTCGGGCGCGCTGGCCGACATGGAATTCTGGTGCACCTTCGTGAGGCTGGAGCCGTAACGCCCCGCTGGAACGTCGGGCGCCGCGCCCTGCTTCTTCTTTGTCCATATACCTCCGGGGTCTGGGGCAGCGCCCCAGCCGCTTTGGCTTGGCCAAAGCGTTCTCAGCCTCCGGTATGGCTCATGTGCCGGGACATCTTGCCGTCCACCACCTGGCGCGAATAATCGAAATCGTGCCCCTTGGGCTTGTGCGAGATCGCCGCGCGGATCGCCGCCTCCAGCGGGGCGTCGTCGCCCGGATGGGCGCGCAACGGCGCCCGCAGGTCGGCGTTGTCCTCTTGTCCCAGGCACATGAACAGCTCGCCCGTGCAGGTCAGCCGCACGCGGTTGCAGCTTTCGCAGAAATTGTGGCTGAGCGGCGTGATGAAGCCGATCTTCTGGCCGGTTTCCTCGACGCGCACATAGCGCGCGGGCCCGCCCGACCGTTCGGCGAGATCCGTCAGCCGGTAACGTTCGGCCAGACGCGCGCGCAGGTCGGTCAGGCGCCAGTACTGGTCCAGCCGCGATTCGTTGCCGATGTCGCCCATCGGCATGACCTCGATCCAGGTCAGGTCCATGCCACGCGCCGCGCACCATTCGGCCAGGGTGAACAATTCGTCCTCGTTGAACCCCTTCAGCGCGACCGTGTTGATCTTGACCCGCATCCCGGCGGCCTGCGCCGCGTCGATGCCCCGCAGCACCTGCGGCAGGCGGCCCCAGCGGGTGATCTGGGCGAACTTGCCCTCGTCCAGCGTGTCGAGCGAGACGTTGATCCGCCGCACGCCGGCGGCGGCCAGGTCGGTGGCGAACTTTTCCAGCTGGCTGCCGTTGGTGGTCAGCGTCAGCTCTTTCAGCGCGCCGCTGTCGAGATGGCGCGACATCGACCGGAAGAAGGTCAGGATATCGCGCCGTACCAAAGGCTCGCCCCCGGTGATGCGCAGCTTCTCGACGCCGAGGCGGATGAAGGTCGAGCACAGCCGGTCCAGCTCTTCCAGCGTCAGCAATTCCTTCTTGGGCAGGAAGGTCATGTTTTCCGACATGCAATAAACGCAGCGGAAATCGCAGCGATCCGTCACCGAGACGCGCAGGTAGGAAATGGGACGCAGGAACGGGTCGATCAGAGGAGCTGTCATGCAGTGCAATCTAGGCGCTGGCGCGCCCGCTCACAAGCGTTATGGCCATTGCCGCCATGCGGCCTTGGTCCTAGGCTTCGGGGCATGATTAGGATCGCAATCTCCCTTTCCCTGGTCTTTGCGCTGGCCGCATGCGGCGGCGGATTTCCGTTCGGCCGCAAGGCCGCCAACGGCCCGGCAGAGCCCGCCGGCATTGGCCTGACACGGCCGATGACGCGGCCCTCGGGGCTGGGCAACGCACCGCCGCCCGGCGCGCGCACCGCCGAGGAGTTCGATACGACCACCGCTGCCGAGCGCGAGGCGGCCAAGGCGCCCAGCGCTGGCGGAGCGGCGCTGGGCAGCACCGTGGCCGGGCTGGGCGATCCGACCCGCGCCGGCTTCTGGCTGGAAACGCCACTGGTGACGACCGAGGGCCCGGGCCGGGTGGTCTATGCCAAGTCCGGCGCGTCGGCCCAGGTGCTGCTGATCCCGATCGACGGCGCAGCCACCGCCGGCAGCCGGCTTTCGCTGGCGGCGATGCGCGTGCTGGGCGTGCCGTTGACGGAACTGGTCGAATTGCAGGTGTTTGCCGGGCAATGACGCCGGGCCGCCGGGGCGGGGGAACGGTCCGCCGCCCGCATCGAGCGGGCGCCGTCCCGTCCGGAGCCGCTGCCTCCGGACCTCCGGGGTATTTCGGGCAAGAAGAAGCAGGGGCGCGGCGGGATGGCCGCGGGCTCAGGGCGCCAGGTGGCGGGCGGCCTCGCGCGCGGCAAAGGGTTTCATCGCCGCGCCATGCCGGGCGAGGAAAGCGCGGGTGCGGTCCGGATCGTGGCGCGACAGGTCTCGCAGCCACCAGGCCACGGCCTTCTGGATGAACCAGGCGCGGTCGGGCACATAGCGGGCGGCCCAGCCCAGAATGCGGTCGCGGGCGGCCAGTTCGGCTGTGGTGGGGTGGTTCTGGCGCGTCCAGGGCAGGGTGATGACCAGCGCGGCGCGGCGGGTCCACAAATGTGGGCTTTCGGTCCAGCCTTCCACGATGTCGAGGCGGGCGGGATCGGCGACCAGCCGGCGCTGGCCGGCCATGCAGGCGTGGTCAGCGATGGCCCAGCTGTCGAATTGCGGCACCCAGGACTGGATCAGGTTCCACACCGCGGCGTCGGGGCGGATCCGCGCCTGGGTCAGCAGCTTGGCAGCGGCGAGGCGCGCCTCGAAGATGTCCGTGTCCCAAAGGGCGGCGGCCAGCGCGACGCGCTCGGGCAGGGGCAGGGACTTGCGCCACGCGGTGGCCAGGGCGCCGGTCTCGGCATTGGCGAGGCCAAGGTAGCGTCGCGGGACCTTGTGATAAGCCGCCATCTGCGCGGCCCGCCCGGGTTCGGCCCGGGCGGCCAGAGCCTCGAGCGCCGCTTCGGGCGTCATGTCCAGTTCGCCTCGATTCCGGTGGGGGCGCCGTCGATCGTGCGGGTGTTCTTTTCGTCCCAATAGGCGCGAATCCCGTCCGGGCCCTTGTCGGCGGTCCATCGGGCCAGCGTGTCGCGCTCGCGCGGGTTGTCGAAGAACGGCACGGCGTATCCGCAGGAGGTCTGCACCATCTCGACCGCCATGTCGAATACCTGCCGGGCGCCTGCGGGATCGCCCCAGGGGGCCACGGCCTCGGTCCAGCCGGCATCGCCGCGGTGGATGGCGCGGGCGGTGCCGTAGGCGCGCAGGATCAGCGGTTTCAGCGTGAAGCTGCACCACATCAGCGTGACCCGGGGCGATTGCAGCAAGTGGCCGGCGGTTTCATTTCCCGAGCCGGTGTAATTCAGCCATGCGATCCGGTCGGGGCCGAGCACGCGCAGGCTGTCCATGCCCTTGGGCGAGACGTTGACCCGCCCGTCAGGCGCGGCGGAGCCGGTGAAGTAGATGTGCTGCGCCTCGATAAAGGCGACATGGGCCTCTTCCAGGCGCGGGTACTGCGTGGCCATCTCACTCCACCGTCACTGATTTTGCCAGGTTACGCGGCTGGTCGACATCGGTGCCCTTGGCGATGGCGGCGTGATAGGCCAGCAGCTGCGCCGGGATGGCGTAGAGGATCGGCGAGAGCACCGGGTCGATCGCGGGCAGGGTGACGGTGCGCCAGGCATCGGCCCCGGCCTCGCGCGCGCCGGCGCTGTCGGTGACCAGCAGCACCTTGCCGCCGCGGGCCATCACCTCTTGCATGTTCGATACGGTCTTGTCGAACAGCCCGTCACGCGGCGCCATGACGACCACCGGCACGGTTTTGTCGATCAGTGCGATGGGGCCGTGCTTGAGTTCGCCCGATGCATAGGCTTCGGCGTGGATATAGCTGATTTCCTTCAGTTTCAGGGCTCCTTCAAGGGCGAGCGCATACATCAGCCCGCGGCCCAGGAAGAGCACGTCGCGGTGTTCGGCAAGTTGCATCGCGGCATTGGCCACGACCGTGTCACGCGCCAGGGCGGCGTTGACCGCGCCGGGCAGGCCGCGCAGTGCCGCCTTCAATTCGGCCATGCGCCCGGGGCTGAGGGTGCCGCGCTGTTCGGCGGCTTTCAGCGCCATCATCAGCAGCACGGTCAGCTGGCAGGTGAAGGCCTTGGTCGAGGCGACACCGACTTCGACCCCGGCGTGGATCGGCAGCACCAGGTCGCTTTCGCGGGCAATCGAGCTTTCGGGAACGTTGACCACGGCGACGATCGTCTCGGCCTTGTCCCTGCAGTAGCGCAGCGCCGCCAGCGTGTCGGCGGTTTCGCC
>JAGRMT010000168.1 GCA_020441125.1 Roseivivax sp.
TTCATCTGCGTCTCGCGGCGCAGGTCGCCTTCTACGGTGTAGTTGGCGTCGATGTGCTCGCGGATGGCGAGGACTTCGGCATCGGTCAGCTGGTTGACCCGGCGCGCCTGGTCGATGCCGACGGCATCACAGATGGCCTTGGCCGAGGTATGTCCGATACCGGTGATATAGGTGAGGGCGATGGGAACCCGCTTGGCAGTCGGGATGTTCACGCCGGCAATACGTGCCACGTTCGTGCTTCCTTTCGTTGCGGACCCGTAGCGCCAGGTCCTTTTTTCACAACACGAGGCCCGGGCATGTTTCAGCCTTCGGGCCTTTTGTCGATCAGGTGATCTGCGCAGCGGGACACCCCGCCGAGCGTGAGCGGTCTCTTAAGAGATGGGGGTACGTAGGGGGATTCGGATGGGGCGTCAAGCGAATATTCGCCGGTTGCCGCCCCACCCCTAAAACACGACCCAAGACAACAGGATGGCCGCCACCACGGCGATCAGCGCCAGCACGAACAGCAATCCGCCGTACCGGCGCAGGTTCATCCCAGCGCGCCGGCGATCGCGGCCTTGACCGCGTCGATCTCGCCAAGTCCATCGACAGACTTCAGCTTGCCCTTGGCATGATAGTAGCCGATCAGCGGCGAGGTCTGCTTGTAATAGGCCATCAAACGGGTGCGCAGGCTTTCGGCGTTGTCGTCGGCCCGGCGCTTGAAGGTGGTGCCGCCGCAGGTGCTGCACTTGCCATCGGCCGGGATCGGCTTGGTGATGTCATTGTACACTTCGCCGCAATCGCCGCAGGTGGAGCGCGCCGTGATGCGGCTGACCAGCACCTCGTCATCGACCTGCATCTCGATCACCGCGTCCAGCGTCTGCCCGGTCTCGGCCATCAGCGCGCCAAGCGCATCGGCCTGTGCCAGGGTGCGGGGGAACCCGTCGAAGATGAAGCCCGAGCCGCCGCCGGCGATCTTCTCCCGGATCAGGCCGATCACGATCTCGTCGGTCACCAGGTCGCCGCGGGCCATCACGTCAGCGACGATCTTGCCCATCTCGGTGCCGCTGTCCTTGGCTTCACGCAGCATGTCTCCGGTCGACAGCTGGGTCATCCCCCGCTCTTCCACCAGAAACCGTGCTTGTGTTCCCTTACCCGCCCCCGGCGGTCCGAGCAGAATGATGTTCATCGACGTGCAGGTCCCCGTTTTTTCTTGGCCGTGGTCCGGTTTCTACCGCGCAGCTGCGATTTCTGAATCAGACCTTCGTACTGGTGCGCCAGAAGGTGGCTGTGCACCTGCTGGATCGTATCCATAGTCACGGATACCACGATCAGCACCGACGTACCGCCAAAATAGAACGGGATGGCGAACTGGTTGCGCAGGATTTCCGGCAGCATGCAGACCGCAGCCAGATAGGCCGAGCCAAGGACCAGCACGCGGGTCACCACGTATTCCAGATACTCTGCCGTCTTCTTGCCCGGACGAATGCCCGGAACAAAGCCGTTCTGCTGTTTCAGGTTGTCGGCAACCTCATCGGGTTTGAACGACACGTTGAACGTGTAGAAATAGGCGAAGAACACGATCATGCCGGCGAAGAACAGCAGATACAGCGGCTGCCCCGGCCCGAAGTAGGCCATGATCGTCGACATCACCGGGCCCGTGCTCGCGCCCGAAAAGGTGGAGATGGTCGCGGGCAGCAGCAGCAGCGACGAGGCGAAGATCGCCGGGATCACGCCCGCCGGGTTCACCTTGACCGGCAGGTGGCTCGACTGGGCCTCGGTCATGCGCATGCCGATCTGGCGGCGCGGGTATTGCAACGTGATCTTTCGCAAGGCGCGTTCCATGAAGACCACGAACATGATCACAGCGATCACCATCACGATCACGCCGATGATCACCGCCGGAGACAGCGCACCCGAGCGGCCCGATGCAAAGAACTGCGCCAATGCGGCCGGCAGTTCGGCAACGATACCGACGAAGATGATCAGCGAAATGCCATTGCCGATGCCACGGTTGGTGATCTGCTCGCCCAGCCACATCAGGAACATCGTGCCGCCCACCAGCGTGATCACGGTGGAGGCGCGGAAATACCAACCCGGATCATGGGCAAGGTCACCGGTTTCCAGGCTGACCGCCAGGCCGTACGCCTGGAACGTGGCCAGAACCACGGTGCCAAAGCGGGTGTACTGGTTCAGCTTCTTGCGCCCCAGTTCGCCCTCTTTCTTCAGGTGCTCCATTGCGGGCACCATCGTCGACAGCAGCTGCACCAGGATCGAGGCGGTGATGTAGGGCATGATGCCCAGGGCAAAGATGCCCATCCGCCCCAGCGCGCCGCCGGTGAACATGGTCAGGATGCCGCCCAGGCCGGCGGCCGCGCCGTTCATGAATTCGCGCAGCGCCGCGCCGTCGATACCGGGAACCGGAATGAACGTGCCGAGGCGGTAAACGATCAGAAGGCCAAGCGTGAAGAAGATACGCTGGCGCAGGTCTGTCGCCTTGCCCAGCGCCGCCCAGCTTGTGTTGGCCGCCATTTGTTCAGCTGCGGATGCCATGCGGGTCTCTCTTTTACGACAGACGCCGCCGGGCGGTTTCCAGCACAGGCGGCGTCTTTGGAAAACTCAAGGCTATGTAAGGGGCGCGAAGGCCCCCCACAACCCGTTATTCTGCCGCTTCGACAGCCGCTGCAACGGTCAGGCTGCCGCCTGCCTTCGCCACTGCATCGACCGCAGCCTGCGAAGCGCCGGTAACCGACAGCTCCAGCTTGGACGAAACGTCGCCCTTGGCCAGAACACGGATGCCGTCCAGCTTGCGGCGCACGGCGCCCGAAGCCACCAGCGCGTCCTCGGTGATGGTCGCCGAGGCGTCCAGTTTGCCGGCGTCGACGAACTTCTGGATGATGCCCAGGTTGATCACGGCATAATGTTTCTTGTTCGGCTTGTTGAAGCCGCGCTTGGGCAGGCGCTGGTACAGCGGCATCTGGCCGCCTTCGTAGCCATTGATAGCCACGCCCGAGCGGGATTTCTGGCCCTTGATACCGCGCCCTGCGGTCTTGCCCTTGCCCGAGCCGGGGCCGCGTGCAACGCGTTTCTTCTTGCGGGCGGCGCCTTCGTTGTCGCGAAGTTCGTTCAGTTTCATGTCGCTTCTCCTTGCCGGATGTGGCCCCCGAAGCGATGGGGCCAGCCACGGCGTTTCTTGGTTTTCAGATTCGGGCCCAGGGGCCACCGGGCGCGTATAGCGGCGCGGCGCCCGCCTGACAAGGCCCTGCCCTAGCCCAGCCGGTAGACGCCCGATCCGTCGACCCGGTAGCGGTCATGTGCCGGCGGGCCGAAAGGGACGGTGGTCAGCAGATCCACCGGCACCGGCAGCGCGGCAGTATCGCTTTCCGGCACCGCCTGCGCGATTGTCTGGATCTCTGTCACCAGCGCCGAACGGTTCAACCAATCCGGATCGCCCAGCCCCCGCGCCGGATAGCCCACGGTGAAGTCGCGCTCGACGATCACCCGAACTAGATTGTAGCAGCGCGCCCTCTGCCGGGCAAAGCGGGCCGCCTGCGGGCCAAACGCCTCGACCGCGCCGCACAGGTCCAGCAGTGCCGTTGCCACGGCGTTTTCACAGGCGGGATGGCGCAGCATCGCCTCGAATACATCGCTGGCTTGCGGGTCTTTCAGGTCCAGCCCCTCGACCACGCGCAGCCACAGTGACTGGTCGCGGTACTCATCCAGGAATGTCGGCAAGTCACTGATATCCATCAGCTTCACAGCGTCCGGCCCGGTCTGCCGGGCAGAGTGCCCAATATCGCGTGCCGGCGTGTCGCGTGCCGTTACCGACCTTCCGGCGATAGCCAGCAAGACTGCCAGCAATACCGCCGCCATCGCAGCCTGCCCCGCCAAAGGCACAGCCATCGCGCCGCCGGTCAGAAAAAGATAACCGGCAGCGGCCATGCCAAGGCCCAGCAAGGCAGAAAGAACTGGCAACGCTTTCATCACAGAAAACTCGGAAAACAGCACCCCACCCCGCCAAGGTAGGATCGTGCCGCGCGTGTGGTCAAGCCCACATGCCGCCACGCCGGTCTCAAAAAGCGAACCGCCCGCGCAAGGCGGGCGGCAAAACGTTCATTGGCCGCGCCGTGCCGTCAGCCCAACTCGCCCGGCTTGTACCACGGGCCAAGCTGCACCTGGCTGGCGTCGCCCACCAGCCGGGCAAACTCTGCCGGGTCCTGCGTGCCGCCGTCACGGCCGCGATAGTGGTAGGGATAAACCGCCTTGGGCTTGAACTCGGCCACCGCCGAGGCCGCCGCCTCTGCCGTCATCGTGAAAGGCAGGTTCATGCAGACGAAGGCCAGCCCGATATCCGTCAAAGCGCGCATTTCCGGAATGTCCTCAGTATCGCCCGAGATGTAGACCCGGAACCCGTCCACCGTCAGCACATAGCCGTTGTCGCGTCCCTGCGGATGGAAATTCTTGCGCTCCTCTGTCATGTTATAGGCCGGGATCGCGTCGATCGCGACGCCGTTCCAGGTGGTGCTGTCGCCATTGGCCAGCACCTCGGCCGCGCCTTTCAGGCCGTCGGGCAGCTTGTCCGCGACCGCCGGGTTGGTAATCAGATGCGTTCCGTCGCCCTTCAGTGCCGTCAGCGTGTCGGCGTTGAAGTGATCGCCATGCTCATGTGTGATCAGGATCAGGTCAGGCCGCGGATAGGCATCGTAAGCCGCCGGATCGCCCACCGGATCGGCATAGATCACCCCCGCCGGCGTCTGCATCACGAAAGAGGCATGGGCCACCGGAAACACCGCCACCTCGCCCGTTGCGGTCTGGAAGATATCGCCGCCATGCGCAGCCGCACGGGCCGCGAAGGGCAGAATGGTAATGGTGCCCGCAGCCGCAGCGGCGGTGGTCAGGAAAGTTCTGCGCGTCTGTGTCATGTCCGTCCTCCTTGTTCTGGCGGAATGGTAGCGCGCGCAGGACCGGTGGCAATGTCACGGATCGGTGAGCTAGCGCACCGAAACGGGCAGGCTGGACCAGCCGCGGAACCGCGCCAGCGGCATCCGCTGCGCCGGGCCGTTGGCGCGCAACCGCGGAAACCGGCGGACCAGGCGACCCAGGGCAATGCGCCCCTCCACTCGCGCCAGGGTTGCGCCCAGGCAGACATGGATACCGGTGATGAAGGCGATGTGCCGGTTCGGCTTTCGCGCGATATCCACCCGCCCCGGATCATCAAACACCGCCGGGTCGCGATTGGCACCGGCGATCGAGGTATGGATATAGGTGCCCTTCGGCAGTACCTCGCCCCCTGACAGGGTTATGTCCTCTCCTGCCAGCCGGTTGCCGATTTGCAGCGGGCTTTCCACCCGCAGGAATTCTTCCACGGCCGAAGCGATCAGCTCGGGCTCGTCCAGCAGACGCTGGTGCTGGTCGGGGTTGTCCAGCAGCGTTCCAACGGAATTGGCCATCAGGCTGGTCGTCGTTTCGTGCCCGGCATTCAGCAGGAAGATGCAGTTCTGAATCAATTCCTCCTGGGTCAGGCGGCGTCCCTCATGCTCGCCGAAGATCAGGCTTTCCAGAACCTAACCCTCCATCGCGCCGTCCGGGTTGCGGCGGCGGTGGTCGATCAGCTCCGTCAGGATCTCGGAAAACTCTGTCACCGCCCGGTTGCCCGCTGCCAGCCGCTCTGGCGGGACCACCGGATCGAGCGCGCCAAGGATGGCCAGCGAATAGCCGCGCAGCTTGGCCCTGTATTCCGGCGGCACGCCCAGCATGAAGGAGATGATCTCGGTCGGCAGGGTCATGGCGAAATCGGAAACCAGGTCCAGATCGCCCCGATCCTCGACCCGGTCCAAGAGCCGATCGACGATCGCCTCGATCAGCTTTTCCATCTCGGCCAATTTGCGCGGCGTGAAGGCCCCGGCGATCAGCTTGCGCACCACGGTGTGATAGGGCGGATCGTTGAAGATCAGGCTGGTTGTATGGTGCGTGTAAAGCGGGCACTGGCCGAACTTCTTGCCAAACTCCACTTTCTTGTCCGACAGCATGGCGCGAGACTGATAGACCATCTGGCAATCGGCGTGCCGGGTCAGGAAGACCGAACCGTCGGCGTTGCGGTGCACCGGGCTGTGCCAGCGCAGTTGGTCGAGCGTCGGATAGGGATTGTCGATGAAGGCGCGGTCGATCCGCCCAAGGTCGAACCCCTCATGACTGATTTGCATACTTACGATCCTCCCACCCGCATTCTCACCTTGCCGAGGGCGTCTGGCAAGGCCGGACTTGGCGGATTGGAAGGGGCCAGGGCCGCAAATGCAAAACGCCCCCCGAGTGGATCGGGAGGCGTTTCGTTTCGGTACCGAGTTACGCGGGCTTAGTCGCGCTCTTCGATGATCTCGACCAGATGCGGGATCTTGTTGACCATACCGCGGACCGAGGGGGTGTCCTCCAGCTCGCGGGTCTTGTGCATCTTGTTCAGGCCCAGACCGACCAGCGTCGCGCGCTGCTTGGCGGGGCGGCGGATCGGGCTGCCGATCTGCTTGACTACGATGGTTTTCGCCATGGGTCTCAGGCCTCCTCAGCCACTTGGGCATCTGCGCCGGCATCGTCCCGCTTGGGCAGGATGTCGGCCACTTTCTTGCCGCGGCGCTGCGCGACCGAACGCGGGCTGGCCTGCAGGGTCAGCGCGTCCAGCGTGGCGCGGATCATGTTGTAGGGGTTCTGCGACCCCAGCGACTTGGCGACGACGTCATGCACGCCCAGCATCTCGAACACGGCGC
>JAGRMT010000169.1 GCA_020441125.1 Roseivivax sp.
TGCATCGGCGGCGGCATGGGCGTCGCCCTCTGCGTCGAGCGCGACTGATCCGGGCCAAGGCTCATGGGGGCGCCGGCGGCGCCCCCAAGTCATTCCGCGACAAACCAAAAAAAGAGACGATAACAGGGATTCGTCGCGCAATAATGTTGCGTAAATTCACGGTGCAGGGTAGCAAACTTGCCAAGCACCATCACGTACAGGAGGAATTCCATGGGAAGAGTTGCACTCGTGACCGGCGGCAGCCGCGGTATCGGCGAAGCCATTTCGAAAGCATTGAAGGCCGCAGGCTATTCGGTCGCCGCGACCTATGCCGGCAATGACGAGAAGGCTGCCGCCTTCACCGCCGAGACCGGTATCAAGACTTACAAATGGAACGTTGCGGATTACGCCGAGAGCAAGGCCGGTCTCGCCAAGGTCGAGGCCGACCTGGGCCCGATCGACGTGGTTGTCGCCAATGCCGGCATCACCCGCGATGCGTTTTTCCACAAGATGACCCCCGAGCAGTGGCAGGAAGTGATTGGCACCAACCTGACCGGCGTGTTCAACACTGTGCACCCCGTCTGGGGCGGCATGCGTGACCGCGGCTTCGGTCGTGTCATCGTGATCTCGTCCGTGAATGGCCAGAAGGGCCAGGCCGGCCAGGTGAACTATGCCGCCACCAAGGCCGGCGACATCGGCATCGTCCGTTCGCTGGCGCAGGAAGGCGCCGGTAAGGGCATCACCGCCAACGCCGTCTGCCCGGGCTACATCGGCACCGAGATGGTGCGCGCGATCCCCGAAAAGGTGCTGAACGAGCGGATCATCCCGCAAATCCCCGCCGGCCGCCTGGGCGAGCCGGAAGAAATCGCGCGCTGCGTGGTGTTCCTGGCGTCCGACGACGCCGGCTTCATCAACGGCTCGACGATTTCGGCAAACGGCGGCCAGTTCTTCAGCTGATCTCTGTGCAGGACTGCACGCGAAAGGGCCGGTCAATCGACCGGCCCTTTCCTTTTCCCGTAAGTCCGGCGGGCCCGCCGGTCAGCGGAAAGCGGTGGGGATCAGCCATGTCCACGCGGTGCGGAAGGCTTCGGCGCGGGCCAGCCTTCCCGCCTCTATGGCGTCGCGGCGGCTGCGGCGGATGGTTGCTTCGGTCATTTTCCAGGCTCCGGCATTGCTGTCTGAAGTGTTTATGCATCTTGACTGAATGCCGCACAAACGAGAGATTTTGCCGTATCACTTAAGAAAAACTGATGCGATGAATGACCGCCTTCCACCCCTGACCGCCCTGCGTGCCTTCGAAGCGGCGGCGCGCCACATGTCGTTTTCCCGCGCGGCAGAGGAACTGGCCGTGACGCCCGCAGCGCTGTCGTTCCAGATCAAGTCACTGGAAGATCACCTGGGCGCACCGGTGTTTCGGCGGATGAACCGCGCGGTTGACCTGACCGAGCCCGGCCGGGCGCTGGTGCCCGGGGTGCGTGACGGGTTTGCAGCGTTGAACGCGGCCTGGCGCGCGGCGCGACGGATGCAGGACACGCGGACGCTGACGATCACCGCCGGCCCGGCCTTTACCGCCAAGTGGCTGGCGCCGCGGCTGTTCACCTTTGCCGGCCAGCACCCCGAGATCGAGATGCGATTTGTGGCCAGCCTGCGGGTGATGGATTTCGCCCGCGACGATGTCGATGTCGCGATTCGCTACGGTGTGCCGCAGGACGATGACGGCCACTCGATCCCGTTGCTGGAAGAATGCGTCCTGCCGGTGATGACGCGCGAGTTGGCGCAGCGCTTTCCGCTGCCCGGTACGCTGCCGCAGGCACCGCTTTTGCACGACGACAGCGTGTCTTTCCTGACGCCGCGGCCGGACTGGGCCGCCTGGTTTGGCGCCGCAGGCGTTGCGGGCGTCCCGCCGACCGGCCCACGGTTCAGCCAGGCCGATCACGCGATAGACGCCGCGCTGAGCGGGGCAGGGATCCTGCTGGGACGCACGTCGCTGATCGCGCGATTGCTGAATGAGGGGGTGCTGGTGGCGCCGTACGGCATCGCGTTAAAGCTGCCGTCCATCTATCGCCTTGTCTGCGCGGCGGGCACAGAGTCCCGCCCGCAGATTGTTGCATTTCGTGAGTGGTTGTTTGGTGAGCTGGACCGCGAACCCGATGTTCTGACCGGTCATACGGTGATCCCCGGTGGCGGCCCGGGGGGCTGGAGGGGAAAAAGGCCGGGATGATCCCGGCCTTCCGGGAAACGAAGTCAGCCGCCCAGCGTGTTGGTCAGGCGGGCAATTTCTTCCTTGATCTTGAGCTTGCGTTTTTTCAGTTCAGCAATTCGCAGGTCGTCGATCCCCGGCGACCGCTGTGCGCGTTCCACTTCTTCAGACAAGGTCTCGTGCTTTTTCTTGAGTTCCTGAAGATGGGTGTGCAGGCTCATACGATCCTCCTTTTTTGGCTTGGATCTTCAGTGCAGCACATGTTCATGAATCTGTCACGCCGCGAGTGCGAAAAGATCGCACGATTGGCCGATTGCTGCGACAATTCGGCTAATCTGCCGGGAAAGGAAGCGGGTTGGGCTGGCGCATTAACCGTTCTGCCGCATCGGTGTAATTATAACCGTTGGGCAGCGTCGGATCGTCGCGGTGCAGCACCAGCGGCGCGTGGAATCGAAAGGCCGCGCGGCCCTGCTTGCGCCCGCGCATCAGGATCAGCCGGGGCGGCCTGCCAAGGCGGCCACACAGCGGCAACAGCTCGACCGAGCCGAGATGGCGGCAGAACGCCGCCAGCAGGTCCGGCAGGCGTTCGGCCCGCTGGATGAACGTGGCCGTGCCCCCGGGCCGCAGACGGCGGGCGGCAACCGCAACCCAATCGTCCAGCGGGGTTTCCCCGGCCAGCGCCACTTCGCGCCCGGCATCCAACGCGACGGTGCGGCGCGCCTTCTCGAAATAGGGCGGGTTGGCCATCACGTGATCAAAGCTGCGGGCCCGCAGTTCGGCGGGCAATTCGGTCAGATCCGCTTGTGCTACAAGGCCCTCCAGCCCGTTCAGGGCAAGGTTGCGCCGCGCCAGGTCGGCATAGGCCGGCTGCACCTCGACCCCGGTCAGTGACAGCCCCGGAACGCGCACACCCAGCAGGACCAGTGCAGCCCCGCCGCCGCATCCCAGATCCATAACCGCCTGGCCGGGGCTGGCCGGCGTAGCGGCGGCCAGCAGCACCGGATCGGTGCCCGCGCGGTACCCGTCCAGCGGTTGCAGCAGTTGCGCCGCACCGCCCAGGAACGCATCGCGCGACAGCGCCGTATCGGCAAAGGGTTCAGCCCGCAATCGACACACCGCTAAGCCGCAGAATGCGCCGGGCCTCATCGGCCTGATCGGCCCGGACCATCAGACGGCGCGGGAAAATACCGATTGACCCCTCCAGTACGCTCATATTTACGTCCATCTCGAACGCGACTATACCCTCCTCCTCAAGAAGGCTCTTCACCAGCGGGATCAACGTGATGTCGTTCGTACGAAGCAGTTCTTCCATGACGGGGATGTAAGAGCAGGGCCCGCCGCATGTCGAGTCCTGCGCCTGGAGTAAGATGAGCTTGGACAGTCCGACCGTGAAACCGCACGATCGTCTGGCGGCCGCCCTGGCCGAGGACATGGCGGCGGTGAACACGCTGATCCGGGAGAGCATGGCATCGAAACATGCGCCGCGCATCCCGCAAGTCACCGCGCACCTGGTCGAGGCGGGCGGCAAACGTTTGCGGCCCATGCTGACGCTGGCCTCGGCGCGGCTGTGCGGCTACGACGGCCCGTATCACGTTCACCTCGCCGCCGCGGTCGAGTTCATCCACACCGCCACGCTGCTGCATGACGACGTAGTCGACGAAAGCCGCCAGCGCCGCGGGCGGCCAACGGCCAACCTGCTGTGGGACAACAAGTCCAGCGTTCTGGTGGGCGATTACCTGTTTGCCCGTTCGTTCCAGCTGATGGTCGAGGCGAAATCGATCCGCGTGCTTGACATCCTGGCCAATGCCGCCGCCACCATCGCAGAGGGCGAGGTGTTGCAGCTGATGGCCTCGCAAAGCCTGGCGACGGACGAGCCGGTCTATTTCCAGATCATCCGCGGCAAGACCGCGGCGCTGTTCTCGGCCGCAACCGAGGTGGGCGCCGTGCTGGCAGGCCGGCCCGAGGAAGAAATCCGCGCGCTGTTCGACTATGGCGATGCGTTGGGCGTATCCTTCCAGATCGTCGACGACCTGCTGGATTACTGGGGCACCGATGCCACCGGCAAGAACGTGGGCGACGATTTCCGCGAACGCAAGATGACGCTGCCGGTGATCAAGGCGGTGGCCGCCGGCGACCAGACCGAGCGCGCCTTCTGGGCCCGGGTGATCGAGAAGGGCGACCAGCGCGACGGCGATCTGGAGCACGCGCTGGAATTGCTGAACGCGCATGGCGCGCTTGAGCAGACCCGCACCGATGCGCTGGCCTGGGCAGGCAAGGCCAAGGATGCCCTGGCTGTGATGCCCCGCAGCGACATGCGCGACATGCTGGCCGACCTGGCCGATTACGTGGTCGCGCGCGTCAACTAATCGCCGGCAGCAGCCGCCCCGATGCCACCCACCAATCCGGTCGCGCGGCGCGCAGCGCCTGTGCTGCCTGTGCCGCACCGCTGGCGTATAGCGCGAAACAGGTTGCGCCAGAGCCCGACATGCGCGCGATCAGCGGCGCAGTGCCGCGCATCGCTTCCAGAACCTCGGCAATCGCGGGCTGAACGGCGATCGCGGCCGGCTCCAGATCGTTGCGTTGCGCGCGCAGCCATTCGGCCAGCGCCGCCAAGTCGCGCCATCGCGGCAGCGTTCCGGGCATCGCCGGATTGTCGCGCCGGGTCAGCGCGCGGAACACCTGTGGCGTGGGCACCGGCTGGCGCGGGTTGACCAGCACGATCTCGCAGTGGGGCAGGGCGGGCGCGGCGCTCAACCGTTCACCAATGCCCTGCATCCGCACTGGACGCGGGTCCAGGCAGACCGGCACATCGGCCCCCAGCGGCAGCAGGTCCGCGGCCGGCGGCAGCGCCACGCCCCACAGCGGCGCCAGCACCCGCAGCGCCGCCGCCGCGTCGGAGGACCCGCCGCCGATGCCCGAAGCCGCCGGCAGGCGCTTGTCCAGCACCAGCGCCGCACCGCGCCCCGGGGCCAGCAGGCGGGCAGCGCGCAGAACAAGGTTGCTGTCGTCGGTCGGCACGCCCTCGGCCATCGGCCCGGTAACAGACAGGCTTAGCCCGGGCGCGACGCTGGCCGAAACCGTGTCGCCGATATCGGCAAAAGCGACCAGCGAATCGAGCAGGTGATACCCGTCCGGCCGCTGGCCGGTGACATGCANNGGTCAGGTTGATCTTGGCGGGGGCGAAGCCGTCAGTTGCTGCCATCGGCCACATTCAGCGGCGGCGCGCCTTCCTCGGCCAGCACCGCGTCCAGCCCCACTTCCAGCTTGCGGCGGATGCGGTCCACGTCGGTCTCCTCGGCGGCGTTTCCGTTGCCGACAAAGGACAGCGCGCGGTTCCACTGGAACTGCGCCTCCATCTTGCGCCCGACGGCCCAGTACACATCGCCCAGGTGATCGTTCACGATCGGGTCCACCGGCATCAACTCGGCCGCCCGTTCCATGTGCGCGACCGCTTCCTGATAGCGGCCCAGCGTGTAAAGAACCCAGCCCAGGCTGTCGACGATATAGCCGCTGTCGGGGCTGGCCGCCTCGGCGGTACGGATCATCTCCAGCGCCTCGTCCAGCTTGGCCTGGCGCTGCACCAGCGAATAGCCCAGGTAATTCAGCACCTGCGGCTGGTTCGGGTTCAGCTCCAGCGCCTTGCGGAAATCCGCCTCGGCTTCGTCCCAGCGGTCCAGCCGTTCCAGGCTGATGCCGCGGGCATAATGCACGAACCATTGCCGCGGCTGGCTGTCGTCCAGGATCGCCAGCGCGGCGTCATAGGCTTGCACCGCCTTGTCGAACCGCTCCAGCCCGCGCATCAGGTCGCCCAGCGTGGTGTGCACGATGGCCAGCCCGCCATGGGTCTGCGACAGCCGCTCCAGCACCTCGACAGCGGCATCCTGCCGGTCGCTTGATCGCAGCGCGCCGGCGCGGCCCAGCTCTGCGGCGTAGAAGGATGGATCGTCGGGCTGCACCAGCTTGTAGGTCTCGACCGCCAGGTCGAACTGCTCCAGCGTCTCCAGCAAATCGGCCGTCAGCAGCACCGCGTCGGTATGGTCCGGCCGCAGGTGCAGCGCGATCCGGGCATAGACCAGCAGGAAGTCGTAATCGGCATCGTTGGTCAGCGCGCTGGACAGCGAATAGAACACCTCTGCCATGCCGGCGCGGGCATCGGGCGCCACGTCGAAGGGCAACGTCTCGCCCGCGGTCAGCCGCTCCACGATCCGCTGCAGCCCGGGGTCCAGGTCGCGCTTGCCGAAGGCTTTCTCGATGGTGGCCAGCGCGTCGTCGCGCCGGTCCAGACGGCTGAGGATCTCGGCATGGGCAATCACGCCGCGGCGGGTCGCGGCCAGCGGGTTGCGCTCGAGGTCGGCCAGCATCGCGTCGGCGCCCTCGTAATCGCCAACCGCGGCCATCGCCAGCGCCTTGTGATACGCCGCAAAGGGTGCCAGCGCGCGCTGTCCCTCCAGCTCTTCGAATTTCTTCAACGCGGCGGTCATGTCGCCCTTGGCCAGCTGTGCCCAGGCTTCCAGCAGCCCGTCGGCCAGCGGGCCGGCACCACGTTGGTCGGCGATCTGCGCGATCAGCCCGTCGTGATCGCCGTTCGCGGCAAGCCGCGCGATCTGGGCCAGATAGGCGACCTGGCTCTTCTGCCCGGCCTCGATCAACTTGTCGGCGTAATCGGCTGCGTCGTCGATATCGCCCAGGCCCATCAGCGCGAAGGCGCTGCGTTCCAGCAGCTCGGGGCGCAGGGGGTCATACAACACGGCCTGACCGTAATACTCTGCCGCGGCGCCGTAATCGCCCAGCATGCTCGCCTGCCGCGCCGCCAGATACGAACCGGCCAGCCCGCTCGCGTCAGCGGTCCCGGAAAGGCCAATCGTCAATCCGAGGGCGAGGTTCCACCAGGTCGTTTTCACGGCACTCTCCGTTCTGCTCTTGTGCCCAACCTAGTGGCCGTGCCGGACAGACACAACACGGACGGCGGGGCGCTACACATCCGCGTGAAACTCTAAGCGCCAATCTGGGCAAAGATCGGTTGACACCGGGACAAAAACCGATAGAAGCGCGGCTTCATTGGTGTTGGTGGCCCCCGCAAGGGGATGCCTGTCATGGCTCCGGCCAAGAGGACAACGCCCTTCATAGTCGCCCCCCGGGGCGTCGCACAAGAAGGAGATCAGCCGTGACCAAACGCACGTCTGCCAAGTACAAAATTGACCGCCGGATGGGCGAGAACATCTGGGGTCGTCCGAAATCCCCCGTCAACCGCCGCGAATACGGCCCGGGCCAGCA
>JAGRMT010000170.1 GCA_020441125.1 Roseivivax sp.
TTCCAGCCGCGCACCAGGAACGGCCAGCCGCACCACCAGACGACCGGCGTGCCGAGGACAAGTTCGATCCACAGCGTGGCGCGTTCGCCAAAGATCTCGCGCACGCCGGGAAAACCGACATAGGGACCCATGGTGAAGGCGAGGAGCGGCACGGTCAGCACCGCGCCGACCCAGAACCGCCGCGTGAAGTCCACCAGTTCGGGGTTCGGGCCGTCGTCGGCCATCGCCGCGCTTTCCAGTTCCAGCCCCATGCCGCAGATCGGGCAGGACCCGGGCCGGGTCTGCCGCACTTCGGCGTGCATCGGGCAGGTGTAGACCGGGCCGGCATAACCTTGGGGCACGGTGTCGTAGCTGGCGCCCTTCGCAGGCCCGGCGCCGTGGTGACCGTGACCATGACCGTGATGCGCGTGCCCATGCGACTGCGCCTCTCCCTCAGGCACCAGATGCATGCCGCATTTCGGACAGTCGCCGGGCCCGTCCTGACGGACCTCGGGGTGCATCGGGCAGGTCCAGACCTTGGCGTCGGCGGTCGTCGTGTGCGTGTGCGTCATCGGAGAACCTACATGCTGTGGGGGCGATAGGTGATGCCGTTCGCCTGCTGAAGTTCGCGGATGTAGGCAACGATGCGCGCAACCTCGGCCCGCGTGACCTGTTGCGGAGGCATGTTGCCGAACCGCCAGTGATGGGCCCGGACCCCGTTCTGCGCGGCCATCAGGAAGGCCATGTCGGCATGGTGGCCGGGGTTGTAGATATCATGGACAAGCGGCGGACCCTGCTCTGTGCCCAGTCCGTTCTGGCCGTGGCACGCCGCACAGACCGCATTGAAATAGCGCTCGCCTTCCTGCGCTTCGGCCGAAAGCTCCGGCATGACGAAGGTGGTTTCGGACACCTCCTGCCTCGTCTCCTGGGGTGATCCGGCACTCAGGGCGTAGAAGGCACCCCCTGCAACAGCAAGAACCCCTGCGAGGGTGAGAAAGGTCTTGGTCGAGATCATGTATTCAGCTCCGAAGTCATTGAAACAGGTGGTATTGTAGTGATCGCCGATGCCAGACTTCTGGCGACCGAGATCGCGTTCGAAGGATGAGGGATCGTGTCCGTCGTGACGATGCGCGCCGCCCCGGCCGCCCGGATATCGTCGCAGGCGCCACCGGCGAAGACCGCATGGATGAGAATGCAGACTGGGGCCGAGCCCCCGGCTGACATGACGCGTTCGACCGCATGTGCCATCGTTCGCCCGGACGAGGCGATATCGTCGAGGATGACCGGCCTGTATCGCCGCAGATCGGCGGATTTCGGCACGGTAATGTCCACCGCGCGGTCGCCCCGGCGTTGTTTGCGCAACACCTCGTAGGGCCGCCCGGCCTGTCTCGCGACATCGGCGACCCACTGCTGGCTTTCACTGTCGGGTCCGAGGAGAACCGCATCCGGAACCTCGGCCGCGATCCACCTGGCGATGAGTGGCGCCGTGGCGACGCGGAGCGCAAGCATCGGAAAGACATCTTCCAGTCGCGCGATGCGGTGCAGATGCGGGTCGACGGTCACCAGCCAGTCAAAGCTTTCGCCAAGGAAACGGGCAAAGAGCGGCGCGCTGACCGCCTGGCCAAGGGCGAACCGGCGATCTTGCCGCATGTAGCCAAGGTAGGGCGCGATCAGCCCGACGCGGGTTGCGCCCAGTTCGCGCGCGGTGGCCGCGGCGAAGCGCAGCGGCAGCGCCAACCTGTCGGGATCGCGCAGCGTGGCGACGATGGCCAGGTCGCCGCCCGCGATGCCTTCGGGCAGGGTCACCACACCTTCGCCATCGGGAAACCGGTGCAGGCCGATTGGCCGGACGGCGGCGCCGGATGGCGCGGCTATCTCGCGCGCAAGGGCATCCATACCGGGAAATGGTAGCAGGATCATGCCGTGCCCTCCTCGACCGCCATGACCTCGGGGTGCGCATCTGCATAGGCGCGCGCATAGGCAAGCTCGCCCGTGGTCTCGGCGTGAATGGTGAACAGCGGTTGCCCCGCCTTGATCGTGTCGCCGGTCTTGACCGCCAGTTTGACCCCGGCGCACTTCTGACGCGGCGCCCCGGCCAGCTTGGCGATCCGCGCGATAAGCCGGTTGTCGATGGCCTTCAGTATTCCGCCCCGCGGCGCAAGCACCTCGACCTGTTCCGGGGCGCGCCGAGGCTCGCGGAACCCGCCCTGGGCCTCGCAGATCGCCATGAACTTGGCCTCGGCCGAACCGGAAGTGAGGATCTCTTCGGCCAGGGCGCGACCCGGGCCGCGCTGTCCCGACGCAATGTCGAGAAGGTCGCCGGCCAGATCGAGCGCCCGCGCGCGCAGGTCCTGTGAGGCATCCGGCTTGCGGCGCAGCACCGCCAGAACGTCGGATGCTTCCAACGCCGGTCCGATGCCGCGCCCGACAGGGCCAGTGCCGTCGCTGATGTGCAGGGCGACGTTCAGGCCAAGGTGCCGTCCGACCGCGATCAGCCGGGCCCCCAACGCCTCAGCTGCCTCGGCGCTGCGCACCTTGGCCGTCGGCCCGACCGGAATGTCGATCAAGACATGGCTTGATCCGACAGCCGCCTTCTTCGACAGGACGCTCGCCACCAGCTGCCCTGTGGAATCGAGATCGAGCGGGCGCTCGACGCGGATGAAGTGGTCGTCGGCGGGGCTGAGGTTCAGGGCCCCGCCCCAGACGACGCAGCCGCCCTCGGCCTCGACCACGCTTCGCAGCGCCCGGTCATCCAGATCGACAGGCGCCATGACTTCCATCGTGTCTGCGGTGCCGGCGGGCGAGGTGATCGCCCGGCTTGAGGTCTTGGGAATCAGCTCGCCCGCCGCCGCGACGATGGCGACGACGATCGGCGTCGTGCGGTTGCCCGGCAAGCCGCCGACGCAATGCTTGTCGAGCACTCTTTGCCCGCCCCAGTCCAGCCGTTTGCCGGCCTCCAGCATCGCCCGGGTCAGCGCCACCGTCTCTGCCTCGTTCAGGCGGTCGCCGGTGCAGGCGGTCAGAAACGCCGCCAGTTCCAGGTCGGACAGCCGGTGGTCGAGCGTGTCGCGCACGATGCCGGCGAAATCGTCGCCTGACAGCCGCTGCCCGTAGGCCTTGGCGCGGATCGCCGAGGCCGACGCGGCGGGTTCGGGGTGCGAGAAGCGACCGCGATCCCCCTCTCGCGCGCCCAGCGCCGTCCAGGCGGATCGCGACAGCGCGGCCCGGTCAGTCGGCAGCCATCCGCCATTGGCCACGACGTTCAGCTCGGCGATGACCGACCGGCCGCGCAGGTCGATCTGCACCCGGGTCTGCGCAGCAAACCCCTCGGCGCGGCAGATGTGGCAGTCCTCCGCCATGTAGACGACGGGCTGCCGGTAAGTGTCGATTCCGGCCGGGATCAGGGTCAGGGAATCGGTCATCGCGGTCGGTCCAGATGGATGGTTTCCAGATGCTCGGGCGCGCGGGCCGGCCAGCCAAGTTCGTGCTCGATCCGGGCGCGCAGGGTGTCCGAGGCCGAAGGCTCGCCATGTGTGACATAGGTCATCGCTGGTGGCCGCCGTGCGCCTTGCATCCAGTGCAGCAGTTCGTCGGCATCGGCGTGCCCCGAGAAGCTCTGCAGCTGGACCACCTCGGCCTCTATGGGGAACTCCCGACCGAAAATCCGCAGCTTGCGTGCGCCTTCGGCCAGCGCGGCCCCTCGCGTTCCGCCCGCCTGGAAGCCGGAAAGGATGATCGTGTTGCGGCGATCGGGACCGAAGCTGACAAGGTGATGCAGGATCCGGCCGCCGGTCAGCATGCCGCTGGCCGAGACGATAATCATCGGCCCCTGGTGAGTGTTCAGGTCCTTGGACTGCTCGACACTGGTGACACGCTTGGCAATCTGGAACATCCCCACGCAGTCTTTCCAGGCGACGTGATGCTCGTCGTGGTGGCGGTGGTAAATCTCGGTCGCGTCGATCGACATCGGGCTGTTGAGGTAAACCGGAACGCGCGGGATCTCGCCGCGATCCATCAGGCGCGCAATGTGATACATGAGCCCCTGGGCCCGCCCGACCGCGAAGGCCGGGATCAGGACGGTGCCGCCGCGCGCGAAGCTTCGTTTGAGGATCGGGGCGAGTTCCGCCTCGGGGTCGATATCCGGGTGGTTGCGATTGCCATAGGTCGACTCGCAGACCAGCACGTCGGCGCCCTCGAAGGGAACCGGTGGACGCATCAGCGGATCCGGATCATGCCCGAGGTCACCGCTGAAGTGGATAATCCGTCCGTCGAGTTCGAGCCGTATCTGGGCAGCGCCCAGCAGGTGTCCCGCAGGAATGAAGGTCGCCGCAATGCCCTCACCAAGGTCGATGCGGCGTTCAAAGCTCACCGTGTCCAGCCGTTCGAGCGCCCGCTCGGCATCTTTCAGGGTGTAAAGAGGCGTCGGGTTCTTGTGGCGGGAATAGCCGTGCCGCGCAGCGTGGCGGGCCTCTTCTTCCTGCAGGTGGCCGCTGTCCGGCAGGATCAGGCCGCAGAGTTCGGCCGTCGCCTCGGTGCATATGACCCGGCCGCCATATCCGGCCCGGATCAAGGCCGGCAGATATCCGGTGTGGTCGAGATGCGCGTGGGTCAGCAGCACCGTGTCAATGCCACTCGGCCGCACGGGGAACGGCTTGCGGTTGCGTGCGCGCAGGGTCTTGAAGCCCTGGAACAGCCCGCAGTCGATCAGGATCCGGCGCGTGTCGGCCTCTATCAGGTAGCGAGACCCGGTGACCGTGCCGGCCGCACCAAGGAACCGCAGGAAGGGACGCGCGAAGCGGGTCATGCCAGCCTCCCCCGCGCCACGAGCGCGTTGTACAGGCCGCCGAAGAGCAGCGCGGCATACCAGCCGTAGAGCAGGCTCTCGACGAGACCGATGACAAAGCCACTGGGCGTCAGCCAGACAAAGCCTGGCAGTAGACCCGCCCAGGTCGGGTACATGGCGTAACCGGGAAACAGCAGGTCGAAAGCTACGCAGACGAGGTAGGTGACGGCGAGGAACAGGCTCAGCGCCCAGCCGAACGTCACGATCGGCAGCGCGGCCGGCGTTCCGCGCCCCGTGACACAGGGGCCGCACGCAAGCCGGAGGGCCAGGAACAGGAGCCCACCGACGGCGAGGAAATAGATCAAAGGCAACATTTCGTTCTCCTTTCGCGAAGCCGCAACCGACCCCGGGCGCACAGGCCCAGGGGCGGTCCGGGGTTTGCGTCAGTTCCCGGCGGGCGGCATTTGCCCGCCCATCATTCCGGGCGTCGCGGCGGCGCCCGGAGTGCGCTGCAACCGCTGCGCGGGCGCACTCATCTCGTCTTGTGTGATCCGACCATCGCCATCGGCATCGAGGTGCTGAAACCGGTCGACCATTGTCTCGCGCATCATCGCGCCATGCAGCGCCTCGAACTCGGGCAATGTCAGCTTGCCGTCGCGATCGGCATCGAACTCGGTCATGCGCATCATCATCATGCCGCGCAGGGCCTCTGGGTCCGGGGCCTCGGCGGCGCCGGCTCCCATCATACCCGAGCCCATCATCATCCGCATCATGTCGCGGTCCATCATGCCCATGGCATCGGTGGGCCCGGAGCCCTGTCCGCCCATCATGCCGCCATGCATCTGCATCATCATGCGCATCATGTCCTGCATCATGTCGGCCTGACCGCCCAACGGCGAGGCCGCGCCGTCGGTGCCCCGTTGGGCCCCGTGGCCATGGTCGTTGTCGGCCATGGCGAGCCCGGTGGTGGCGAGGGAAATGGCAACAGCCGTTGCAAAAGTCATCGTTTTCATCGGAGTTGTCCTGTTCATCTGAATGATGGGTGGAGGGTGTCCGCCACGTGCGGCGGAGGACCAGATTTCAGGAAAATCAGTGCGTGCCGCAGCCGCTTGCCCGACGCGCCGGTTCGCGCGCGGGTTTGTTGACATCCGGTGACGCCTTGGCCTCCGGTTCTGCGGTTCCACCTTCGTGGCAACAACACGCGCTTGTCTGCGTTGCTGTCGGCGTCGCAAGATCCCGGGGGAATGATTTGGAGGTTTCCATGTTCGTGGTCCTTTCATGAGCGTTCCAACCTGTAGACGCCGCAAAGGGCGAAGCATTACAGGCGAGGCGCCGATGAAGAGACAGCACGAAGTGGATGCTGTACGATCCGTCAGACGGATCGCGTCAACGGCGCGGGCTCAGCCGCGCCGGGGAGGACGAAACAGTCCGAAAACAGGGGCCGGAGGCGCCGAATAGTGCAGAGGAACAGGCACAACGGTTGCGCTTTTGGGCTCGAAAGACCCGGTTGGCGAGTCGACTAGAAACAGGGTGTGACAGGGGGCCGCCGTCGCGCAATGCGACGGCACCACAGTTGCGTGCGAGGGCCCCGAGGATGCCGCATCGTGAAGGGGAGCAACAACCTGGCCAACAGGGCTGGTCACCTTGACATCATCCACATGGGCGTGGGCGACACCGGCAGCGAATACCGATATCAGAGCCAGCATCAACGCCAGCACGCGGCCCATCTCAGCCAAAAATATCTTCCATGCGGAGAGATTCACGCGGCGGTTCTCCTTGCCCTCCAAGTCTGAAACTTCAACACTTTAGCACCTTGATCTAAATCAAGACAAAGCGCCAGCGCAGCTAACAATGCCGTGAGACGTCGCAAAATGCTGCGAAATCGTCCAGTTCCCGTGGAAGTCGATCTGCTGACCCTGTCGTTCGTTGGGCATTTTTCGTGTGAGCTGTTGCAAGCCCCATGTTCTCGAGCCTGAACGATACGCCGCACTTCTCAGGCATCCTGATGTGCCTGCGGGCGATGTTGGGATTGCCCTGGAGTCGTTCTGGGGTGCTGCCAGTTCATGCGGGGGCAGGCACTGGGCCGGAAAGCCTTCTGCAAGTCCTCTGGCAGTTTTCCTGGCTATCGGACTGGTCTCAACCATTGTCCTTGAGTTCGCGAACACGGCGATCCTGAACCGGTGGTCTTATGCGAACGAAATGCCCCGCTTGCCGGTCCTCGGAACCGGTCTGGCTCGGATCCTGCAATGGCTGATCGCCCCACCCTTCGCCAAATGGCCTCGGGAACAAGATGCGCGAATGGTTTGATCAAGCCAACCTGCCAAAATGCACATCGCATGGGCTGAGAAAGGCAATCGCCAGGCGTCTGGCCGATGCGGGTGCACCCCCCACGAGATCATGGCGGTCACAGGCCACACGACGCTCGCTGAGGTGACTCGCAATACACAGGAAGCAAATCGTCCTAACTTGGCGAACGACGCCATGACGTGTTTGAAGTAGAACTCCCGACGAACAAAACTCTGGCGAACCTATGAAAAACGTTCGCCAACAAAACCACTAAACCCCTAAGAAAAAAGAAGAAGAAATGTGGGTGGCGGAG
>JAGRMT010000171.1:0-5638 GCA_020441125.1 Roseivivax sp.
GACACGCCGCTGGCGATCATGAACACCAACGTCGCCGTCTATATCGGCATCGTCTACACCTACCTGCCGTTCATGATCCTTCCGATCTATTCGGCGCTTGAGAAGCTGGACGTGTCGCTGCTGGAGGCCGCCGAGGACCTGGGCTGTTCGCGCAGCGCGGCGTTCTGGCTGGTGACTGTGCCGCTGTCGAAAAACGGCATCGTGGCAGGTTGCTTCCTGGTGTTCATCCCGGCGCTGGGCGAATTCGTGATCCCGTCGCTGCTGGGCGGTTCGGGCACGCTGATGATCGGCAAGGTGCTGTGGGAGGAGTTCTTCTCCAACCGCGACTGGCCGGTTGCCTCGGCGGTGGCAATCGTGCTGCTGGCGATCCTGATCATCCCGATCATCCTGTTTCAGCGCAACGAACAGCGTGCGCGGGAGGCCGAGAAATGAGACGGTTTTCCTGGTTCAACGCAACAAGCCTGACCCTGGGCTTTGCGTTCCTGTACCTGCCGATGGTGCTGCTGGTGATCTACAGCTTCAACGGCGGCCGTCTTGTCACCGTCTGGGCCGGTTTTTCGACCAAGTGGTATGGCGAGCTTCTGCGCAACAAGGACTTCCTCAACGCGGCCTGGGTCACGCTGAAGGTGGCTGTCGCCTCGTCCACCCTTGCGACGATCCTGGGCACGATGGCGGCCTATGTGCTGGTCAGAGTCGGGCGCTTTCCGGGGCGCACGCTGTTTTCCGGCATGATCTATGCGCCGCTGGTGATGCCCGAAGTGATCACCGGTCTTTCGCTGCTGCTGCTGTTCATCGGCGTTGGCATCGACCGCGGCGTTTTCACCATCGTGCTGGCGCATACGACCTTTGCCATGTGCTACGTTTCGGTCGTGGTGTCATCGCGGCTGGTCACCTTTGACCAATCTCTGGAAGAGGCTGCGCTCGATCTGGGCAGCTCGCCATTCGAGGCGTTCCGGCTGGTCACCCTGCCGATCATCGCGCCGGCGGTGATCTCGGGCTGGCTGCTGGCCTTCACCCTGTCGCTGGACGATCTGGTGATCGCCAGCTTTACCACCGGACCCAGCGCCACCACGCTGCCGATCAAGATCTTCTCGGCTGTCCGACTGGGCGTCAGCCCGGAAATCAACGCGTTGTCGACAATCATGATCGGGATCGTGACCGTTGGCGTGGTTACGGCCTCGCTGATCACCAAGCGGGCGGCAGTGGCCCAGGCGCGCGACGAACAGGCGGCGGCGCGCGTCACGACGTGAAACGGCTCTACGAGGCGGCGGCCTATGAGCCGCCGCACGCCTGCTGGTGGTCTGACACGGTCGAGCCGCCGCACTGGCCCGCGCTGGCGGGCGATCTGGCAACCGATGTCGCCGTGATCGGCGGCGGTTTTACCGGCCTGTCTGCCGCGCTGCATCTGGCCGGCTCGGGCGTCGATGTCACCGTACTTGAGGCTGAAACGCCCGGCTTTGGCGCATCGGGCCGCAACGGCGGGTTCTGTTGCCTGGGCGGGGCCAAAGCCTCGCGCAAGGCGCTGCTGCGATCATATGGCACCGCCGGGCTGGCCGAGTGGCGCGCCACCGAGGTGGCCGCAATCGCCACGGTTGACCGGCTGATCGCCAGGCACGGCTGGGATGTCGACCGGCATTCGCATGGTGAAACGCTGCTGGCCCATACCCCGCGCGCGATGGCCGCGCTGCGCGGTTCAATGCCCGAACTGCGGCAGGATTACGGAGTAGAGCCGGAACTGATCGAGCAAGGCGATTTGCCTGCTCGCGGCCTGTCCGGGCCGTTTCACGGTGCGGTCCGGCTACCCCTGGGTTTTGCGCTGAACCCGCGCAAGTATCACTCGGGCCTGGCAACGGCTGCCGCCGCCGCCGGGGCGCGCTGCCTGGCACAGAGCGCGGTCCGTGCAATCCTGCCCGAAGCAGGGCGCTGGCGGCTGGAAACGGCACGGGGCGCTGTGACGGCGCGCCGGGTGATCCTGGCAACCAACGGCTATTCTTCCGAAGACGTGCCGGCATGGCTGCGCGGGCGTTACCTGCCGGTGCAGTCCTGCGTGCTGGTGACCCGGCCATTGACCGAGGCGGAACAGATTGCGCAGGGCTGGACCAGCGACCAGATGGCCTATGACAGCCGGACCTTGCTGCATTACTTCCGCAAGATGCCCGATGGACGCTTCCTGTTCGGGATGCGCGGCGGCATTCGCGCCACCCCCGGCGCCGAAGCGGCGATCCAGCGCCGGCTGACTGCACATTTCCACGCCATGTTCCCAGCGTGGAAAGAGGTAGAGATCACCCATCGCTGGCAGGGGTTGGTGTGCCTGATGCCGGACCTGGTGCCATTCTGCGGGCCGGTTCCGGACATGCCCGGCGTGTTTGCCGGGATGGGGTATCACGGCAACGGCGTGGCGATGGGTAGCCATACCGGGGCGATTCTGGCCGATCTGGCGGCAGGGCGTCCTGTTGAGGGGCCCTATCCCGCCGCGATGCGCAAGGCGCCCGGGCGGTTTCCGCTGGGCATGATGCGCCGCGCGCTGCTGTGGCCGGCCTATGCCGCGGCGGGGATACTGGACTTGTGATCGGCGTGCCTGACTAAAACAATCGGAATTACTTGCAATCTACTTCCAATCTGGTATCCGAGAAAAAAACTCGGATACACAAAGGAGGGGCGGATGCCCAAACTCGGAATCCTGGCCCTTGCGGCCGCTGGTCTGGCCGCACCGGTGGCGGTTGCCGCCGAAGAAGTGGTGAACCTCTACTCGTCGCGCCATTACGACGTCGACGAACAGATGTACGCCGAATTCGAAGAGCAGACCGGTATCCGCGTGGTACGGATCGAAGGCGATGCCGACGAGCTGATGGCGCGGATGCAGGCCGAGGGGCGCAACTCCCCGGCAGACGTATTCGTGACCGTCGACACCTCGCGCCTGGCGCGGGCCAAGTCTCTGGGCTTGCTGCAATCTGTCGACAGTGCCGTGCTGGCCGAGAAGATCCCGGCGAACCTGCGCGATGTCGACAACCAGTGGTTCGGCATCTCGCAACGTTCGCGGATCATTTTCTACGATAAGGCCGATGTGGCCAACCCGCCGCAAACCTACCTGGACCTGGCCGATCCGGCCTACAAGGGCATGGTTTGCGCGCGGTCGTCGACCAATTCGTATAACCAGACACTGCTGGCCGCGGTGATCGAGAACCACGGCGCAGAAGCGGCGCTGGAATGGGCCAAGGGCGTGGTTGCCAACTTTGCCCGAGAGCCGCAGGGCGGCGACACCGATCAGCTGCGCGGCCTGGTGTCCGGCGAGTGCGAGATCGCGGTTTCCAACACCTATTATTTCGCCCGGGCGCTGCGCGAAAACGTCGATGGCGTGACCAGTGACATCGACCGCATCGGCTGGGTCTGGCCGTCGCAGGACGGCGAAGGCGCGCACATGAACCTGTCGGGTGTCGGTGTGGCGGCCTATGCGCCGCACCGCGACAACGCGGTGAAGTTCCTTGAATACCTGACCAGCGAATCGGCGCAGGTGTTCTTCTCGACCGGCAACGACGAATTCCCGGTTGTTCCGGGCACGCCGCTGGCCGCATCGGTGGAAAAGCTGGGACCGTTCAAGGCGGATACGGTGAACCTGTCGGCCGTGGCCGAGAACCTTCCCGAGGCGCAGCGCATCTTCAACGAAGCCGGCTGGAAGTAACCAAGTGGCGGGGGCGCGGCGCACCGTGCCCCCCTATGGAACCGGGCCCAGCGTGTCGGCCTTGACCGCCCCGCGCTGGCCCATCGGCTTGGGCCGCCCGACCGTGGTATCGACGGCGGTCTGATGTTCCATCTCGGCGTTCAGTTCTGCCCCCAGCAGCACGATGAAGGCCGACAGCCACAGCCACGTCAGCAGCACGATAACCCCGCCCAACGCGCCGTATGTCTCGTTGTAATGGGCAAAACTGTTGACGTAGACCGAGAACCCGAAGGTGGCCACGGTCCACAGCGCGGTGGCCAGCGCAGCGCCAAGGCTGACCCATTGCCATTGCGGATCGCGGCGCGACGGGCCGAAGCGGTACAGCACCGAAAGCCCGCCCAGCGACAACAGCGCCAGCACCGGCCAGCGCCCGTAGGTCAGCGCCATTTCCGCCCCACGCGACAGGCCCAGCAGCTGAAGCAGGCGCGGCGCAGTCAGCACCGTGGCAAAGCCGATGGCGAACCCCATGACAAGGCAGGTGGTCAACGCCAGCGCGGTGACGTTCAGGCGCAGGAAGCCGCGCCTTTCGCGTTCGTCATAGGCGATGTTCATGCCTTCCATCAGCGTCCGCATCCCGAAGGAGGCGCTGACCAGCGAGAGCGCGATGCTGCCCGCCAGGGCCAGGCCGATCCCGGTATCGGAACCGTCTACCACCTGCCGGGCCTGATCTGTCAGGATTGCCGCGGCGGACTCTGGCAGAACGACCGCAATGGCGGCCAGCTGCCCCTCGACCGCGCTGCGGTCCAACACCAGTCCGGCGACAGAGATCACCGCGGCGATGGCCGGAAACAGCGCCAGCATCCCGTAAAAGGCCACGCCGGCGGCCACGATCGAGATGTGATCGTTGAGCACGCCGGTGAACAAGCGCAACAGGATATCCCGCCAACCAAGGCGGGGTATTTCATAGGGATGGTCTGCATCGCGTCCGCGACCGGATTGGCTGGCCATGGCGGTGCCCTTGCTGCGCTTGCCTTTGTCCAACGCGCAGCGGCGCGATCGGTTGCATTGGCGCACAGGCAATCTGCCGCGCCGGTGCGGTCAGGCAAAGGCGCCGTGACAGAACCAGCCGGCCGATTGCGCCCCGCCATGGGCGAAGTAAAGCCACAGCCGGTCGCCCCGGTCCGTCTCGACCCGCCAGTAATCGCGCGGGCCGGTGCGCCAATCCGGATCGTCCAGCCACCATTCGGGCAGGATACGCTCTGGCCCCGAGGCACCCAGAAGGGCAAACTCCCGTCCGCGCCAGCGAAAGCGGCCGGGCGGGGTGGGATCCTCGGGCGCGGTCACCGGCTCTGGTCGCCACAGCAGCAGCGGGCGCGGTGTGGGCGCGGCGGGCCAATCCGGCGCCGGCTCGGACCAGGCGGCAGCCAGGATCAGCGCGGTCTTTTCCGGCAGGTGGCTTTCGCCCGGATGGCGGCGCGTGATCGCCTCCATCCCCAACCGGGCACCCAGACGCCCGATCAGGTCGTCCAGCGCCGAGGCATCGGCCAGCCGCCGCCGGACCTCTGCCCCGGCCTGCAGGTGGCCAGTGGCGGTGCGGGCGTGAACCGGTTCGTGGTGGCTGACCTCGATGCGCAGCATGTCGATGCCGAAACCGGCGTCGATCTCCTCCAGCTTCATCCGCAGCAGCGGGCGGATGCGGTCCGGTTCGGCCGAGGGACGGGCCAGCGTGACCGTGACCCAGCCCATCGTGCCATCGGCGCGATGCGCCTCAAGCCGCAGGGCACGGGCACCCCGCCCCTTGGCCGACAGCCGCGCGCACAGGGTCGGCAGCATCCGGTCCAGCGCCGCGACCATGTCCTCCACCAGGCCGATCGGGTCTGGCAGGCTCAGCCGGACGGCAAAATGATCGGGCGGCGCGGCGGGCGAGACAGGTTCGGGCGCGCTGCCCAGCGCCTGGTCCAGCCGCAGCACCAGCCCCGT
>JAGRMT010000171.1:5697-12672 GCA_020441125.1 Roseivivax sp.
GAAAGCTCGGCCACGCTGTGCGGCTCAAGCCGCAGCGCCGCAACAGGCAGGGGTGCGAGCGCGCTGTGCGCCTTGCCCGGCGGGGCGATGCGCCCGGATTGGCCGGGCAGCACCGTGACCCCGGGCGCGGCACCGCCCCGCTCCCAGTGGCGGCGCTTGCCGGCGCGCGACCGGGTCGCCCGCGCCTCCTGGTCGACGGCGTCGCCGCTGCGATGCGCCTGCGCCGCCGCGCCGCCGTAGCGGGCCAGCGCCCAGGCCGCACCCAGCGTATCGGCAATGCCGAGCCGGACGGTCAGGCCAAGGTCGGTGCAGTCCTGCTCGATCCGCTCTACCAGCCCAGTCTCTCCGCCGAAGAGGTGCGCGCAGCCAGTCAGGTCGGCGATCAGCGCGTCGGGCGACTCGCGCGCGATCCAGGGAGAGAATTGCCCGGCCCAGCGGTGCAGCACGCCCAGAAAGGCCGCCTCGGCGTGGGGGTTCTGCAACCGCGTCGCCAGCGTGCCGCACATGGCATGGGCGTCGCGCAGGGGCTGGCCGTTGAACAGCCCCGCCGCGCTGGCAGCCCGGTTCAGCGCCGAAAGAACCTGGGTGTTGCCGGTCTGCGCGACCACGGCAAAGGGCGCTTCGGCCAGAAGCGGGTCGCGGCGGATCAGCCGCTCGGCCCCCAGGCGGGGAAACCAGAGAGAAAGGATTCGGCGGTTGGGCATGGGTGCGGCAGCATATGTTCTTTTTTTGTTCTATTCAGATTCGCCTTAACCTGTCGAGGCCTCGCTTACGCATTTTATAATGCATTCATTATACATTTGCCTCGGCGCCAAGCTGGTCCATATTGAGACCGACAAGGATGCGGAATGAAAACAAACCAAAAGAGTACACGGGTCAAAGACGCCTATACGGCGATCAAGGTGGCGATCCGGTCCAACCAAATCCCGGCCGGGTTTCAGGCGACCGAGGCGGAATTTGCCACGCGGTTGGGGATGAGCCGCACCCCGGTGCGCGAGGCGCTGATCCGGCTGGAGGCGGAGGGGCTGGTTGAGATGATCCAGCGGCGCGGCGCGCGGGTTCTGCCCATCCGAACCGAGGACATGCGAGAAATCTACGACATCCTGATGACGCTGGAGCCAGAAGCAGCCGCAAACCTCGCCGTCCGAAACATCTCGCAAGCGCAGTTGGAACCGCTGGCGCAGGCCACGACAGAGATGGAATCCGCGCTGGCGCAGGACGAACCCGAGATATGGGCAGAGGCCGACGACCGCTTTCACATGATGCTGCTCGACATGTCCGACAACAGGCGGCTGCGCAACTTCGTGCGCTCGCTGCACGATCAGGCGCACCGGGCTCGCATGATCACGCTGCGGCTGCGCAGCGACCTGACGCAATCGACCCGCGAACACCGGGAGATCATGCGGCACATCATCGACGGCGAGGCGGACGCGGTTCGCGCCCTCTACCGCCAGCACCGGGCGCGCAGTTCGAGCGAAATCCTGCGAATTCTCGATACCTATAGACTGGTCCCTCTCTGAACGGAATCCACATGAGCACACTTGGCGCCACCATCGCCCTGATCCCCGGTGACGGCATCGGCGTGGACGTGACACAAGCCGCGATGGCGGTGGCAGAGCGCGCGGTGGCCCGGGCCGGTCTGCCGCCGCTAAGGTTCAGCCCGATTGCCGCCGGAGCAGGCTATTTCCGCGAAACCGGACGTGACATCGAACCGGATGGCGACACCCGCGCCGGCGAGGCCGACGCGATCTTTCTGGGTGCGATCGGGCTGCCGGCGATTCGGCACGCCGACGGAACCGAGATCTCTCCTCATCTGCGGCTGCGCGACCGGTACGGTCTATATGCCGGGGTGCGCCCGGTACGGGCCTATCCGAACGCGCCGCAGCGCCTGGCCGATCCGCGCGCCGCGGCGATCGACCTGGTGATCCTGCGCGAGTCGACCGAAGGGCTGTTCTATTCTGCCGCCACCCACAAGCGCAGCCAGATCATCGGCGATACCGAGGTGCGCGAGACGCTGCGCATAACCCGCGACACCACAGAGAAGCTGTGCCACTTCGGCTTCCGCCTGGCGCGGCAGCGCAAGGCACGCGGGCGGCCCGGGGCGCTGACCTGCGTCGACAAGGCCAATGTCTTTGCCTCTATGGCGTTCTTCCGCAAGATATTCGACGAGATCGCCCCGGCCTATCCAGACATCGCCGCCGGGCACAACTATGTCGACGCTCAGGCGCTGGACCTGATCCGGCGGCCGTGGGATTTCGACGTGCTGGTGATGGAAAACATGTTCGGCGACATCCTGTCAGACCTGGCCGGCGGGCTGGTCGGCGGCATGGGCATGGCCGCCTGCGCCGAGATCGGTGACGACACCGGCCTGTTCCAGCCCGCACACGGCAGCGCGCCCGATATCATGGGGCAGGACAAGGCCAACCCGCTGGCGGCGATCCTGTCGGCGGCACTGATGCTGGATTACCTGGCTGACAAGACTTCGGATCCGCGCCACGGCGACGCTGCCCGCGCAATCGAGCAGGCAGTGGATGCCGGCTTTGCCCAGAACGCGCTGCGGCCGATGGAATTTGGCGGTGACATGGGCACGCGCGCGGTCACCGCCGCGGTGCTGGACCGGGTCGACGGCGCGGCGGGTTGATCCGTCAGCGCCCGCGGGCACGCACGATCCGGTCGCGGATGCGCGCCTGAACCGGCTCTTCCTCTTCCGAAAGGGCCGCCATCAGCGCGCGCAGTTCGCCGCGCAGGCCGTGCATCTCGTCCACCAGATCCAGCACCAGCGCCAGTGCATCGTCATGCAATCCGAACCCATCGGACAGCTCGCAGCAGAGCCGCAGGCGGGCGACATCGGCGTCGCGCAGGCGGTGCTCTGCCCCGGCTGCCATCGGCAGAACGATCCGCGCCTGAACCAACCGGCGCAGCATTGGCTCGTCCAGTCCCGGCACCAGGGTGATCACCTCGGTGTAGCTGTAGCTTTTCATCCCGCTGCTCCTGTCGTGGCACGCCACGACTCGGCCAAGGCTGACAGCGCGCTGTCAGGCCCCTTGGGCAGGTGGATCACCAGCCGTGCAAGGTGATCGCCCTTGCCGGCCACGCCCTTGCCCTTCAGCCGCAGCGTCTTGCCGCTGTCGCTCCAGGCCGGGACCGTGGCGCGCACCGGGCCGGCCACCGTGTCGATCTGAACAGAGCCGCCCAGGATCGCCACGTCGAACGGCACGGCGGCATCGGCGTGGATGTCGTTTCCCTCACGGCGGAACTGCGGGTGATCGGCCACCGACAGCGTCAGGTAAATGTCGCCAGCGGCGCCCTTGCCCAGGCCCGGCGCGCCCTTGCCGCGCAGGCGAAGGGATTGCCCGTCACGTGCACCTGCGGGGATGGTCACCGCAAGCGCCTGACCATCGGGCAGCATGATCTCGCTGCGGCCGCCGTTGACCGCCGTCAGGAAGTCGATCGTCAGGGCAAAGTGGTAATCCTGCCCGTTGGCCGAAAACTCGCCCCGCTGGGCACCGGCCCGGCGTCCGAAAAGATCCTCAAACAGGTCCGATGCGTCGAACCCCTGCTGATACGACGATTGCCCGCGCCGGTAGGGGTTGTCGGCCGCCTCGGCGTAGTCGCGGTAATACTGGCGCTGGGCACGCTCCTGGCCTGATGCGTCGATTTCGCCGCGGTCGAAACGGGCGCGTTGCTCGGCATCCTTGAGCAACTCATAAGCGGCATTGGCCGCCTTGAACCGTTCCTCGGCGGCGGCATCGCCCGGCTTCAGGTCGGGGTGGTTTTCCCGCGCGATCTTGCGGTAGGCCTTCTTGATCTCGTCGGCGGTGGCCGTCCTGGCGACGCCGAGCGCTGCATATGGGTCGGTCATGGTGTCCTTGCGTGTCATAAAACGCCCGACAGGGTCACACGAAAGGTGTGTGTGCCCGCACACAAATTCAATACAGGGCATGTTTCGCCGCGACCGGGGCGGCGGGCGGGCGTCAGGTTGGAACCAAGCCGGGCGCGATCACAACCGCTGTGCCGCGCCAATCACCAGCGCGTCCAGCCCTTCCCCGCCGGCGCGGATATGATCCAGCAGTTGCTGGCGCATCCGCGGTTCCCAGAAATCACGCAGGTGGCCAGCGATCCGCTCTGCCTGGTCGGTGCCGGGCTGGGTCTTGAAGAAGGTGGCGATCTGGTTGGCCATGTGGACCATCTTTTCAGGCGACATCGGGAACCTCGTCGGTGATGCGGTGCGGATGGGTGTACAGATCGAAGGCGCCGCCGCGCGCATGGGCAGCCAGGGTGATGCCGGCGGCCTCGGCCAGGCGCAGCGCGTGGGCAGTAGGCGCCGAAACCGCGATCATCGCAGCACAGCCCGCCAGGGCACATTTCTGCACCAGTTCGACCGACAGCCGCGACGTCATCACGAACGCGCCGTGCGCGGGGTCGATCCCCTGCGCGGCCAGTGCGCCGATCAGCTTGTCCAGCGCGTTGTGGCGGCCCACATCCTCGCGCGCCACAACGATCCCCTGCCCCGGAACCAGGAAACCGGCGGCATGGGTAGCGTGGGTCAGATCGTGCAGCGGCTGGAGGTCTTCCATCATGCGGGTGGCCCGGGCGACCTCGGCCCTGTTCAGGCGCAGGCCGGGGGCCGCAACCACAGGAAGGGCGCGGTTGGCAGCCTCCAGGCTGTCGATCCCGCACAGCCCACAGCCCACCGGTCCGGCCATGTGGCGGCGGCGCGCGGCCAGCTGCTGTGCGCGGTCCTCGCGCAGCCACAGGCGCGCTTCGATCCCGGCCTCGTGGCCGACCTCTTCGAAGCGCTCCACCTCGGCCAGGCTGGCGATCACGCCCTCGCTCAGCACGAAACCCAAGGCGAAATCCGCGATATCGGCCGGGGTGGCCATCATCACGGCCAGCGTGCTGCCGTTGCAGACGATCGCGACCGGCACCTCTTCGGGCAGGGCGCGGTGCACCGTCAAAGTGCCCTCGGCGCGGTGGGCGCGGCTGGCCACGCTGCGGCTGGGCTGGAACGCCATCGCCTTACTCCGCTGCCGGCAGGATGCGCCGCGCCCGTTCGGCCTGGGCGCGGTAGTCCTCCTGCCAGTCGGTCGGCCCGTTCGAGGGGCTGACCTGTACCGCGGTCACCTTGTACTCGGGGCAGTTGGTGGCCCAGTCCGAATAGTCGGTGGTGATCACGTTGGCCTGCGTGTCGGGGTGATGGAAGGTGGTGTAAACCACGCCCGGGCTGACCCTGTCGGTGATCTGGGCGCGCAGCGTCGTCTCACCCGAGCGCGAGGCGATGCGCACGAAGTCGCCATCGCCGATGCCGCGGTTCTCTGCGTCATGGGAATGGATCTCCAGCACGTCCTCGTGGTGCCACACGACGTTGTCGGTGCGCCGCGTCTGGGCACCGACGTTGTACTGCGACAGGATACGCCCGGTGGTCAGCAGCAGCGGGAAGCGGGGGCCGGTGCGTTCGTCGGTCGCCACATACTCGGTGACGATGAACCGCCCCTTGCCGCGCACAAAGCCATCCACATGCATCAGCGGCGTGCCTTCCGGGTTGGCCTCGTTGCAGGGCCACTGAATGCTGCCCTTTTCCTCCAGCAGGTCATAGGTGACCCCGGCAAAGCTGGGTGTGGTCGCGGCGATCTCATCCATGATCTGCGACGGGTGGTCATAGGCCCAGCCGCCACCCATCGCGTTGGCCAGCATCTGGGTGATTTCCCAGTCGCCGTAGCCATTGCGCGGCGCCATCACACGGCGCACCCGGTTGATCCGCCGCTCGGCGTTGGTGAAGGTGCCGTCCTTTTCCAGGAAGCTGGAACCGGGCAGGAAGACATGGGCGTAATTCGCCGTTTCGTTCAGGAACAGGTCGTGCACGATCACGCAGTCCATCGCTGCCAGCCCGGCGGCGACATGCTTGGTATCGGGGTCTGACTGAAGGATGTCCTCGCCCTGGCAGTACAAGCCCTTGAAGGTACCCGCCACGGCGGCATCCAGCATGTTGGGAATGCGCAGACCCGGTTCCGGGTCGATCGGAACGCCCCAGGCGGCCTCGAAGATGGCCCGCACCTGCGGAAGCTTGACATGGCGATAACCCGGCAATTCGTGCGGGAAAGAGCCCATGTCGCAAGAGCCCTGAACGTTGTTCTGGCCGCGCAGCGGGTTCACCCCCACACCGGGGCGGCCGACGTTGCCGGTCAGCATTGCCAGGTTGGCGATGGCCATCACGGTGGTAGAGCCCTGGCTGTGCTCGGTCACGCCCAGCCCGTAGTAGATCGCGCCGTTGCCGCCGGTGGCAAAGAGCCGTGCCGCGGCGCGCAACTCGGCTGCCGGCACGCCGGTCAGCGCCTCTGTCTGTTCCGGGCTGTGGCGCGGATCAGAGACGAAGGCGGCGTATTCCTGGAACTCGTCCCAGTCGCAGCGCTCGCGGATATAGGCCTCGTCCATCAGCCCTTCGGTGACGATCACATGGGCCAGCGCGGTGACCACGGCCACGTTCGTACCGGGGCGCAGAGCCAGGTGATGAGCGGCGCGGATATGCGCCGACTTGACCATGTCGATCCGGCGCGGGTCGATCACGATCAGCCGGGCCCCGGCGCGCAGTCGCTTTTTCAGCCGGCTGGCAAAGACGGGATGGCCGTCCGTCGGGTTGGCGCCGATCACGATCACCACGTCGGTATGCTCGACGCTATCGAAATCCTGCGTGCCCGCCGAGGTACCGAAGGTCTGGCCCAGGCCATAGCCGGTGGGCGAATGGCACACGCGGGCGCAGGTATCGGTGTTGTTGTTGCGGAAGACCGCGCGGGTCAGCTTCTGCACCAGGTAGGTTTCTTCGTTGGTGCAGCGGCTGGAGGTGATCACGCCGATGGATTTCTGCCCGTGCTGCTCTTGAATCGCACGCAGACGGCCCGCGGCAAAGGCGATGGCCTCTTCCCAGCCGACCTCGCGCCAGGGCTGGTCGATGCTGTCGCGGATCATCGGGTTCAGGAT
>JAGRMT010000020.1:0-6945 GCA_020441125.1 Roseivivax sp.
AACGAGATCACCCGGGTGATGGGGGTGATGAACGGCACCTGCAACTATATCCTGACGCGGATGGAAAGCGCCGGGCTGAGCTATGACGAAGCCTTCGCCGAGGCTGACGGTCTGGGCTATCTCGAAGCCGATCCCAACCTTGATGTCGGCGGCATCGACGCCGGTCACAAACTGTCGCTTCTGTCGGCCATCGCTTTCGGCACGCAGGTCAATTTCGACGCGGTCGAGCTCGAGGGCATCGGTTGCGTGACCATCGAGGACATCCGCCAGGCAGCGGACATGGGCTACAAGATCAAGCTCCTGGGCGTGTGCCGGATGACCGGGCGCGGCCTGGAACAGAGCATGACGCCCTGCCTGGTCCCGGCCACGTCGCCGCTGGGCCAGCTCGAAGGCGGCACCAACATGGTGGTGATCGAGGGCGACCATGTCGGCCAGATCGTCCTGCGCGGCGCCGGTGCCGGCGAAGGCCCGACCGCCAGCGCGGTTATGGGCGACGTGATGGACATTGCCCGCGGCACCCGCATCTCCACCTTCGGCCAGCCGGCCAGCCGGCTCGTTCCGGCGGTTCCGGCCAAGGCGATCACCCCCGCGCCCTATTACCTGCGCATGGCACTGGTCGACAAACCCGGCGCGCTGGCCAAGATCGCCACGGCGCTGGGTGATGCCGGCATCTCGATCAACCGGATGCGCCAGTATGGCCATGCCGCCGACAGCGCCCCGGTGCTGATTGTCACGCACAAGACCACGCGGTCTGAACTCGACCGCGCGATCGAGGCGATGTCGCGCACCGGCGTTCTGGCTGACGGGCCGGTGGCCCTGCGGATCGAGAACGTCTGACCCCTGTCGCCACCCTTTTTGCGGTGGCGTCCTTCCCCGTTCGGACAACGCCGGGTAAGCCCTTGGCGCCCTTGTCTTCTTCTTGCCGAAAATACCCTCAGGGGGAGCGCGAGGGGGCAGAATGCCCCCTCGCCCTTCTTCGCGAAACGGCACGCCGCCGTTCCGCCGCCAATGCTCATTTCAGCGCGGCGTCCGTGATGACGTGGGTCCAGGCGCCTTCCGGCGTCTTGGTGATCACCGGGTCAGAGCCTCCGGCCATCAGCGTCGCCACGGTCCGGTCGTAATCGGCCGGGTCCAGCGCACCGTTCGAACCGGCGGTCAGCTTGGCGATCTCGCCCATCATCCGCACCTGGTGCTGTTCGGTCTGGGCGCCGGTCTCGTCATAGTCGAGCACGATCATCGCGGCGTCCGAGGGGTTCTCCTCGGCCCATTTCCAACCCTTCATCGAGGCGGCGACAAAGCGCGTCATCTTGTCGACGAAGGCCGGATCCGACAGCTTGTCTTCCAGCACGTACAGCCCGTCTTCCAGCGTCGCCACGCCCTGGTCCTCGTACTTGAAGGTGATCAGGTCGTCCGGGCTGACGCCGGCGTCGATCACTTGCCAGTACTCGTTGTAGGTCATGGTCGAGATGCAGTCGGCCTGGCGCTGCAGCAGCGGATCGACGTTGAAGCCCTGCTTGAGCACTTCGACGCCCTTCTCGCCCTTGCCGTCGGTCGAGATGCCCAGCTGGCTCATCCAGCTCATGAACGGGAACTCGTTGCCAAAGAACCAGACGCCCAGCGTGCGATTGGCCAGGTCCGCCGGGGCGGCGATGCCGCTGTCTTTCCAGCAGGTCAGCATCATGCCCGAGGACTTGAACGGCTGGGCGATATTGACCAGCGGCAAGCCCTTCTCGCGCGCGGCCAGCGCCGCGGGCATCCATTCCACGGTCACGTCGGCGCCGCCGCCGGCGATCACCTGGGTGGGGGCGATGTCGGGGCCGCCCGGCTTAATCGTCACGTTCAGATCGGCCTCTTCATAGAAGCCTTTTTCCAGCGCGACGTAATAGCCCGCGAACTGGGCCTGGGTGACCCATTTCAGTTGCAGCGTCACGTCGTCGGCCGCCAGCGCCGGGCCAGCCAGGCCCAGGGCCGCCACCGATCCCATCAACAGTTTCTTCATCGTCTTACTCCTCGTTGGATGTGTTATGGTCTGCTCGCGCCCACCTCAGCGCCGTTGTGACGGGTGCCAGAAGGTCACCCGCTTTTCAGCCCAGGCGACCAGGCCGTAGAACGCCGTACCCGCCAGCGCGGCGACGGCGATCTCGGCCCAGACCAGGCCAATCGACAGGCTTCCCACGCCGGTGGAGATTCGAAATCCCATCCCCCGCGTCGGAGAGCCGAAATACTCCGCCACGATTGCGCCGATCAGCGCCAGCGTCGAGGCGATTTTGAGCCCGTTGAACAGAAAAGGCATCGCCGCCGGCAAGCGCAGCTTGACCAGCGTCTGCCAGTAGCCCGCGGCATAGGTGCGCATCAGGTCGCGCTGCATCGCGCCGGCCTCGTGCAGGCCCTGGACCGTGTTCACCAGGATCGGGAAGAAGACCATCACCACCACGACCGCAGCCTTGGACTGCCAGTCGAAACCGAACCAGCTGACCAGGATCGGCGCGATGCCCACGATGGGCAGTGCGGCGACGAAATTGCCGATCGGCAGCAGTCCGCGCGTCAGGAAGCGCGAGCGGTCGATCAGCACAGCCGTGACCAGCGCCGCAACGGCGCCGATCAAGAAGCCCGACAATGCGCCTTTCAGCACCGTCTGGTTGAAGTCTTCCCACAGCGTGCTGGTCGAAGCGGCAAAGACCTTTGCCACCTCTGACGGCGCCGGCAGGATCACCGGAGAAACGCCCAGCCCGCGCACCAGCCCTTCCCACAGGACCAGCAGCGTGACGCCGAACAGCACTGGAACGAAGATCCGCACGGCCAGGTTTCGGCGCCAGCGCGATCCGGCCAGCCAGACGTTCAGCGCCCAGGCGCACAACCAGAAGACAAGCGCAGAAACCAGCCAGGTCATGCGCCCGCCCCCATGCCCATGCGCCGCAGCGTCATGCGCTGCAACAGGTCAAGCAGCGTCACCAGGCCGCCCGCCAGGATCGCCGCGGCGAACAGCGCCGCCCAGATCGCCAGCGGGGTGCCGAACTGGTCGCCGATCAGGATGCGCGCGCCCAGGCCCGAGATCGCCCCCGTGGGCAGTTCGCCCACGATCGTGCCCACCAGCGCCGCCGCGATCCCGATCTTCAGCGAGGTGAACAGATACGGGATCGAGGCCGGCAGGCGCAGCTTCCAGAAGGCCTGCGCGCCAGAGGCGTTATAGGTTTCCAACAGGTCGAGCTGCGACGCCGTGGGCGATCGCAAACCCTTCACCATGCCCACCAGAACCGGGAAATAGCACAGGTAGGCCGAGATGATCGCCTTGGGCAGGTCGCGCCCCTCGATGCCGATCTGGCTGGAAAGCACGATGATCATCGGCGCCAGCGCCACGATCGGAACGGTCTGGCTGATGATCGCCCAGGGCATCAGGCTCATGTCGACGACCCGCCAATAGACGATGGCCACCGCCCCGGCCAGGCCCACAGCGGTGCCCAGAAGGAAGCCCCAGAAGGTGGATTTCAGCGTGATCCAGCCATGGTAGATCAGCGACCGCTTGGAGAAGGCCCGCCCGTCCAGCGCCATGTCGCCCGTGGTCTTCCACAACTCTTGCCCGACTTGCGCCGGGGTCGGCAAGCGCGGACGGTCCAGCGCATAGCCTTCGGCGATCTGGCCCGGATTTTGCGCCATCAGTCGCCAGACGCTGACCTCTTGCCGGGCCAGCGGGGTTGCGGGCGTGACCGTCTCACCGGCGCGTTCGGCGCTGTCCAGCGCCACGCGGATGTTCATCGGCGCGACCGCAGCATACCACAGCGCCACCATCGCGGCGAGGACGGTCAGGATGGGCGCAATAGACTTCACCGCGACTTCACCCAGTTCTTGGTGGTTTTGTCCTTTTCTAGCAGTCCTAAGTCGCGCAACTTCTGCGCTTCCCATCGCATTTCATACTGCCAACGGTAAAAACGATCTCCCGAATTTCTCAGGTCAGCTTCTTTGTTATCCCAAATCCACTTTGCGACTTGGACAATCGTGGCCGAGCCGCCATTCGCGTCTAATGCTTGCATGATCCATTCCTGCAAGTCGGTGAGATGTACGGTCATTCGTCAGTCATCCATTTCGCCAATTTTTTTTAAAGCTTATCCAATTAACGTTGGCATTCCGGTTTGGCGGTTCCCATCAACCCCGCGCCAGTAAAACAAACAAAATTTCAAAACCCTCGCCGCTCATCCCCGCCCCCCGTGAGGCCACAGGATCAGCGCCACCGCCAGCGCACCCAGCCCGATCCCAGCAATTTGAACCGGCGCCGGACGCTCACCGAACCAAACCATCGCGACCGCGTTCGCCATCAGTAATTGAAGCACTGCAGAGACCGAGATCGCGACGGCCATACCGCCCTCGCGCATCACGCGCACCATCATCAGGTTGCCCAACGTGTACAGAACTAGCGCACCTACCAGCGCCCAGGCGCCAGCGCCGCCAACGTAGGAACGCAAAGCTGCGCTGGCCAAAAGGAACACAACCATAGCCGCGCCCAGCCATCCCACGAACACTGCTGTCATCGCCGTTCTCCAACAATCCGCGGTCGTCAAACCACCCTCGTCCCAAAAAGGCAAAACGTCGAGTTGAGGGAACTTTGCGTCATTCGTCATAGGCATGTCCCGCCCTGAGGCCTTCGCGCACGCGGTGGGCGATCGCCAGGAATTCCGGCGTGTCGCGGATCTCCAGCGGCCGCTTTTTCGGCAAGGTGCTTTCGATCACGTCGGTGATCCGCCCTGGCCGGGGCGACATCACCACAATCTTGGTCGACAGGTACACCGCTTCGGGGATCGAGTGGGTGACGAAACCAATCGTCTTTTCGGTCCGCGCCCAGAGCGCCAGAAGCTGTTCGTTCAGGTGATCGCGCACGATCTCGTCCAGCGCGCCGAAGGGTTCGTCCATCAGCAGGATATCGGCGTCAAACGCCAGCGCCCGGGCGATTGACGCCCGCTGCTGCATCCCGCCCGACAGCTGCCAGGGGTATTTCTTGCCAAAGCCCGACAGATCGACCAGGTCCAGCACGCGGGCGATGCGCTCGTCCTGTTCGGCGCGTGAATATCCCATGATCTCAAGCGGCAGCGCGATGTTGCGCGCGATGGTCCGCCAGGGGTACAGCCCGGCCGCCTGGAACACATAGCCATAGGCGCGGGCGCGGCGCGCGGCGTCGGGCGACATGCCGTTGACCGTCAGCGCGCCGCCGGTTGGCGTCTCAAGCGCCGCAATGCAGCGCAAGAAAGTGGTCTTGCCGCAGCCCGACGGGCCGATGAAGGACACGAACTCACCCTTGCCAATCTCCAGGTCCACGCCCTTGAGCGCATGAACCGGCCCGTCGTTTGTCTGGAAGGTCAGGTCCAGCCCCTTGGCAGAGATCACGCTTGACATGTGTACCTCCCACGATGCGCGATGGGCATCACCTGCAACGAAAGGAGAGACAGATGTCCGAAGAGATGCCGACTGCGTGCAAGAAGCTGCGTCTTGGTGAAACCTATCAGGGCAAGCAAGGGTTTTCCTATTTCGAAGGGATCGCGCGCGAGACGACGGGCGCGCGGGGCATCTGCATGCACATGCTGCGCATTCCGCCGGGCGGGCGCGCCAAGGCGCATATGCACGCCAGCCATGAAACGGCGATTTACGTGATCGAGGGCAGCGCGATCATGTATTGGGGGGAACGTCTGGAGCACCTGATGGAGACCAACGCCGGCGACCTGATTTACATCCCGGCGGGCGTGCCGCACCTTCCGATCAACAACTCGGCCGCCGAGGCGGTGGCGATCATCGCGCGCACCGACCCGCACGAACAGGAAAGCGTGGTGCTGCTGCCCGAACTGGAGGCGCTGGTTGCGCGATGAACGCGGAGCCTCGGTCCGGCCCGCGCCGTGCCCCTGCCGCTGATGTGTCGTGTCCGTCACCGTCATTCCCCAACTGGCCCCGGGGCTAGGCCCGGGGGCGGTCCTTGGTCTTATACACCCGTCGCCGGGATGCCCGTCCGCTGCACCGGGCGCGGGGCGGTCAGTTCTTTCCACTGGCTCAGCGCGCGGTTGACAGTGGCATTGGGCTCGCGCGCCACGAACTGGCCGTGGCCTTCTTCCGTCCGGATCTCGCCGTCATGCACCGCCACCTGGCCCCGGGTCAGGGTAAAGCGCGGCAGGCCCTTCACCTCTTTGCCCTCGAACACGTTGTAATCAATGGCCGATTGCTGCGACTTGGCGGTGATGGTCTTGGTCTTTGCCGGATCCCAGACCACCAGGTCGGCATCCGCGCCGACCAGGACGGCGCCCTTTTTCGGGTAACAATTCAGGATTTTGGCGATGTTTGTTGACGTAACCGCAACAAACTCGTTCATCGTCAGCCGCCCGGTGTTCACGCCATGCGTCCACAGCATCGGCATCCGGTCCTCAAGGCCGCCGGTGCCGTTGGGGATCTTGGAAAAATCGCCCACGCCGAAGCGCTTCTGCTCGGTGGTAAAGGCGCAGTGGTCTGTCGCGACCACCGAAAGCGTACCCGAAGCGAGGCCGGCCCACAGGCTGTCCTGGTGTTTCTTGTCGCGGAACGGCGGCGACATCACGCGGCGCGCGGCGTGGTCCCAGTCGGGGTGGAAATACTCGGTCTCGTCCAGCGTCAGGTGCTGGATCAACGGCTCGCCCCAGACCCGCTTGCCCGCCATCTTGGCCCGGCGGATCGCCTCGTGCGCCTCCTCGCAGGAGGTGTGCACGACATAGAGCGGCACGCCCGCCATGTCGGCGATCATGATCGCGCGGTTGGTCGCCTCGCCTTCCACCTGGCTGGGCCGCGAATAGGCATGCGCCTCGGGCCCGGTGTTGCCCTCGGCCAGGAGCTTGGCGGTCAGCTCGGCCACCACGTCGCCGTTCTCGGCATGGACCAGCGCGGTGGCACCCAGCTCGGCCAGGCGGCGGAAAGACGCGAACATCTCGTCGTCGTTCACCA
>JAGRMT010000020.1:6950-14794 GCA_020441125.1 Roseivivax sp.
CCATGAAGTGCTTGAAGGTGTTGATCCCCTTGTCCTTCACCACGGTCTCCATGTCGTCGAAGACCTTCTCGCCCCACCAGGTGACCGCCATGTGATAGGAATAGTCGCAATTCGCCCGCGTCGACTTGTTGTGCCACATCTGCATGGCGTCGATCAGCCCCTGCCCCTGCCCGGGCAGCACGAAGTCGACCACCATCGTGGTGCCGCCCGACAGCGCGGCGCGGGTGCCGCTTTCGAAATCGTCGCTGGAATAGGTGCCCATGAAGGGCATCTCCAGGTGGGTATGCGGGTCGATCCCGCCCGGCATGACATAACAGCCGGTTGCGTCCAGCACTGTGTCGCCTTTCAGCCCGGCACCGATGGCGGTGATCTGCCCTCCTTCGATGAGAACATCCGCTTTGTAGGTCAGATCGGCGGTGACGATGGTGCCGTTCTTGATGACGGTGGTGGTCATGTCAGTCTCCCTTCGGTGGCGGGCTGCGGCCCGGTGGCGCAACCCGGAATATGGTGCCTTGCGGCATTGTGGGTCATGGCGGCGGGGTTTGTCATTGCCAAACGCGGCCCTTTCCGCCGGTACGGTCGGCGCCGCCTGCATTCGAGACGCGGTCGCCCGGTGCAAAGGCAGCGACCTGGCCCCCGTCGCCGCTTGCCGCCGTGAACACCTGCTCAATCCGGGGCCGGCAAAGCATCATGCGCACCTGCCGCTTTCGCCCGCTTGCCGGGTTGCGGCGGCGGTGTAGGCTTGGCCCGTGTCCGGAGTTTTGCGCGACTCGCCCCCTGCCAAGGTCCGATCATGGTTCGAACCGTCTGTGCTGTCGTCCTGTCCCTGTCCGTATGCGCCACCGCCCCGCAGGCCCAGACCGACGTGTGCCGCGATGCCAATGGCAACATCGACCAGACCGCCACGCAGGGGCTGCAAGCCTTCCGCGCCAATGCCAGCGCCGAGGCGATGCAGCCGCTGATCGGCACCTGGTACACCGAGATCCCCTCGCCCCAGACCGGCCAGATCGCCTATCGCTATCAGACGCTGGAGCCGTCGGGCCTGTTCACCATGCAGACGCGGGTCTGTGACAACCTGGGCCTGTGCAGCGACTATGCCGGCCACGGCGCCTGGGCGGCGCAAGCCGCCGCCGGGCCGGGCATGGTGACGGTGATGTCGACCTTCTCCGACACGCAGGTGACGAATTACTGCTGGGTTGGACAGGTGCAGGTGAGCGCCGACATGATGCAAACCTCCGCCGGCCAAAGCTGGCGCCGCGTCCGCTAGCCGGGCCGGCCCGCGCAGGCCGGCCTGCACCGCCCAGGGGGCTGTGCTCTGTCGCGCCGATGTCATGTGCTTGCCCAAGAGTGCCCCGCGTCAGTCCTTGTAGTCCGGTGCCTCGCGATCGAGGATCCGTTTCATCTCTGCGAAATGCGCGAATTCGGCGTCCTTGTATTTGGTCCATTCCGCCGCCGTCGCCTCGGCCAGCGCGTCGTCCATCACCTTCAGCGGCTGACCGGTGGAATAGGCCAGCACCAGCGTCTTGGCTGCCCGTTCCAGGTGATAGAGCGCGTCCCATGCCTCGGCCACCGTCGTGCCAAGCGTGGTCACGCCGTGGTTCTGCATCATCACCGTGGCGTGGTTGCCGACCGTGGCGGCGATGCGCATTCCCTCGCTGCCCTCGGTGGCAATGCCGCCAAAGCTGAGATCATAGGCAATGCGCCGGAAGAACCGCGCGGTCACCTGGTCCACCGGCTTGATCACCGGATCGTCGAGGCAGGCCAGCGCCGTGGCGTAGGGCGGATGAATGTGCAGCGCCACGCGGGCCTGTGGCAACTCGCGGTGCAGCGCCGAGTGGATCGACCAGGCCGAAGGATCGGGCGCGTCGGGCCGGTCCATCGTCGAGGCGTCGTCCGCATCGCACAGCACCAGGTCCGAGGCGCGCACGCGGCTCCAGTGCACCCAGCGCGGGTTCACGACAAAGCGCTTGCCATCGGCGCTGACCGCGGCCGAGAAGTGGTTCGCCACCCCTTCGTGCCAGCCATAGCGGCACGACAGGCGGATCGCGGCGGCGAGGTCGATGCGGGTCTGGGTTTCGTCGAGAGTGTGGTCGGGACGGGTCACGGCACGGCCTTTCTGCTGAAAACGCGCACCGTAACTATTCCGGCGCGCGGACATTTTCCGGCGAACGAACCTCTGGGCCCATGCGAGCCCAATTCCTTCAAAAGGAATTGGGGAAAACTCTTTTCAAGAGTTTTGCTCACTCCACGATCCCCGCTGTCTCAACCACCGCGTGGAACAGCACATCCGCGCCAGCGGCGGCCCAGTCCTTGGAAATCTCCTCGGCCTCGTTATGGCTCAGCCCGTCGACGCAAGGGCACATGATCATTGCCGTGGGGGCCACGTCGTTGATCCAGCAGGCGTCGTGCCCGGCACCCGATACGATGTCCATATGCGAATACCCCAGCCGTTCGGCCGCGTCGCGCACAGCCTTGACGCAGCCATGGTCAAAGGCGGGCGGGTCGAACTGGCCGACAATCTCGCACGAGAAGCCGACGCCGATCTCTTCGCACAGCGCCGGGGCGCGTTCCATGAACTCGGCCACCATGGCGTTCAGCTTGTCCAGCAGGTGCGTGCGCATGTCGACGGTGCACACCACCTTGCCCGGGATGATGTTGCGCGAGTTGGGGTAGACGTCGATATGGCCGATGGCGCCCACGGCGTTGGGCTGATTGGCCATGGCGATCTCGTGCACAAGCTCGGTGATCAGCGCCAGCCCACGGCCGGCGTTCTTGCGCATATGCATCGGGGTCGAACCGGTGTGGCTTTCCTTGCCGGTGATCGTGCATTCGATCCAGCGCAGCCCCTGGCCGTGTGTAACCACGCCGATATCCTTGCCCTCGGCTTCCAGGATGGGGCCCTGTTCGATGTGCAACTCGAAAAGCGCGTGAATCTTGCGCGCGCCCACGGCCTCCTCGCCCTTCCAGCCGATCCGCTCCAACTCGTCGCCGAAGCGCTTGCCCTTGGCGTCCTTGCGGTCATAGGCCCAGTCCAGCGTGTGTTTTCCGGCGAACACACCAGAGGCCAGCATCGCCGGGGCAAAGCGGGTGCCCTCCTCGTTGGTCCAGTTGACCACGACGATCGGGTGGCGGGTCTTGATGCCCAGGTCGTTCAGCGTGCGCACGGCTTCCAGCGCACCCAGCACGCCCAGCACCCCGTCGTACTTGCCACCGGTGGGCTGGGTGTCGAGATGCGACCCCATGTAGACCGGCAGCGCGTCGGGGTCGGTGCCGGGGCGGGTGGCGAACATGTTGCCGATCTGGTCAACGCCCATGGTCATGCCTGCCGCCTCGCACCAGGACTGGAACAGCGCCCGGCCTTCGGCGTCGGCATCTGTCAGGGTCTGGCGATTGTTGCCGCCGGCGACGCCCGGGCCGATCTTGGCCATGTCCATCAGGCTGTCCCACAGGCGGTCAGGATTGATGCGAAGGTTTGCTGCGGGCGCGCTCATGGGCCTTCTCCTTTTGGGCGGACGTGCCGCGAGGAGGTGGGAGGAGATCGTTCCCCCTCGCGGACACGTTGGTATTTGACCAATCGGTCAAAGACACGCTAGCAGTTGGGCAAGACCAGTCAAGAACAACCCCCGCGCAATCGGTGTCTGGCTGGGTTCGACGGCGACGGCGCCCGGGCTGCGGCGCGGAAATGGGCGACAGGAGGCACTGCGATGAACGAGCCAACCCGGATCCAGCGCCGCAACCGCGATGCCATCCTTGAAGCGGGTCTGACCGTGTTTTCGCAATATGGCTTCCGCGGCACCACGCTGGACCAGATCGCGACCGAAGCCAGCCTGTCAAAACCCAATGTTCTCTATTACTTCGCGTCGAAAGAGGCGATCTACATCGCGCTGCTGGAAGGGCTTCTGGACACCTGGCTCGATCCCTTGCGGACGCTGGACGCCGATGGCGACGCGCTGCACGAGCTGATGTCCTACGTGACCCGCAAGCTTGAGATGAGTCGCGACTTCCCGCGCGAATCGCGGCTGTTCGCGAACGAGATCCTGCAAGGCGCGCCGCACATCCACGGCGCGCTGACAGGTGAGTTGAAATCGCTGGTCGACGAAAAGGCCGCGGTGATCGAGGCCTGGGCCGCGGCGGGGCGGATCCGCCCGGTCGACCCGCATCACCTGGTGTTCTCGATCTGGGCGATGACCCAGCACTATGCCGATTTCGACGTGCAGGTTCAGGCGGTGCTGGGCGGGCGCGATCCTTATCCCGGGGCGCTGGCGCATGTCACCATGTTGTTCGAACGGTTGCTGACGCCGGACTAAGGCCAAGCGGAATTGCCGCAGCGCCATGCAAGAATAACATGAGCGGCGAACCCGGCTTAACTGTAGTTACGGGGTCTGTTCGCTCTTCTGGGGAATCTGGATGTCTCCGGTCATCGCCGCTGCCGTCGGCGTGCCCACCCGCTCTTCCGATACGTCGCACCGCACCTCCGCCCTGACCCTGGGCGCGCTGGGCGTGGTTTATGGCGATATCGGCACTTCGCCGCTTTATGCGCTGCGTGAAGGCATTGCCGCCAGTGGCGGCGCCGCCACCCCCGATACCGTGATCGGCAGCGTGTCGCTGCTGCTTTGGCTGCTGATCGTCATCGCCACGCTGAAATACGTGGTGCTGATGCTGCGCGCCGACAACCGCGGCGAGGGCGGAACGCTGTCGCTGCTGGCGCTGTGCATCCGCGCGCTGGGCAGACGGCCCGGCTGGCTGATCGGACTGGGCATCGCCGGTACGGCGCTGTTCTTTGGCGACGCGATGATCACGCCGGCGATCTCGGTTCTGTCGGCCGTCGAGGGCATGGCGCTGGTTGCGCCCGGAGTCGCACCGCTGGTGGTGCCGGTGGCTGTGGCCATTCTTTGCGCGCTGTTCCTGGTGCAATCACGCGGAACCGGGCCGGTGGCGCGGGCCTTCGGGCCGGTGATGCTGGTGTGGTTCGCCACCATGGCCGGGCTGGGCCTGACGCATATCGTCGATGACATGCGCATCCTTCAGGCGTTCAACCCGCTGGCCGGGCTGGGCTACCTGGCGCAACACGGTACGGGCGCGCTGCCGGTGCTTGGCGCGGTGTTCCTGGCCATCACCGGGGCCGAGGCGCTTTATGCGGACATGGGTCATTTCGGCCGCCGGCCGATCCGCCTGGCCTGGACCTGGATGGTCCTGCCCGCGCTGGCAATCAGCTATCTGGGCCAGGGTGCACTGATCCTGTCCGACCCGTCCGCGGCGCGCGATCCGTTCTTCCTTCAGGCGCCCGGATGGGCGTTGCCCGGCCTGGTGGCGCTGGCCATGCTGGCAACGATCATCGCCAGCCAGGCAGTGATCACCGGGGCGTTCTCCTTCGGATACCAGGCAATCCAGCTTGGGCTGATGCCGCGCATGTCGGTCACGCATACCTCGGCCAAGCAGGAAGGGCAGATCTACCTGCGCCGGATCAACATCGGGCTGTTTGTCGCGGTGATCCTGCTGGTGGTGGGCTTTGGCAGCTCTGCCGAACTGGCCACCGCCTATGGCATCGCGGTGACCGGCGAGATGCTGATCACCACCGCGCTGGCAGCCTTTGTCTTTGCCCGGGTCTGGCGCTGGCGGCCTTGGGTAGTGGCGGCGATCATCGTACCCCTTGGCACGGTCGAACTGCTGCTGCTGAGCGCGAACCTGATGAAATTCAGCGAGGGTGGCTGGCTGCCCGCCTCGATCGCGGCGCTTCTGGCGCTACTGATGGTGGTCTGGGTGCGCGGCACCGACCTGGTTGCGGCCAAGATGCACGAACGCTCGGTGCCGGTTAAGACTGTTCTGGCATCGGTCGAGCGGTCGAGCCGGGTCTGCCGCTGTCCGGGAACCGCTGTGTTCCTGACCCCAGACCCAGAGATTGCGCCATTGGCATTGCTGCACAATCTCAAGCACAATCACGTTTTGCACGAACGCAACCTGATCGTGTCGGTGCGCACTGCAAACCGCCCGCACATCGGCCCCGAGGAACGCGTGGTGACCGAACCGCTCAGTTCCTCGTCGACCGCGGTGCGGCTGACCTTTGGCTACATGGACGTGCCGAACGTGCCGATGGCGCTGCGCCAGGGCGTGCGGTTCGACATCATGACAACCTCGTTCTTCCTGGATCGGCGCAGCTACAAGATCACCACGACAACGGGCTGGCAGGGTTATGCCAACCGGTTGTTCCGCATCCTCAGCCATCTTGCCGGGGACGCGCATGAACATTACCGGCTGCCCAGCGACCGGGTGGTGGAAGTGGGCACGCAGGTCACGCTCTAGCGCGGACCGCGCCTGCGTTCGGCCCAGGCACGGTAGCGGGCGGAAAGCTCTGTCTCGCAGACCTTGAAGACCATCCACCAGCCGAGCGCCACCAATCCCCAGGCCATCAGCTGGGCCATCTGGACCAGCGCGCCGTGACGAATCGCCGTCCAGCCGAACTTGCGCACGAATTCGGCGCTGGCCATCGCTTGGCTGAACAGGTTGACCGAGGTGAAGGCGAAAGCAACCGCCGCCACCCCGGCCAGCACAAAGACCAGTACCGCCGGCCAGCGCAAAAGGTTGAACAGGGCCATCTTGTGCCGCCGGCCAGTGGGCCGCCGTTACTCGGCGGCCTTCACCGCCATCGGGTTGTTGGGATGCGTGGTCCAGTTGGCATAGTCAGACGAAACGGTCTTGCCGGTGCGCGGGTCCACCGTGCCGGGGGCCATCCGCTCCATCGTGATGCAATCCTCCACCGGGCAGACATCGACGCACAGGTTGCAGGCGACGCATTCGGCGTCGTTCACCTCGAACACCCGGCCTGGCTTCATCCAGATCGCCTGGTGGCTGGTATCCTCGCACGCGGCAAAGCAGCGGCCGCACTTGATGCAGGCGTCCTGGTCGATGCGCGCCTTCGAGACATAGTTCAGGTTGAGGTACTGCCAGTCGGTGACATTGGGCACGGCCTTGCCGACAAAATCGGCGGTCGAGGTATAGCCCTTGTCGTCCATCCACTGGCTGAGCCCGCGCTTCATCTCTTCGACCACCTTGAAGCCATAGGTCATCGCCGCGGTGCANNGTCATCGCCGCCGTGCAGACCTGCACCGTACCGCAGCCCAGCGCCATGAACTCTGCCGCGTCGCGCCAGGTCGTGACGCCGCCGATGCCGGAAATCGGCAGGCCCGCGGTCTTGGGATCGCGGGCGATCTCGGCCACCATGTTCAGTGCGATCGGCTTGACCGCCGGCCCGCAATAGCCGCCGTGGCTGCCCTTGCCGTCGATCGAGGGTTCGGGGCTGAAGGTATCGAGGTTGACCGAGGTGATCGACGAAACGGTGTTGATCAGCGAGACCGCATCGGCGCCGCCGTTCTTGGCCGCCCGCGCCGGATAGCGGATATCGGTGATGTTGGGCGTCAGCTTGACGATCACCGGCTTGTCATAGTTCTGCTTGCACCAGCGGGTGACCATCTCGATGTACTCGGGCACCTGCCCCACCGCGCTGCCCATGCCGCGTTCGGACATGCCGTGCGGGCATCCGAAGTTCAGCTCGATCCCGTCGGCGCCGGTTTCCGCCACGCGCGGCAGGATCGCCTTCCAGCTGGCTTCTTCGCACGGCACCATGATCGAAACGATCAGCGCCCGGTCGGGATAGTCCGCCTTGACCCGGGCGATCTCCTCTAGGTTCACTTCCAGCGGCCGGTCGGTGATCAGTTCGATGTTGTTCAGCCCCAGCAGGCGGCGGTCGGCGCCATGCACAACGCCGTAGCGCGGGCCGTTGACGTTGACCACCGGCGGGCCCGCCTCGCCCAGCGTCTTCCACACCACACCGCCCCAGCCGGCCTCGA
>JAGRMT010000172.1 GCA_020441125.1 Roseivivax sp.
CGAAATTGTCCAGCCGCCGCGCCCGGCGGCCCGCCTTGTCGGCGCTGATCTTGATTTCCGAGATATCCTTGGCCGCCTGCCCGAAATGCCGGTCCAGGTTCTCCACCCGCTGGCCCAGCCGGTCGACGTCGGAATACAGTAGTGCCAGTTCCCGCCGGATCGCGCCGGCCTGCTCGCGCATCCGCGCGTCTTTCAGGATCGCGCGCATGGTGTTCAGCGTGGCCATGCAGGTGGTGGGCGACACGATCCAGACCCGGGCGTTGAACCCTTCGCGAACGACCTCGGGGAAGTTGGCGTGCAGCTCGGCATAGACAGCTTCGGACGGCAGGAACATCAGCGCCCCGTCCGCCGTCTCGCCATCGATGATGTAGCGCTCGGCAATGTCGCGGATGTGCTTGCGGATCGCCAGCCGCAGCGACTGCGCCGCCCGGTTGATCATGTCCTGCGTTTCGGCCCGCCGCAGCGCCTCATAGGCCTCCAGCGGGAACTTGCTGTCGATACAGATTGGCCCCGGCGGGTTGGGCAGGTGGATCAGGCAATCGGCCCGCCGCCCATTCGAAAGCGTCGCCTGGAACATATAGGCATCCGCCGGCAGCGCCTTCGAGACGATGTCGCGCAGCTGGATCTCGCCGAAAGCGCCGCGCGTCTGTTTGTTCGACAGGATGTCCTGCAACGAAAGCACGTCGCCCGACAGCTTGGTGATGTTGTCCTGCGCCTTGTCGATGGCCGCCAGCCGCTCCTGCAACTCGCCAAGGCTCTGCGCCGTGCGGCGGGCAGAGCCATGCAGCGTCTCGCCCATCTTCTCCTGCACCTCGGCCAGCCGCCGTTCCATCAGGTGCAGCATGGCGGTCTGGCTTTTCGCCTGCGCTTCGGAGACATGCGCCAGTCCGCCGGTCAGCCGTTCCTGCCCGTCGCCCAGCAGTTGCACGCGCTGCCCCAACGCACCGATCTGCGCCGCCAGCGGTTCGGCCAGCCGGGCCGTACGCCCCGAGGCGCGCACCGCCAGCACCAGCAGCACCAGGAACAGCAGCCCCAGCAGCGCACCTCCCAAAACGACCAGCGTCGCCGGGTCGTTCAGCTCAATCATCGTTTCGCCGATCTGGATCATGTACGCCCGAACAGCCGTTCGATGTCGGACAGTTTCAGCGACACATAGGTCGGCCGGCCATGGTTGCACTGGCCGGAATGCGGCGTTGCCTCCATCTCGCGCAGAAGCGCGTTCATTTCTTCGGCGCGCATCTGCCGGCCCGAACGGATTGACCCGTGGCAGGCCACGCGGCTCAGGATCGCCTCGACCTTGGACTGCACCAGCGTCGTGCTGCCCATCTCGTCCAGCTCGTCCAGGATATCCGCAATCAGCGCCCGCGCGTTGACCTCACCCAGGATCGCCGGAGTCTCGCGCACGGCCACGGCGCCGCCGCCAAAAGGCTCGACAGCCAGGCCCATGCGCGCCAGGTCGTCAGCCACCGAAAGCAGCCGCGCCGCATCGTTTTCCGAAAGCTCGACGATTTCGGGGATCAGCAGCGCCTGCGCCGCCACGCCCGTCTCGGCCATCTGGCGTTTCAGCCGCTCATAGACCAAACGCTCATGGGCGGCATGCTGGTCGACGATCACGATGCCGGTTTCGGTCTGGGCGATGATGTAATTCTCGTGCACTTGCGCCCGGGCCGCGCCCAGAGGAAGCGCTTCGGCCGGGGCGGCGGGCGTCTCGATCACCGGCTCAACCCGCGCCGACAGGGCAGGGGCCATCTCGGCAAACCCGGGTGCTTGCGCGGCAAAGGCCGCGGCACGCGCGGCGGGCGAGGGGCGGTCCATCTGGTAGACGCGCGGCGTCCGGCCTGCCGGTTCGGGCCGGAAGGCGCCCAGCGTCGCGGCGCTGACGGTGGTCGAGGCGCGATGCCCCGCTTCGGCCAGCGCGTGGCGCAGCGCCGAAACGATCAGCCCGCGCACCAGCCCCGGATCGCGGAAGCGCACCTCGGACTTGGCCGGATGCACGTTCACGTCCACCAGATGCGGGTCGCAATCGACGAAAAGCGCCACCGCCGGATGGCGGTCGCGGCTGAGGAAATCGGCATAGGCCCCACGCAGCGCGCCGATCAGCAGCTTGTCGCGCACCGGACGACCGTTGACGAACAGGTGCTGCGCCACGGCAGACCCGCGCGAATAGGTCGGCAGCGCGGCGTAGCCGGTCAACCGGAACCCCTCGCGCTCGGCGTCGATGGCCAGCGCGTTCTCGGTGAAGTCGCGGCCCATCACCGCCCCCAGCCGTCCGCGCAGCGCGTCAAACAGATCGCCCGTCTCGGGATCGGCGCGAAAGGTCACGCGCGGATCGCCTTCGGTCACATCGCGCAAGGTGAACCCGACCGAGGGTTCGGCCATCGCCAGCCGCCGCACGACATCGCCGATCGCCTGCGTTTCTGCCCTGTCCGTGCGCAGGAACTTCAGCCGCGCCGGTGTCGCGTAGAACAGATCGCGCAGTGTTACCACCGTGCCGCCGGTCAGCGCGCAGGGCTTGACCGGCCCGACTGCGCCGCCGCTGACGGTGATCTCGGCCGCATCGAACCCCTGCGCCCGCGAGGCGATGGTCAGCCGTCCAACCGCCCCCAGCGAGGGCAGCGCCTCGCCGCGAAAACCGAAACTGTGGATGTCCATCAGGTCCGATCCGTCGATCTTTGAGGTGGCATGGCGCGACAATGCCAGCGGCAGATCGTCATTCGTCATGCCGCAGCCGTCGTCGCTCACGCGGATGAGGGTTTTGCCCCCGTCGGCGACATCTACCGTGATGCGGCGCGCCCCGGCGTCGATGGCGTTTTCGACCAGTTCCTTGACCGCCGAGGCAGGGCGTTCCACCACTTCACCGGCTGCGATCCGGTTGATCGCAGCGTCGTCAAGCTGGCGGATTGCGGGCCGCATGTTGGGGGTGTGGGTGTTCATCCCACAAGACCTAGCAAGGGACGTGCGATTCTGAAAGGGCCGGCAGACCGCCGCAGCGGGGGGCCGGGCGCGGCCCGCGCCGCCGGACATCCCGTGCGTCAACGCTTTGGCAACCCGCACTTGGTATACCAAAGTCCTAGACAAGACTTGTGGGATTTGACTTAATCTAAGTTAGTCACAGGTGCTTATGTGACTAGAATCATGGAGAGTTCGATGCTGGTGCCTCGGTTGACCTATGAAATGATCGAAATTGTCTACGGCAAGACCTTCGCCGCGACGTGGTTCAAATTCTACAGCCCACACGGCGGTTGGACCCTCTAAGACCTCGAACCATTCGGGGCTGATCCGACGGTCCGCACACCGCGCTGACCGCCCAGCCGAAGGTTCATACCAAAAAAAACGAACGAGATCGGACTCAGCTGCCCGACCCCGAGACGACAGAGTCATACCACGCACGGATCGCGGCGCGCTCTTCCTCCTCCACCCAGGTCAGGTTTCCCGGTGGCATGGCATGGGTCAAGCCGGCCTGCAGGTAGATGCCCTTGGCATTCCGTGCGATTTCCGCCTCGGTATCCAGCAACACGCCCTTTGGCGCCCATAGGATGCCATCCCAAACAGGCTCGGCCGCGTGGCACATGGAGCACCGGCCCAGCACGATATCGTGTACATCCTCGAACCCGGTGGCCTGGGTAAACCGCATCAGGCCGTTTCCTGCCTGCTTTTCCTCCTCCGGCGCGCCGGCGGGCATCGACGATAGCCAGACGATGAGGGCAAACAGAACCGCTGTCGCGGCCCAGGTCCACCAGGGCCGGCCCTTGCGCGCATGCATGCTGTTGAAGAAATGCCGGATGGTGACCCCCATCAGGAACACCAGCGCCGCGATCAGCCAGTTGTAGGGCGAGGCGAAGGCCAGCGGATAGTGATTGGACAGCATCAGGAAGATCACTGGCAGCGTCAGATAGTTGTTATGGGTCGAACGCTGTTTGGCGATCTTGCCGTACTTGGCATCGGGCGTGCGCCCGGCGATCAGGTCGGCCACCACGATCTTCTGGTTGGGGATGATGATCATCGCCACGTTGCCTGTCATGATCGTGGCGGTGAAGGCACCCAGGTGCAGCAACGCCGCGCGCCCGGTGAACACCTGGGTATAGCCCCAGGCCAGCGCCACCAGGATGACGAACAACGCCAGCATCAGCGTGGTGTTGTTTTCGCCCAGCTTCGACTTGCAGAGAAAGTCATACAGAACCCAGCCCAGCACCAGCGAACCGGCCGAAATCGCGATCGCCTGCCATGTCGCCAGTTCGGCCACGTTGACGTCGATCAGGTAGAACTCTGCGCCGAAGTAATAGACCAGCACCATCAGAGTAAAGCCGGACAGCCAGGTCCAGTAGCTTTCCCATTTGAACCAGACCAGGTCTGACGGCATCTGCGCCGGCGCCACCAGATATTTCTGAATGTGGTAAAAGCCGCCGCCGTGCACCTGCCACTCTTCGCCATCGGCGCCCGAAGCAAGGTTGCGGTCGCGGTGCAGGCCCAGGTCCAGCGCGATGAAATAGAACGACGATCCGATCCACGCGATTGCGGTGATCACGTGCAGCCAGCGGACCGCAAACTCGGCCCATGCCATCCAAACCACCGCTTCGCCCATGGTGCTTCCTTTCCGCCTTGACGAGGCACAGGCTATACCGTGCGCGGCACCGGTGGAAATGGCCAATGCGCTGCAGCAGGAGCGCGCGGGTGCGCCGTGCCCACAGACTGGGCCGCGCTGCCAGGGGGGAGTGCGGCGGCGCAATTCCCCGCGATGGATGAAATCGCCAGAAAACAGGATGTTGCACGCTATCTGTCTGTGCAGGCCGCAAAAGGCGCATTGCATTCCCCTAGGTCACTTATTACCTACGCCATGCCGCACTGCAGCGGCGCATTTCGGGAACAGGAGGCAGATGCGATGACCTTTGTGAAGTCCGCACTACTGGCCGCCCTTTTGGGCATCACCGCAACCTCTACCCTTGCGCAGGAGGTCACGCTGCGCTTCCAGCACTTCGTATCGCCGGAATCGGCCAACCCGAAGTATTTCATCGAACCCTGGGCCAGAAAGGTCGAGGCAGAGTCGAACGGTCGCATCAAGGTCGAGATTTACCCGTTCATGCAACTGGGCGGCAAAGCCCCGTCGCAGTACGACCTGATCCGCGATGGTGCGATTGATGGCGGCTGGGTGATCCCCAGCTATCAACCGGGCCGCTTCCCCGAGGCAGAGGCGCTTGAGCTGCCGTTCATGGTGACCAAGTCGGCCGAAGAAGCCTCGCGCGCGGCTTGGGAGTTCACGCAAAAGCACCTGATGGACGACTTCGCCGATGTCCATCTCATCGCCGCGCACATGCACGGCCGGGGGCTGGTGCACAAGAAAGGCGGCGCAATCGGCGTGGTCGAGGATTTCGCCGGGCTGAAACTGCGCGGCCCGTCGCGGCCGGCGACGTTGCTGCTCGACAAGCTGGGTGCGACGCCCATCGGGATGCCCGTTCCGGCCTTCCCCGAGGCACTGTCCAAAGGCGTGGTCGATGGCGGCGTGATCACCTGGGAACAGGCGCCCTCTCTCAAGCTGGACGAGCTGACGGACAGCCACACCGACGTGGCCGGCGACATGTCGCTCTATAACCTCTACTTCATTTGGGCGATGAACAAGGATGTCTACGACAGCCTGCCCGATGATCTGAAAGCGGTGATCGACGCCAACTCGGGGCTCATGGCCTCGGAATGGGCGGGCAAGGCACATGACACCGGCGATGCCGAAGGCAAGGCGCTGATGGTGGCTTCCGGCAACCAGATCGCCGAAATTTCGCCTGAGGAAACGTTGCGGATCAAGGCGCTGGGCGATGAGGTCACCGCCGAGTGGATCACCGAGATGAATGGCCGCGGGCTGAATGGCCAGCAACTGGTCGATGACGCCCATGCCGCGGTGGCCGCAACCCGTGCCGGCGGCGCGGCCAGCAACTGAACCATCGGACCCGACCCTGACGTGGCGGCCCCTGCAAGGGGGCCGCTTTTTTGTGGGCGCGCCTAGTCCAGGGCCGCGCGAAGCAGAGTTACCACCGTATCGCCATAGCCCCGGGTTTCCAGAAGGGCGAAGCCGTCGGGCGGGTTTTGCGCTTCGTCCTCTTCCCAGACAACCAGCGCGCCGGGAGCGATCCAGCCACCGGCCCGCGCGGCGTTCAGCGCCGGGGCGCCCATGCCCTTGCCATACGGCGGATCGAGAAAAACAAGCGAGCATGGCTTGTCGGCGGGCGGCAGACGGCGCGCATCGCGTGGCAGAACACGCGTCTGCGCCGCGATCCCCAGCGTTGATATATTCTCTTGCAGCAGCGCCTGTGCCTTACGCCCGTCATCGACAAAGGTGACATGCGCCGCGCCGCGCGATAGCGCCTCGATCCCCAGCGCGCCGGTCCCTGCATAAAGGTCCAGCACCCGCGCGCCGTCGATTACCGAGCCAAAGCGGCCGCCCTCCAACATCCCGAACAGCGCTTCGCGCACGCGGTCGGTGGTCGGGCGCAGATGTGCCGCGACGTCGCCCTTTCCCACCGCGGCCAGACGACGGCCGCGGAACTGTCCGGCAACAATTCTCACGCCTTCAGCAACGCTTTTAGATCGGTCGATGGATCGGCCACGGTGTCAGCCGCAGGCGATTTTCCGGCTTCGATCAGACGCTTGCCCACCATATAGGCCCGGCTGTCGTTCATCGCGTCCAGCGCGATCAACCGGTCGGCGGCATAGTACCAGAACGATACAGCCCCATCCGCGCCGGTGCGCGTGACGACCCTGTCAAAGCCTGTGGACAGCCCGGCGATTTGCAACTTGGTGTCATACTGGTCAGACCAGAACCACGGCTTGGCAACATAGGCGCGGCCGTCGCCGAGGATGTTGTCGGCCACCAGTTCGCCCATGTCGATGGCATTGCCGACACTCTCCAGCCGCATCCGGCCGTCCCCGGCCGGGAAACTGGCGCAGTCGCCCGCAGCCCAGATTGACGGGTCGCTTGTGCGGCCCTGTGCATCAACCGCGATGCCGTTGTCGATGACAAGCCCGGCCGCCTCTGCCAGCGCCGTTGCCGGTGTAATGCCCACCCCTGCTATGACGAAGTCGGCGTCTACGACGCTTCCATCGGTCAGCTCGGCCCCGGTCACGACGGTTTCGCCCAGCAGGCGCTTCAATCCAATGCCTTCGCGGATGGTCACGCCGTGGCTGGCGTGCAGATCGCGGAAATAGTCCGAGGTCTGCTCGGCCGCGACGCGCTGCAGGATGCGCGGCGCCATTTCCACCAGCGTGGCGCTCAGCCCCAGCTTGGCGGCCACCGCCGCTGCCTCCAACCCAATATATCCGCCCCCGATGATCAGAACGCGGCGCCCCGGCTGGAACTGCGGCGCCATCGCATCGACATCGGCAAGTGTCCGGACCACGAACACGTTTTCCAGCGTACCGCCAATGGTAGCCGGCAACCGGCGCGGAACGGACCCTGTGCACAGGACCAGCTGATCATATTCGAGCGTGCGGCCGTCGGCCGTGACCGTCTTTGCCGCGCGATCAATGGCCGTGGCAGGAGATCCGATCCGCACCCCGATCCCGTTTTCGGCGTAATATCCAGAAGGGCGCAAAAGCAGGCGATCGCGCTCCATTTCGCCCAGCAGGTACGCTTTTGACAAAGGCGGACGTTGGTAGGGCAGGGCGGGTTCGTCTCCGATCAGGGTGATCGAGCCGTCAAATCCGCGAGAGCGCAGCCGTGCCACGCAGGACGCCGCCGCCTGTCCGGCACCTACCACCACAATCCGTTCCATTTGCCCTCCGATCCCGCTTGGTATTTCCCTGCCGCAGGCTATATGCGGGCTGACGGGAAACACAACTGACGGAGCGCGATCCATGACCATAAAGACCGGCGACAAGGTGCCTGCGGCCACCCTGATGCAAATGGGCGACAAGGGCCCCCAATCGGTGGACCTTGCCGCCAAGCTGACGGGCCGAAAAGTGGTGCTGTTCGGCCTGCCGGGCGCCTTTACCGGCACCTGCACAACGGCCCACCTGCCCAGCTTCATGCGCACAAAGCCGCAATTCGATGCCAAGGGCGTGGACGAGATCATCTGCGTTTCGGTCAACGACCCCTTCGTGATGAAGGCATGGGCCGATTCGACCGGCGCGGGCGAAGCGGGGCTGACGCTGTTGGCCGACCCCGATGCCAGCTTCACCAAGGCGATCGGCATGGATTTCGACGCCCCGCCCGCCGGCCTGTTTGGCCGGTCCAAGCGGTTTGCAATGCTGGTCGACAATGGCGTTGTTTCGGTGCTGCACGATGGCGACAAGCCGGGCGAATGCACTGTGGCTTCGGGCGAGACGCTGCTCGACTCGATGTGAAATCACGCGCTTGGGTGGGGGGCTGATGCCCCCCGCTACAGCGCGTCCAGCTTGTGCGCCAGCTTGACATCGAGGGCGGTCAGACCGCCGGCGTCATGCGTTGTCAGCGTGACTTCGACCCGGTTGTAGACATTGCTCCACTCGGGATGGTGGTTCAGCTTTTCGGCCCACAGCGCGGCACCGGTCATCCAGGAAAACGCGGCGCGGAAATTCTTGAAGACATAGGTCTTGGTGATCGCGTCCCGCCCCTCTGCGGGCGACCAGCCGGTATCTTTCAGCGCTGCCAGCGCGGCTACGCGGGCGGCCGGCTCCAGTTTCTCGGTCAATCCTGTTCCTCCTGCTGCTGCGGCTTGCGGAAAGGACCGTAAGCGGTCAGCACCTCGATGTCTTCCTCGGTCGCGCGCCGCTCTTCCTCCAGGTACCTGCCGACAGCACGCGCAAAGCCATCGTCGGCCACCCAATGCAGGCTGTGCGTTTCCACCGGCAGGTAGCCACGCGCCAGCTTGTGATCGCCCTGCGCGCCGGCTTCGACCCGCTCAAGACCCTGGGCGATGGCATAGTCGATGGCCTGATAGTAACACGCCTCGAAATGCAGGCAGGGGTGATCCTCGGTACAGCCCCAATAGCGCCCGAAAAGCGCGCGGCGGCCGATGAAGTTCAGTGCCCCGGCGACATAGCGCCCGTCGCGCCGTGCCATCACCAGCGCCACATCGGCGCGCAAGCGGTCCTGCACGATGTCGAAGAACGCGCGCGTCAGGTAGGGGCTGCCCCATTTGCGCGCGCCGGTGTCCTGGTAGAACCGCCAGAACGCGTCCCAATGTTCGGGCCGCAGAGCGTCTCCGGTCAGCATTTCTATCGTGCCGCCAAAGGCCTGCGCGCGCTCGCGTTCCTTGCGGATGGTCTTGCGCTTGCGCGACGACAGCCCGGCCAGGAAGGCCTCGAAGTCGGCATAGCCTTGGTTGTGCCAATGGTACTGGTGCGTGACTCGGCGCATCAGGCCCATCGCCTCGCCCGCGATGGCTTCGCCCTCGGTGCAGAAGGTAATGTGCAGCGATGACAGCCGGTTGTCAGCCGCCAGCCGCACCGCCGCCTGAACCAGCGCCGAAGCGCCTTCGGCTTCGTATCCCGGCCGCGTCAGCAACCGACGCCCGGTAACAGGGGTGAAGGGCACGGCGATCTGAAGCTTGGGATAATACCGCCCTCCGGCGCGTTCCCAGGCATGGGCCCAGCTATGATCGAAGATGTATTCACCCTGGCTGTGCGCCTTGGCGTAAAGCGGCGCGACGGCAATCACCGTCGCGCCCGCGCGCGCCACCAGATAGCGCGGATCCCAGCCCGTGCCGGTGCCAACTGACCGCGACTGCTCTAGCGCGTGCAGTAAACGGTAGGTGGTGAACGGATCGCCCGGCCGCCCGCCGTCCGCCGCCTCGGGGCAGGCGCAAGCGTCCCATTCCTCGGGCGCGATCTGGCTGAGGGATGTCAGGACGGTGACCGAGATGGTCGCGTCCGTTGCTTGGTCGGTCATGGTCGCTCCTTGACCGCAGGATGTGGCGCGACCGCGCCGGGGTTCAAGCCGCGTAGCCTTCGAAGGTGATATTCTGTGCCACCCGGCGCGCCTGTGCCTCCTGCTCGGGCGAGCGGATGGTCCAGCACAGCACCGACAGGCCCTGAGCCTTCAACTCGGCCACCCGCGGCATGTCCAGGTGCCGCCAGCCGTGGCTGATGAAACTGGCGCCAGTCGCCGCGGCATCCGGAATCGCCCGCAACTCGGCCCTTCGGCCCGCGCTCAGTGTCGGCCAGTCCTGCGCGGTGAACCTGTCGGTGGTCAGTCCGCGCGGCAGATCGGGTGCCAGCCGCGCCATGTGTTCGATGCTGTGCGGATTGAACGACATCACCGCCACCGGCCCCCGGTACCCTGCCAGCGCCGCGGCTGTGGCGGCCTCCAATCGCCCGTCGGGCACGCCCATGCCGCCGTGCTGGTCCTTGATTTCGATCAGCAGCGCCACCTGGCCGCCGATGTCGGACAGCACTTCGGCCAGTGTGGGAATACCCTCGTCCCCGCCAGCCAGCGGCAGGGACGAAAGCTCGGCTGCGTCACGCTGGGCCAGCGCACCGGGCGTGCCGGTCAGGCGTTTCAGGTCGTAGTCGTGAAACACCATTGCCTGTCCGTCGCGCGACAGCTGCAGGTCGATCTCGATGCCATAGCCCTGCTGCACTGCCGCGCGCACGGCCGCGCGCGAGTTTTCTGGCCGTCCGGCAGCCTTGTCATGCAAAGCCCGGTGGGCAATCGGCCGATCCAGGAAGGCCCGCGGCAGGGTCATTTGATTTCGAAGATGCCTTCGATCTCGACCGCAACGCCCAGCGGCAGCGCGCCCGCGGACACGGCAGAGCGGGCATGGCGCCCGGCATCGCCCAGCACCTCGACCAGGAAGTCGGACGCGCCGTTGACGACCTTGGGCTGGTCGGTGAAATCGGGGGTGGAGTTGACGAAACCCACCAGCTTGACCACGCGCACCAGGCGCGTCAGGTCGCCGTCACAGGCGGCGCGCACCTGCGACAGCAGAGCCATCGCGCAGCGGCGGGCGGCGGCTGCGCCCTGCTCCACGGTCAGATCGGCCCCGATCTTGCCCAGGATCAGCCCGTCCGGCCCCATCGAGATCTGGCCCGAAACGTACAGCGTATTCCCGGTACGGACGAAAGGCACGTAGTTGGCCGCGGGGGCAGGGGCGTTTGGCAAGGTCACGCCCAGCTGGGCCAGGCGTGTCTCGATTGCGTTGGTCATGATGCATCTCCCTTCGGTTTACCGCACGCTCGCGCGGTCAGACGGGAAATGCAATGCCGCAAGTCACTCGCGGAAGGCCTTGGTGAAGTAATCCATGAAGGGCTTGACCAGGTATTCCACCGGGGTGCGATCCGCCGTCTGGATGAACGCCTCGACTGGCATGCCGGGGATCAGCGTCACGTTTTCCGGCAGGCGGTCGATCTCACCCTCTTCCAGATGGATCTTGGCGCGGTAGTAGCTGAAGCGCGAGGCCTCGTCGGTGAAGGCGTCGGCCGAGATTTGCACAACCTCGCCAAACAGCTCTGGAGTCTGGCGCTGGTCCAGCGCCGAGAAGCGCAGCACCACCTCCTGATTCAGGTGCATCTGGTCGATGTGAATCGGCTCTACCTGCACAGCGATCACCAGCGGGCGGTCCTGCGGGACGATATACATTACCGGCTGCGCCGCCTGGATCACCGAGCGGGGCGTGAACACGGTCAGCCCGTAGACGATCCCGCCCACCGGGGCGGCGATGTCCAGGCGCGTCATCCGTTCCTTCAGCGCGCGGCGCTGTTCAGCCAGCTCACGCTCGCGGAACTGCAAGTCACGCAGGGTGGTGATTGCATCCTCGCGCCGGGTGGTTTCCAGCTTCAGGATCTCGATGTCGATCTCGGTCATCCGGCCTTCGGCCTGCGCCTTTTCCGCCGTCAGCTCGCCCACCGAACCGGCCAGGCTTGCCTGGTCGCGTTGCAGCGCCAGAACCCGGCTGGCCTGCGCAAGACCGCGATCCAGCAGAGATTGCTGATCCTTCAGTTCCTGCTCGATCAGCTCCAGCTGGCGGCCAAGGGCAACCTGCTGCGCCTCGATGCCCAGAACCTGGTCGGCAATCTGTTCCGACCGCTTGTGCATCTGGTCGACTTCTTTCTGGAACGTGTCCTGCCGCGCGGCGAACAGGCGCAGCTGGCCGTCGACCAGATCGGCGATTTCCGGATCGGTTTCCGCCAGTTTCAGCAGTTCTTGGTCAAAAATGATCTCGTCGGCGCCGTCGCGTTCGGCAATCAGCCGGGCGCGGCGTGCCACAAGTTCGAAATACTGCCCCTCGGTGATCAGCAACTCGGACTTCAGCAGCGTCGGGTCAAGCCGGATCAAGGTCTGCCCTGCGACCACCTCGTCGCCCTCGTCCACCAGGATTTCCTCAACCACACCGCCGTCGGGGTGCTGCACCACCTGGCGGTTCTGGTCCACCTCGATCTGTCCATGGGCGATGATCGCGCCCGAGATGTTGGTCGTGGCGGCCCAGAAGCCGAACCCGCCCAGCAGCACGATCAGCACGACCAGGCCCAGGGTCATCGGCCCGCGCATCGGGAAGGCCTTGTTGGTGTCGTTGCTCATCGCACGCCTCCGGTGCCGTCTGCGGTCTGGATCTGCTGGTGGTTCTGCACCACCTGGCGCAGCACCTCTTCCTTGGGACCGAAGGCCACGCGCGCGCCGCCTTCCAGCATCAGAAGCATGTCGCATTCCTTGATGGCGGCAGGGCGGTGGGCCATGATCAGCACCGACTTGCCCTCTTTCTTCATCTGGCGGATCGCGGCGTTCACCGCCTCCGATCCCTCGTTGTCGAGGTTCGAGTTGGGCTCGTCGAGCACCAGCAGGACCGGATCGCCATACATGGCGCGGGCCAGGCCGATGCGCTGCATCTGGCCGCCCGACAACCGGCCGCCGGCGGCGCTGACGCGGGTGTCATAGCCATCGGGCAGTTTCAGGATCATGTCATGCGCCGCGGCCTTCTTGGCGGCGGTCACGATCTTCTCGGGGTCAGGGTTTTCCGACAGCTTGGCGATATTCTCGGCGATCGTGCCTTCGAACAGCGTCACACGCTGCGGCAGATAGCCGATGTGGCGCCCCAGATCGGCGGAGCCGTACTGGTCAAGCGTTGCGCCGTCGAGGCGGATCTTGCCGCCGGCCGGTCGCCACACGCCGGTCAGCGCGCGCGCCAGGGTCGACTTGCCCGCGCCTGACGGGCCGATCACGCCCAGCGCTTTGCCCGGATCGAGGTTGAAGCTGACGATGCGCAGCGCGGCCTGTTGCTCGCCCGGTGGGACGACGGTCAGCTGCTGCACTTCCAGCTTGGCGCGCGGACGCGGCAGCGCGGTGCGCGGCAACTCGGGCGGAACCTCTGTCAGCAGTTGCTGCAGATTCGACCAGCCCTTGCGCCCGGCCTGCACCAGCGGCCACTGGCCAATGGACATTTCGATCGGCGACAGCGCGCGGCCCATCAGGATCGAGCCGGCGATCATCGCGCCGGGCGACATTTCCTGTTGCAGCACCAGATAGGCGCCCAGGCCCAGCATCGCCGATTGCAGGAACAGACGGAACGTCTTGGTCAGCGACGAGAAGGTGCCAACCAGGTCAGCCGAGGAAATCTGGCTGCGCAGCGATTCGGTGCGGGCCAGGTGCCAACGGCGGAAGGCGGCATCGCGCATGCCCATCGACTGAACCATCTCCGCTTCGCCGCGAATCTGGTCGGCGATGGCATTGGCCCGCATCGTGGTCACGTTGGATTTCAGCGTGGGGTTCTTGGTGACGAACTGGTTGACCGCCGTCACCGCGATCAGGAAGCCGCCGCCGATGATGGCCAGGTAACCCAGCCACGGATGGAAGGCCATGATCCCCACCAGGAAAAACGGCGTCCAGGGAATGTCGAAGATCGACAGCAGCACCGGAGAGGACAGCAGCCGCTGCACCGATTCCAGATCGCGCAGGCCGCTGGCAGAAAGCTCGTCCGGCTTGATCGCTGCGCGGCGCATCACCGCCTCGAACACGCGGGTGTCCAGCTTTGCCTGAAAACGCGCCGCGACCCGTGCCATGACGCGCCCGCGAACATAGTCCAGCAGGCCCATCATGCCATAGAGAAAGGCCACGATGACCGTCAGCGCCAGCAGCGTCGCCTCGGACCGAGAGCCGAGAACGCGGTCATAAACCTGCAGCATGTAGATCGGGCCGGTCAGCATCAGCATGTTCACGACAAAGCTGAAGATGCCGACAAACCAGAAATACGGCCGGCTTTCGCTGCGCACGGCGCGCAGTTCTGCCAGACCGGTATTCAATGTAGGGGTGGCCATGTTTTAGTGTTCCACTGGGATCTAGCGTTTCCAAACGGGCGACAGCGCCACCAATCCAAATTGTTTGTCCAAACTAAGGCAACATCTTTACCATGTGATTGATGGTTTGGCAGCATGTCGCCGATGCGCCACAAGCCCACAGTTTCCGGTGGCCGCCCTTGGGGCGCTGGTCCAAAACTCATAAGTACCGCATAAGGCCAAGGCACCGGGACTGCCACCCGAAACATGGGGTACACGATGAAAGCTGCCAAAATCGGAAAATTTCTGCCTGTTTTCGCCGTTCTGGCGCTGAGCGCCTGCGCCACGCCGCAGGCCGGGCAGGGCACGGGCGGTATTTACGATCCCAATGAGGCCGCCAACCGCCGCCACCACGAGTTCAACAAGAAACTGGACCGCGCTGTCGTGCGCCCGGTCGCGCGCACCTATGTCGCCGTCGTGCCTGAGGGAATGCGCTACAACGTGTCCAGCTTTGCCGATTTCCTCGGCACGCCAAGCTCGATCGTGAACCAGATCCTGCAAGGCGATCTGAGTGGCGCCGGGCGCAACACGCTGCGCATGGCAGTCAACGCCACGGTCGGTTTCGGCGGCATCGCCGATCCGGCCAGCGAACTGGGTTTGACAGCCGATCCGTCGGATTTCGGTGAAACGCTGTATGTCTGGGGCGCGCCTGAAGGCGCCTACAAGGAATCGCTGGTCACCGGTCCCTCCACTCAGCGCGACAGCGTCGGTTCGATTGTCGATCTATTCCTGGATCCGGTCGGCTATCTGGTGCCCGCGCCGCAGAAATATTATGGCACAGCGATCCGATTGACCGCAAAAGTGGGCGATCGCGGTCAATTTTCCGACACTGTCGACGGTATCCTTTACGAAAGCGCTGACAGCTACGCTCAGGCGCGTCTGATGTACTTGCAGAACCGCCGATTCGAACTAGGTGACACAGCAGCGGCGGCGGTTGAAGAAGCCGATCCCTTTGCTCTCGATACGGAAGGTTTTTGATGTTCCGCCTGACCCGCCGCAAATTTCTGGTAACCACGACAGCCGCAGCCCTGACACCGCTTCCGGCTCTGGCCCTGAGCGAAAGCGCGGCCGGCAGCCTGGTTCAGACGCTGGTGGACAAGATCAACGCCGTGATCGACTCGGGCAAGTCCGAGACGGCGATGTACAGCGAATTCGAAAAGATCTTCCGCACTTACGCCGACATCACCTATGTCGCGGCCTATGCCCTGGGCGCCGATGCCCGTACCGCCAGCGCGTCGCAGAAGAAAGCCTTTACCGATGCCTTTACCGGTTACGTCAGCCGCAAATACGGCAAACGCTTCCGCGAGTTCATCGGCGGGCGGCTTGAAATGGACCGCGTCAAGGCGGTGAAGAACTACCTTGAGGTGCGAACGATTGCCCACCTGCGCGGTCAATCGCCGTTCGACATTACATTCTTCGTCTCTGACCGTACGGGCAAGCCGCTGTTCTTCAACATGTATATCGAAGGCATCAACATGCTTCTGACCGAGCGGACAGAAGTTGGCGCGATGCTGGATCGCAACCGTGGCGATCTGAACAAGACCATCGCCGATCTGCGCAAGGCCGGCTAAGCCGACCGCGCCGCCGGGGCGCGGTGGCATTGTTCAGTTGCCGCCGCCGAAAATGTCCCGCAACAACTGCTCCAACCCGCCGCCACGCTGCTGGCTGGGTTGCTGCACCCCGGTTCCGGGCGTCTGGAACTGCGGCACCGGGGCAGGCGGTTCCGGCGCGATCATCGGCAGCGGGCGCGGGGTCATGTCTTTCAGGATGCGGGCCATCGCGCTGTGCCAGATCTCGGCCGGCAGCCCGCCGCCCGTCACACCGCGCAGCGGCGTGTTGTCATCATAACCCATCCAGACGCCAGTGACGTAATCGGCAGTAAAGCCGATGAACCAGGCATCGCGCGCTTCGGTGCTGGTGCCGGTCTTGCCGGCGATCTGCCAGCCGTCGATGCGGGCGCGCTGGCCCGACCCCTCGGTCACCACCTTTTCCATCATCCAAGTCAGCAAGCGCGCCGCCTTTTCGTTGATCACCCGCTCGCCGATCCCGCCGGAGCCGTCCATCACCGGTTCCGTGTCGCCCTTCATGCGCAGAGAAACCAGCCCGTATGGCGTCACCGACGAGCCGCCGTTCAGGATACCGGCATAGGCGCCGGTCATCTCCAGCAAGCTGGCTTCGGACGAGCCTAGCGCCAGCGCCGGGCTGTCGGCCAGTTCGCTGACGATGCCGAAATCATAAGCGACATTGTGCACCAGCGATCGCCCGACCCGTTCGGACACCTTCACCGCCGGGATGTTCAGCGACCATTTCAATGCGTCGGTCAGGGTGACGGTGCCCTTGAATTCGTTGGTATAGTTCTTGGGGCACCATTCGCCCGAGCCGGGGATGTTCATACAGAAGGGTGCGTCTTCCACAGTGTCCAGCGGGCTGAAGCCCAGTTCCAGCGCGGTTGCATAGACAAACGGCTTGAAAGAAGAGCCGGTTTGCCGCTTGGCCTGGGTCGCGCGGTTGAAGACACCCGAAGCGTCGACTTCGCGCCCGCCGACCATGGCGCGCACCGCGCCGTCGGCCGACATCACCACGATGGCCGCCTGCGCTTCGGATCCTTCCTTGACCTTGTCGCTGAAGATCTCGGTGATCGCCGCCTCGGCCGCCGCCTGGATGCGCGGGTCCAGCGTGGTTTCGATCGTCACGTCCTCGGTGGTGTTGCGGGTAAAGAACTCGGGCCCCTGGGTCATCACCCAGTCGGCGAAATAGCCTGCGCGCGTGGTCGCGGCCTCTTTCGACAGGGTGGCGGGATTCGCCTGGTAGAATTGTTCCTCTTCGGCGGTCAGATAGCCCTGTTCGCGCATCAGCCGCAGCACGGTCGCGGCGCGGGCCTGGCTGCGCGCAAGGTTGGTGGTCGGTGCCAGCCGCGTCGGCGCGGTCAAGAGCCCGGCCAGCGTCGCCGCCTCGGCCGGGTTCAACTCGGCCGCATGCTTGCCGAAATAGCGCTGCGAGGCCGCCTCGGCGCCGTAGGAGCCGCCGCCCATGTAGGCCCGGTTCAGGTAGATCGACAGGATCTCGTCCTTGGAGAACTTGACCTCCATCGCCATGGCATAGATCGCTTCTTTGAGCTTGCGCCCGACCGATCCGCGCCGGCAGTCCGCGACGTAGTCCTGTTCGCTTTTCCACGCCGCAGGGTCGAATTCCACGCCAAGGCACAGCAGCTTGGCCGTCTGCTGGGTGATGGTCGAGCCGCCATGCCCCGACAGCGGGCTGCGACCCTCGCTGAGGTTGATGCGCATCGCGCTGGCGATGCCGCGCGGGCTCAGGCCGAAATGCTGGTAGAACCGTTTGTCCTCGGTGGCGATCACCGCGTTCTTCAGGTGCGGCGAGACGGTGTCGGCCGTCACCACGCCGCCGAACTGGTCGCCGCGCCAGGCAAAGGCCGCGCCGTCGCGGTCCAGCATGGTGACAGAGCCGCGCGCCCGGCCATCGGACAGCGCCGCCATGTCCGGCATCTGCACATAGAAGTAGCCCACCGCGACGGCCAGCACCAAGGCGCCGATCACCGTCGCGCGCCAGATGATCGACAGGATCAGCCGCCAGAACCAGCCCAGCACCGCACCCACCAGCCCGGCCAGTCCGCCGCGCCTCGCCCGTGCCGGCGCCTTGCGACGCGCGCTCTTGGCACGGGGCTGGGGCTTGGGCGCGGGGGCCTTGCCATAACGGCGATCCGCCACCAGACGGCGGCCCGGACGTTTAGACTCACTCATGCTGCACTGCCTACATGCCTGCTCTTTTTCGGCCACCATACCGGGTTTTCAGGCCGGTGTTGACCACCAAGCTGACACAATCGCGGTTTTTGTTGTGCTTAAAATATGTGCATCGATATTTATTTGTGCAAATTTTGTGCACTGCCTCATGCATAAGCTGCCTAAAACGGCATCGCTCCCTTCTATTACCCCCCCTTGGCCCGGTTTTACTGCACCTGCGAACTCGGGCCACTCACAGCGTTGCCCGCACCGACAACTGAAGGGGACCAAGGTGAAACTCATCATTGCAACAATCAAACCGTTCAAGCTGGAGGAGGTCCGCGAGGCGCTGACCGACATCGGCGTGCGCGGCATGATGGTGACCGAGATCAAGGGCTTCGGCTCTCAGTCGGGTCACACCGAGATCTATCGCGGGGCGGAATACGCGGTGAACTTCGTGCCCAAGATCAAGCTGGAAATCGTGGTGTCGGCCGCAATGGCTGACCAGGTGATCGAAACCATCACCAAGACGGCGCAGACCGGCAAGATCGGCGACGGCAAGATTTTTGTGCTGGACGTGCAGCAGGCGATCCGCGTGCGCACCGGCGAAACCAACGCAGACGCTCTGTAATATCGGCGCAGAAGGGGAAAACCGAAAATGAAGACTTTGTTTAAACTGGCGCCCGCCGCCGCTCTGCTCGCCCTGCCGGGCATGGGCTGGGCACAGGACGCCGCCGCGGCTGCCGCCGAGACGATGGACAAGGGTGACGTGGCCTGGATGATGACCGCCACGCTGCTGGTGCTGTTCATGATCATCCCCGGCCTGGCGCTGTTCTACGGCGGCCTGGTGCGGTCCAAGAACATGCTGTCGGTGCTGATGCAGTGCACCACCATCACCGCCATGGTCATGGTGATCTGGGCGCTGTGGGGCTACTCTTTCGCCTTCGGCGGATCGTCCAGCCCGTTCTGGGGCGGCACCGGCAAGCTGTTCCTGTCCGGCGTGACCGCCGACTCGATGGCAGCCACCTTCACAGACGGCGTGGTGATCCCCGAGTTCGTCTTCATCGCCTTCCAGATGACCTTTGCCGCCATCACCCCGGCGCTGATCGTCGGCGCCTTCGCCGAGCGGATCAAGTTCGGCTCGCTGATGCTGTTCGTGGCGCTGTGGGTCACGGTGATCTACTTCCCGATCGCCCACATGGTGTGGGATGGTGCGGGCCTGATCTTCAACTGGGGCGCAATCGACTTTGCAGGCGGCACCGTGGTGCACATCAACGCCGGTATTGCGGCTCTGGTTGGCGCGCTGGTGATCGGTCCGCGTGTCGGCTTCGGCAAGGACAACATGGCACCGCACTCGATGACGCTGACGCTGGTGGGCGCGGCTGTCCTGTGGGTCGGCTGGTTCGGCTTCA
>JAGRMT010000173.1 GCA_020441125.1 Roseivivax sp.
GGCGGTGATCGAGGCGGCGCGCAACGTCGCCGGCGTGGCCCGTGCCGGGTCCGAGGAATTCGACCACGAGAAGGGCGAGAAGCGCTTCGAGCCGGTGGTCTACCATCTGAAGGAATGGGTTCAGGGCAACCAGAAGGTCAACCGCTCGGTCGCCGACGACAAGGGCGGCACGATGCGCCTGGGCGCGTATGACGCGGTGCTGAACCCCGGGTCCAAAGTGGCGGATGTCTATGGCACCACCACCATCGACGAGCGCCACCGCCACCGCTACGAAGTGGACATCCAGTACCGCGATGCGCTGGAAAAGGCCGGCCTGTGCTTCTCGGGCATGTCGCCCGACGGCCGTTTGCCGGAAATCGTCGAGTGGAAGGACCATCCGTGGTTCATCGGCGTTCAGTTCCACCCCGAGCTGAAGTCCAAACCCTTCGACCCGCATCCGCTGTTCAAGGACTTCGTGCGGGCCGCCAAGGAGGTGTCGCGTCTGGTGTGACGCGTCCCATTTCAAGAAATCGGACCGGCGCCGCGGGACCGCGGTCGCCGGTTTTTTGTTTCAAATACCAAGGACAAACGGGGCAGCGCCGCGCCCATCACATCCCGTAAATCGCCCAGAGCATCGCCACACCGGCCACGACCATGGTCAGGCCCATCATGCGGCGGGTTTCCTCGGGTACGGCGCGCAGCAGCTCCAGCAGACGCTCCACAAGCGAAGGGGCCAGCACATAAGCCAGCCCCTCGATGACCAGCACGAAGGCCAGCCCTGTTACGATGTCGGTCGCGCTCACTCTGCCGGCCGGTCGGACTTGAGATAGTTGAAGAACTCGCTGTCCGGGGCCATCACCATCGTGGAATTCTCGCCCTTCAGCGCGCGCTGGTAAGCACTCAGCGAACGGTAGAATTCGAAGAACTCCTGATCCTGGTTGAACGCCTCGGCGTAGATGCCGTTGCGCTTGGCGTCGGCCTCACCGCGGATGATCTCTGACTGGCGGTTGGCGTCCGAGACGATCTCGACCTTGGTCCGGTCGGCCTGGGCGCGCACGCGCTGGGCCGCTTCGTTACCGCGGGCGATTTCGTCTGCCGCCTCGCGTTCACGTTCGGCGCGCATCCGGCCGAATGTGGCGTCGAGGTTCTCGCGCGGCAGGTCGGTGCGCTTCAGCCGCACGTCGATCAGCTCCAGCCCCATCGCGGCGGCTTCGGCATAGGCGGAGTTGCGGATTCGCGACATCAGCGCGGCACGGTCCGACGACAGGATGTCGTTCGAGGCGACCGAGCCGAGGATTTCGCGCGTCTTGGCGCGCAGGATCGAATCCAGCCGGTCCTCGGCGGCGGCGATACCGCCCACGCCGACGGCCTGGCGGAAGGTCTGCACGTTGTCGATACGATAGCGGGCGAACGCGTCCACCACCAGGCGGCGGTCGTCCAGCGGGGTGACTTCCAGCGGCAGGATATCGCGCGACAGGATGCGGTCGTCATAGCGCACGACCTCTTGCAGCAGCGGCACCTTGAAGTAGATGCCCGGCTCGGCCTTGACGTCCTCGACCCGGCCGAATTGCAGCACCAGCGCGCGTTCGCGTTCGTCGACGATGAAGACCGAAGACAGCACGCCCATGATCGCCACGACGGCGATCGGCAGAAGATAGGTCTGTTTGCGCATCAGTTGCTTCCTCCGGTGGCGGTGGGGGCGGCGCTGCGGCGCAGCTCGTTCAGCGGCAGGTAGGGTACAACGCCCTGGCCGGCGCCGGCGGCCTTGTCGTCAAGGATGATCTTGTCGACCTGGCCCAGAACCTGCTCCATCGTTTCGATATACAGGCGCTTGCGCGTCACCTCGGGGGCGTTGCGGTACTCGGTCAGCACGGCGACGAAGCGGCTGGCCTCACCTTCTGCTTCGTTCACGACGCGGGCGCGATAGCCCTCGGCCTCTTCCATCACCTGGGCGGCCTCGCCGCGCGCTTCTGCCAGCACGCGGTTGGCATAGGCGTCAGCTTCTTTCTCAAGCCGGTCGCGCACCTGCTCGGCGGCCTGGACGGCGCGGAATGCGTCGATCACCTGATTCGGGCGGGTCGGCGCTTGTCGAAGTTGACGCGCACAATGTTCACGCCGCTGTTGTAGCTGTCGAGCGTCAGCTGGATCAGGTCCTGCAGCTGCTGCGCGATCACGCCGCGGTCGCGGTTGAGGATCGGGGCCAGATTGGACTTGGCGATGATCTCGCGCATCGCCGATTCCGAGACCGCCCGAATGGTGGCGACCGGATCGCGCAGGTTGAACAGGAACTCGGCGGGGTCATTGATGTTCCAGACCACCTGGAAGTCGATGTCGACGATATTCTCGTCGCCGGTCAGCATCAGCCCGGCCTCGTTTCCGCGGCCGCCGACGCCGATATCCTCGGTCTGCTGGCTGGTCACGGGGATCACCTCGGCGGTGACCAGCGGCCACGGCGCGAAGTTCAGGCCCGGCTCGCCGGTCTGGCTGTACTTGCCCAGGAACAGTTCGACCGATTTTTCTTCTGGCCGCACGGTGTAAAAGCTGGAGAAAGCCCAGATCCCGACCAGCGCCAGCGCACCCAGCGCCAGCGTGCCACGGGTCAGGCCGCTGCCGCCAGGCAGTCCGCCACCCGAAGACCGCCGGCCGCCGCCGCCGCCACCGCCACCGCCGCCCATCAGGACGCGGAGCCGTTCCTGGCCCTTCTTCATCAGCTCGTCGATTTCGGGGATCTGCGTGGGCTCGTTGCGCGGGCGACGGCCGTCGCCATTGTCGTTGTCTCCGCCGCCGTTGTTCCGGTTACCGCCGGATCCGCCTCCGCCGCCCCAGGGGCCGCCGCTGTTTCCTGCCATGAATCGTCTTTCCCTTTTCGAGTCGCGGGCCAGGCCGCGGGTTCCTTGTTACCTGTGCAATCCGTCGCCAGATTCAAGCGCTGCGCGTCGGATGGCGCATCGTCACGATCTCTTCCGACATGGTCGGGTGAACGGCAACGGTCCGGTCGAAGTCTTCCTTGGTGGCCCCCATCTTTACGGCGATGCCGGCCAGCTGGATCATCTCTCCGGCTTCGGGCGCCACGATGTGGCATCCCAGGATGCGGCGCGTGGCCTTGGAGACCACCAGCTTCATCAGCACCCGCTCATCATGGCCGGCAAAGGCCGACTGCATCGGTTTGAACGACGTGCAGTAGACCTCGATCGGTTCCTGTTCGGCCGCGGCTTCCTCGGTCAGCCCGACGGTGCCCAGCTCTGGCTGGGTGAACACCGCGCTGGGGATCAGGTCGTGATCCACCGGGGTGGGGTTGCCCTTGAACACCGTCTCGACGAAGGCCATGCCCTCGCGGATGGCGACCGGTGTGAGGTTTACCCGGTTTGTCACATCGCCGATGGCATAGATCGACGGCACGGCTGTCTGGCTGTAATCGTCCACCACCACTTCGCCGCCCCGGCCGAGTTTGACCCCGGCCTGTTCCAGGCCCAGCCCGTCGGTGTTGGGCGTGCGGCCGGTGGCGAACAGAACCGCGTCGAAGTCCTCGGTATGCCCTGTGGTAGCGGTCACGCGCACCGGGCTGCCGGGGGCCGCATTGTCCGGGTTCTGTGCCGTCATCTCCACGATATTGGTACCGGTGTGCAGCGCGATGCCGCGATCGCGCATGGATTCGGCGATCAGCCCGCGCGCCTCGTCGTCGAAGCCGCGCAGGATTTGCGCTCCGCGGTAGAACTGCGTCACCTTCACCCCCAGCCCGTGCAGGATGCAGGCGAATTCGCAGGCGATATAACCGCCGCCCACGATCAGGATCGAGCGGGGCAGGGTGCCAAGGTTGAAGATGTCGTCAGACACCAACCCCAGATGCGCGTTTGGCAGCTCGGGGCGCACCGGGCGCCCGCCGGTTGCCACCAGGATATGCTTGGCGGTCAGCGTCTCGCCCGAGGCAAGACGCACGGTATGGGCATCCACCACGGTGGCGCGCGTGTCGTAGGTGGTGACGCCGGAATTGCCCAGGATGCGGCGATAGACGCCCTCCAACCGGTCCAGTTCAGCGTGCAGCCGGGTGCGGAAACGCAGCCAGTCGAAGCCGTCGCCGGCGATGTTCCAGCCATAGGCACGGGCGGTTTCGGGCATGTCGCCATAGGCAGAGGCAAAGACCATCAGCTTCTTGGGGACGCAACCGCGGATCACGCAGGTACCGCCATAGCGGCTTTCCTCGGCCAGGCCGACGCGCGCGCCTGTTTCGCCCGCGGCAACGCGGGCCGCGCGCACGCCGCCCGATCCGCCGCCGATCACGAAGAGGTCATAGTCGAAGTCAGCCATGGATCACCCCGGTCACTGTCGCTGCCGCAGGTATTCCACAGCCGGGATGCGATGGCCAGACACCGGGAGGGATTTTCGGGAGGCCGCCGGGCTGCCCGGCGGCGGGTTCACTCGTCCAGGTCGCTGAACAGGTTGTCGCTGTCGGCGATGTCGATCCGGTCCTGGGTGACGGTACCTTCGTTGATGTCCCGCACCTCGACCGTTCCGTCGGGATGGCCGATCACCACCGCGTCGCAGATGTCGATGAACAGGCCGTTCTCGACCACGCCGGGCATCTGGTTCAGCACCATGGCCAGCTGGCGCGCATCGCCGATACGGTTCAGCTTCAGGTCGATGATGTAATTGCCCTCGTCGGTGATGTAGGGCTTGTCGCCGTTCATCCGCAGAACCGAGCTGCGCCCCATCACGTCCATCGCCACCAGCGTTTCCTCGATCAGCGCCTGGGTGGTGCGCCAACCGAACGGGATCACCTCGCAAGGCAGCGGGAAGGCGCCAAGATGCTCCACTTCCTTGGCCGCGTCGGCGATCACCACCATCTGGTCCGAGGCGGTGGCAACGATCTTCTCGTGCAGCAGCGCGCCGCCGCCGCCCTTGATCAGGTTCAACTCGTCGTCGAACTCATCCGCGCCGTCGATGGTGACATCCAGCCAGCGCGCCTCTTCGAGGGTGATGACGTTGATACCGACCTGGCGCGCCAGCTCTGCGGTGCGGGTGGAGGTAGGCACACCCTTGATGCGCAGGCCCTGGTCCCGCACCATCTCGCCCAGGCATCGCACCAGCCAGGCCGCCGTGGAGCCCGTGCCAAGCCCCACGCGCATCCCGTCTTCGACGAAATCGGCGGCGCGGCGGGCTGCCACGAATTTGGCCTTGTCAATGGGCGACAGTTCGAGGGTCATGTGGCGGGTCTCCGTCTGTTTCAGGATCTTATAGGCAACAACCACGGCTTGAGCGAGGGGCAAAACAACGCGCCGGCCTTGGGTGACGGCGCGAAACCGCCAGCGCGGCAGGGACGATACCGCGCGCCGCGCGGCCACGGCGCATGGCGCTGCACGTGTGCGTTGTGCGCCGCGCAACGCATGACCCGGCTGCACGCAGCGGCGGTCGCGGTGCCGGGGTTGAACTGGGGCAAGGCATGTCGGTTCGGGGCAGTTTGGGCACGGCTTCGATGCTAGGCCGCGACGCCAAGGTGCGACAGGGTGAATCGCCGGGCAGGGGCATTGTCACGGAAAATTGCGGCCGCGCGCCCGAATTGCGGCGCGCGCTGCGCCGACACCGTTGCGTGCGGCGCAACGCCCGCGCGGCGGTTTGCGAATTGTTCAGGCCGTGCTTCGGGCAGGCAGTACGGAAATGGCCGACGCGGTGTCGCTTCCGGTATGACAGGGCGCGGCGAATGGCCTAGATCCGGAATATGCCCACGCCCTACCTTCTGCATTATGCCCCTGACAACGCCTCGCTGATCGTGCGGCTGGTGCTGGAAGAATTGGGCCAGCCTTATCGGACGGCGTTGGTGGACCGGCGCAGCCAGGCGCAGCGCGGTCCGGCCTACCGGCAGGTCAACCCGCTGGGTCTGATCCCGGCGCTGGAAACGCCGCATGGCACGCTGTTCGAAACCGGGGCGATCCTGCTGTGGCTGGCTGACACCCACTGCCGGATGGCCCCCGCGCCAGATGCGCCGGGCCGCGGCGATTTCCTCAAGTGGCTGTTCTTCACGTCGAACACCGTGCACACTGGCCTGCGCATAACGTTCTATCCTGGCACCTATGCCGGCCATGGCGCGGCGGCGCAGGCCGCCCTGCGCAGCACGATGCAAGAAGCGCTGACCGAGCATTTGCACCACCTCGACCGGGTGGCGCAGGGGCGGCCCGGCTGGCTGGCCGGTGCGGCGCCTTCTGTGCTGGACTATTACCTGGCCACCTGCCTGCGGTGGTGCGCGGTTTACCCGCGCGGGCATACCGACTGGTTCGATCTGCGCCGCTATCCTGCGCTGCATGGCATGGCGCTGGCGCTGGAAGCCCGCGCGGCCACCCGTGCCGCCATCGCCGCCGAGGGGCTGGGCGAAACACCGTTTACCGCGCCGGATCTGCCCGATCCGCCTGAAGGGAGCGCAACCTGAAATGTTCCTGTCCGTCTTCGACATGTTCAAGGTGGGGGTCGGCCCATCGTCCAGCCACACGATGGGGCCGATGGTGGCCGCAGCGCGCTTTCTCGATGCGATGCGCGGTTCCACCTTCACCTTCCACGGGTTGCGCGCCAGTTTGCATGGCTCGCTGGCCTTCACAGGGGTAGGGCACGCCACCGATCGGGCCGTGATCCTTGGGCTGGCCGGTTTCAGCCCCGACAGCTATGACGCCGATGCCGCCGAGGCGGCGCTGGCACAGAACCGCGAAAGCCTGCTGCTGACACCCGGGGGGCTGCCGCCTCTGCGCTTCGATCCGCGGGCGGACCTGGTTTTCGACTACGGCCCGCCGTTGCCGGGCCATGCCAACGGGCTGATCCTGGCGGCGACCGACGAGCAGGGCGACGTTCTGATGCAAGAAACCTATTATTCGGTGGGCGGCGGCTTTGTCCTCACGGCGGCTGAGCTGGCCGCCGGCAAGGACCATGACACCGGACCGGCGGTTCCGTTTCCCTTTCCCAGCGCCGAAAGCATGCTGGAGATGGCCCGCCGAAGCGGAAAGAGCATCGCCGAGATGAAGCGGGCCAATGAAATCTCGCGCCGGGGTGCGGCAGGGCTGGATAGCGGCGTTGCCCGCATCTGGGAGGTGATGAACGGCTGCATCTCGCGCGGGCTGGAGGGCGACGGCATCCTGCCGGGCGGACTGAAGGTCCGCCGCCGGGCGGGTGCCATCCACCGTGCACTGAAGGCAGAGCAGGGGCGCAACCTGACTGCGCCGCATACTGTAAACGACTGGATCGGCGTTTATGCCATGGCGGTGAACGAGGAGAACGCAGCCGGCGGGCAAGTGGTGACCGCCCCGACCAACGGCGCCGCCGGGGTGGTTCCGGCGGTGATCCGCTACTGGCTGGATCATGTGCCCGGGGCCAGCGCCTCGCGCGTGCCGGAATTTTTGCTGACGGCGGCGGCAATCGGCGGGCTGGTCAAGTTCAACGCCTCGATCTCGGGCGCCGAGGCGGGCTGCCAGGCTGAAGTGGGCAGCGCCAGTGCGATGGCCGCAGCGGGTCTGTGCGCCGTTCTGGGCGGCACGCCCGAACAGGTGGAAAATGCCGCCGAGATCGCGCTGGAGCATCACCTGGGCATGACCTGCGATCCGGTCAAGGGACTGGTGCAGGTGCCCTGCATCGA
>JAGRMT010000174.1 GCA_020441125.1 Roseivivax sp.
CGAACAGTTCCACGTTCCAGGGCTTCACGTCGCCGAAACGCTCTTTCAGGCCATCCACCAGGGTGGTTGCCTGCTGCACGCCGACCTTGAAGTTGTCGAAGGTGGCGTAATAGTCGACGTTCGCGCTGTCACGGATCAGACGGTCATAGGCGATGACCTTGATGCCCGCAGCGGCGGCGTTTTCCAGCGCGTTCGACAGGGTGGTGCCGTCGATGGCGGCAATCACCAGAACGTCGACGCCCTTGGTGATCATGTTCTCGATCTGCGCCAGCTGGTTGGGAATGTCATCCTCGGCATACTGCAGGTCGGTCTCGTATCCTGCAGCGGTAAACTGCTCGACCATCGAGTTGCCATCGGAAATCCAGCGTGCCGACGACTTGGTGGGCATCGCGATACCGACGGTGCCTTCGGCGAGGGCCGCTGACCCAAGCAAGGCGACAGCGCTGGCCGCAGCCAGGATTTTCTTGAAGCTCATGGTGTTCCTCCGTTGGATGCGCCGTGTTCGCGTGCGGCGCCGTGTTCTCCCTAGCGGGTTCAATGAACCCAACATCAGGGCTAACAGCAGATTTGCATAACATTCAAATCTGCTTTTTGATAATCTGCATAGCGAAACAGGTATACAGTTGCGCCATGGACTTTGCCAAACGCCTCAAACCCGTGCACCTGACCCTGATCGGCCGCATCGCCGAGACCGGGCAGTTGCAACGCGCCGCGCAGATGATGGCGATGTCGCAGCCAGCGGCCTCGCGCACGCTGGCCGAGATCGAGGCGCAGGCGGGCGGGCCGCTGTTCGAACGGCACGCCAAGGGGATGGAGCTGACCGCACTGGGCGAATTGTGCATCCGCCACGGCAAGATCATCCTGGAAGAATATGAGGTGCTGGAACGCGAGGCGCGGCGTGTCGCGGCGGGCGAGAGCGGACATGTGCGCATCGGCGCCGTGACCGGTCCGGCGGTCGGGCTGCTGATGCCGGCGGTGCGGCAGGTCAAAGCCAGCGCGCCCGACATCGAGCTGACGATCGAGGTGGGCCCGTCAACAGAGCTGGTGCGCGGACTGACCGAGGGGAGGTTCGATTTCGTCATCGCCCGCTTGCCGCCAGAGCACGACAGCCGGGATTTCCGGCTGTATCCGGCGCGCAGCGAAACCGTGGCGCTATTGGCGCGGCCCGAGCACCCTCTGGCCGGCCGGCCCGAGGTTACGCTACCCGACCTGCTGGATTACGAATGGGTGATCCAGGAACTCGGCTCGCCGATCCGGCAAGCGGTCGAGGCGGCGTTTCACGCCAGCGCGCTGGCGGTACCGTCGCGTGTGACCAACTCGTCCTCGCTTCTGGTGGTGCTGGCGCTGCTGGAAAGCACCGACGTGATCGCGCCGCTGACGATGGAGGTGGCGCGGATGCTGGCGCACGGCCCGCTGGGCGCCAATGTGGTGGACCTGCAGTTGGCGGAACCGATAATGGTTCCGCCCTGCTTGATCATCCAAAGTCGCTATCGCCAGCTGCCCAGCGCGGCCGAGCGCATGCTGCGCGCGGTATTCGGCCAGCTGTAGGGCGGCGCGGCGTCAGACCCGCTCGATCGCTGCGGCGATACCCTGCCCGACGCCGATGCACATGGTCGACAGCGCCTTTTGCCCCGGCTTCAGCTGCAACGCCGCGGTGCCGACAATACGCGCGCCGGACATCCCCAGCGGATGGCCCAGCGCGATAGCACCGCCGTTGGGATTGACCCGCGCATCGTCGTCGGAAATTCCCAGGTCGCGCAGCGTGGCCAGTCCCTGCGCGGCAAAGGCCTCGTTCAGTTCGATCACTGCGAAATCGTCCGGCGTCAGCCCCAGCCGCGCCATCAACTTCTTCGACGCCGGGGCCGGTCCGATGCCCATGATGCGCGGCGGTACGCCTGCCACCGCCCCGCCCAGGACGCGGGCGATCGGGGTCAGCCCGTGGCGCAACGCCGCCGCTTCGGAGGCGATGATCAGCGCCGCTGCGCCGTCGTTCACGCCCGAGGCGTTGCCCGCCGTCACGCTACCACCCTTGCGGAAGGGCGCGGGCAGCGCGGCCAGCTTTTCTAGCGTGGTGACCCGGGGGTGTTCGTCGGTGTCGACGACCAGCGCATCGCCCTTGCGCTGCGGGATCGAAACCGGGGTTATTTCCTGCGCCAGCCGGCCGTTGGCCTGCGCCTCGGCCGCTTTCTGCTGCGAGCGCAGGGCGAATGCGTCCTGATCTTCGCGGCTGATGCCGAATTGCTCGGCCACGTTCTCGGCGGTTTCGGGCATCGAGTCGACGCCGTATTGCGCCTTCATCAGCGGATTGATGAACCGCCAGCCGATGGTGGTGTCGTGCACCTCATTGGCACGCGAAAAGGCGGACGTGGCCTTGGGCATGACAAAGGGCGCACGGCTCATGCTCTCGACCCCGCCGGCGACGATGATCTCTGCCTCACCGGCCTTGATCGCGCGGGCGGCGGCCAGCACCGCGTCCATTCCGGACCCGCACAGCCGGTTCATCGTGGTGCCGGGCACGCTGTCGGGCATCCCGGCCAGCAACGCCGACATGCGCGCGACGTTCCGATTGTCCTCGCCGGCCTGGTTGGCGCAGCCATAGATCACGTCATCCACCGCGCCCCAGTCGAAATCATGCGCCGCCATCAGCGCGCGCAGCGGCACGGCGCCCAGATCGTCAGCCCGGACAGAGGACAGCGAACCGGCGAAGCGGCCGATCGGGGTGCGGGTATAGGCGCAGATGAAAGCGTCGGTCATGGCATGGTCCTTAAAGGTTGGGCACGATCAGATCGGCGACCGGGCCGGGTGTTGTCAACTCGGCCCCGGTGACGGCCTGCAAATCAGCCAGCGACAGCGCGGGCAGTTTTTCGCGAAGAACGAAGCGCCCACCCTCGATATCGACCACGGCCAGCGAGGTATAGACCCGCGTGACGCAGCCGACCCCGGTCAGCGGCAGGGTGCAGGTTTCCAGCAGCTTCGGCTCGCCCTTCTTGGTGGTGTGGTCGGTCAGAACGGCAACGCGCTTGGCGCCATGCACCAGGTCCATCGCGCCGCCAACCGCGGGCACGCCGCCCTTGCCGGTGGACCAGTTCGCCAGATCGCCGGTCTGCGCCACCTGGTAGGCACCCAGGATGGCCACGTCCAGATGGCCGCCGCGTACCATGGCAAAGCTGTCAGCATGGTGGAAGAAGGCCGCGCCAGGCTTCAGGGTGATCGCCTTCTTGCCGGCGTTGATCAGGTCCCAGTCCTCTTCGCCGGCTGCCGGCGCGCGGCCGAAATTCAGCACGCCGTTTTCGGTGTGAAAGATCGCCTCGCGCCCTTCGGGCTGAAATTTGGCGACCATCTCGGGAAAGCCGATCCCCAGGTTCACATACGCGCCGTCCTCGATGTCTTGCGCGGCGCGCCAGGCGATCTGGGCATTGCTCAGCTGAATGTCGCCAAGGGTCATGGGTAGACGGCCTCCTGCCGGTTCAGGACTTCTTCCTGCTGCGGGTTCTCGACGGGCACGATGCCGTCGACAAAAATTCCGGGGGTCACCACCACCTCGGGGTCGATGGCGCCCGGCGCGACGATGCGCGAAACCTGCGCGATGGTCACCCGTGCGGCCATTGCCATCACCGGGTTGAAGTTGCGCGCGGCCATCCGGTAGGTCAGGTTGCCCAGCGGGTCTGCCTCTTCGGCCTTGATCAGGGCGAAATCGGCCTTCAGCCAGCGTTCCTGCACGTACATCCGGCCGTCGAACTCGGCCACCGGCTTGCCTTCGGCCAGGTCGGTGCCATAGCTGGTTGGCGTGTAGAAGGCCGGGATCCCCGCACCGCCGGCGCGGATGCGTTCGGCCAACGTTCCCTGCGGTACCAGCTCCAGCGCGATTCCGCCGGACAGGTACAGGTCGGTAAACACCTTGGGATCGGCCGAGCGCGGGAACGAGCAGATCAGCTTGGCCACTTGCCCCTGTTCGATCAGCGCCGCCAGACCGACATGGCCATTGCCGGCGTTGTTGTTGATCACGGTCAGATTGCGCGCGCCATGGTCGATCAGCGCGTGGATCAGCTCGATCGGCGCGCCAGAGCCGCCAAAGCCGCCGATCATCACGGTGGCCCCGTCGGGGATCCGGGCGACCGCCTCGGCCGGTGTTGCTATGGTCTTGTCCATCTGTCCCCTCACAGTTTCAGCGCGACATAGGTTTCAGGATCGAGCGGCGTCGCCCGCACGGCAGGCCGGCTTCCCAGCGCCGCTTCGACCACGTCGCGGAACACCGCACAGGCGGCCGCGATCATCGCCGGGGTGCGGTCCGGTTTTGCCAGATACTGCATCTCGAGGTTGGCCGACGGCTGGCCGGGCAGACCCATCACCGCCAGCACGGCGATCTGGCAGGCTGCCGGCGGCACCGACATTTCGGCGCACAGGCTTTCGCGCAGCGGCGGCAGCATGGCGGCGATCTCCGCCCGGCGGGCTGCGTACAGAGTTTCGTCGATAAACAGCTTCACGTTGGGCATGATGCGCCTCCTGCGCCGGGTTTCACAGCATCGCGCCCGATGAGGCAAGCAAAACTGTTCGCATGTTGACATTTGTTTTCATACTGAACATTCCTGTTCGCATGACGAACGCGTCTGACATCGTCGGGTCTTTTGCCAAGGGGCTTCAGGTGCTGGAGTGCTTTGGCGCCGACCATCCGCGCCTGTCTATCACGGATGTCGCGCGGATGACGGGGCTGGACCGGGCGACCGCGCGGCGCTGTCTGCTGACGCTGCACGGGCTGGGCTATGCCGGCTATGACGGCAAGTTCTTCACCCTGACGCCCAAGGTGCTGCGGCTGGGCATGGGGGCACTGGCGGCGCTGCCCTTGCCGCAAATCGTTCAGCCCTGGCTTGACCAGCTGTCCGAGAAGATCGGGCAAAGCTGTTCTGTCTCGATCCTGGACGGGACAGAGATCGTGTACATGGCGCGCGCCGCCCAGCGGCGGGTGATGTCGATCGGGCTGATGCCCGGCTCTCGCCTTCCGGCGCATTGCACCTCGATGGGGCGGGTTTTGCTGGCCGCGCTGCCTGAAACAGAAGCGCGCGCCGTTGTCGCCGCCTCGGACCTGACGCCGCGCACGGTACGCTCGCTGCACGATCCGGCCGAGATCATGGCCGAGATCGCGCGCGTGCGGGCGCAGGGCCATGCGGTGATCGACCAGGAGATCGAGCTGGGACTGGTGTCGCTGGCGGTGCCGATCCTGGATGCACGCGGCCGGGTGGTGGCCGCGCTGAACACCGGCATGGCGGCGCTGCACGCCACGCCCGAGGCGCTGCACGGCACCTACCTGCCCGCCCTGCTGAAAGTGCAGGACGGGCTGAGGCGGGTTCTGGCCTGAGGCGCACCGTGCCGCTAGCGGCACAGCACGGCGTTCAGCACGCGGCGCAGGGCGGCGGCCGGATCGTCAACAAGCCGTGGCGCGCGCCAGGCCACGTGATGGTCAGGCCGCACCAGGATCGCGCCGGTGTCGGTGATTTCCGACAACCGGGCCCAGTCGCCGGTATGGTCGACATGCGCTTGGCGGGGCCCGATCACGTGGCAGCGCAGCGGCAATCCCATTTCCTGCCCGACCGTTTGCGCAGCGTCTCGCCAGCCTTCGCCACCGATACCGGTCAGCAGCGTGAACTGCCCGCGTCCGCACAGATCCAGCGTCGAGACCGGGTTGCCGGCTTCGTCGAAAACCCAGGCATGGGGCAGCCGCGCGCCGGGCCAGGTGGTGGGATGGTAATGCAGGTCCGCGTCACGGGTGAAGGCAGGTTCGGGCTGCCCGTCGGTAACCACCGCGCCCGCGCGGTAGCGCTGGTTCATCTCTACGCCATGGGCATCGAACTCGTACCGCTTGAATGCGATGGCTTCGCGCAGCGCGGCGCGCTGTGCCTCGCCCGCCGGACCGGGATCGCAGCGCGCGTCCATGTTGGCGCGGATCTTGTCGGGATCGACCCCACCATCCATGCCCAGCGCCTCGAAGATCGGGCCGAATTCCGAGATGGACTGGTTGGCCCGGGTGACGATCTGTTTGGCCACCGGGGCGCGATCCTGCGAATAGCTGTCCAGCAGCCCAGCCCCCGCCTGCCCCTTCAGCACCAGCGCCAGTTTCCAAGCGAGGTTGAAGCTGTCCTGGATCGAGGTGTTGGAACCAAGCCCATTCGAAGGAGGATGGCGGTGTGCCGCATCGCCCACGATGAACACGCGCCCGTTCTGCATATGCGTGGCGTACATGTTGTTGACGGTCCATGTGTTGGCCGACAGCAGTTCGATCTTTAGCGCCGGATCGCCCACCAGTTGCCGCGCGACGGTCGTGGCAAAGGCCTCGTCCACCTGCGGCGCGGGCTGGCTGATGTCATAGCCCCAGACGATCAGCCATTCGTTCCACGGCCGCACCATCCGAACCAGCCCCATGCCGATGCCGCCGACATCGGCGCCGGGCTGCATCACCCAGTACAGCACGCTGGGCCGATGCGCGACGTAGCGCGACAGGTCGGCACGAAACAGGATGTTCATCGACCCGCCAACACCCATTCGGCCCTCGAAAGGCAGGCCCGCGTGTTCGGCGACCAGCGAGTTGCCGCCGTCCGCGCCGACCAGGTAACGCGAGCGGATCGTCACCTCCTGGCCCGTCAGCCGATCGAGGCAAGTCGTGGTCACGCCGTCAGCATCCTGCGCGTGGCGCAGGTATTCGGTGCTCATCCGGGCCTGCGTGCCGCGACGGCAGGCGGTTCCGAACAGGATCGGCTCCATGAATGTCTGCGGCAGGTCGATCATGTGGCAGGGCGACGCCAGCTGATGCTCGGCCCGGCTGAGCGGATGCTTGCCCCAGCTTTTCATCCGCCCGATCTCTTCACCCGCCAGGCTTTCGCAGAACACGTTCTCGCCCATCAGGTCCTGGTGGGTGCCGTGCAGATAGGCCTCTGCCTCCACCTCGGGGCCCAGGTCGCGCAGAACCTCCATGCACCGCTGGTTGGTGATGTGGGCGCGTGGCGTGTTGGCCAGCCAGCGATAGCGGTTCACCGCCGTCGTCTCGATCCCGTAGGACGACAGCAGCGCCGCCAGGGCAGAGCCCGCCGGCCCGGTACCGATGATCAGAACATCCGTTTCGATTTGCGCCATTTGCCTGGCCTCCCCTGTCTGGCATATGTCGGTTGGCAACGCGCAGGGTTCCTTTCCCTGCGGCGAAATTCGCGATACTGTACTGCCAGACTGTCTGGTGTATCGCCGGGCAGGCCGACACACGGCATTTGCAGTTCTGGAGCACACTCATGGACAAGGGCGAGAAACGCTCGGACGGGCAGACGATTTCCCGTGCGGTGGCGATCCTGAAGGCAGTCGCGGCGCGGCCGGGCGCTTCGTTCGGGCAGATTGCCAAGGCAACGGACCTGCCCCGCTCGACCGTGCAACGGCTGATCGGCGTGCTCAACCAGGAAGGGCTGGTGACCAAGGCCTTTGGCCAGCAGGGCACCTACCTGGGCATGGAACTGGCCCGTCTGGGGGCGCAGGTGCGGCTGGATGCGCGCGCGTTGCTGCGCCCGTTCATGGAAGACCTGCACGCCGAGATCGGCGACAACATCGACCTGACCACGCTGGAAGACGGCAAGGTCTTCGTGATCGAGCAGATCGCCTCGAACGAGGCGATCCGGGTGATTTCTTACGTCGGGTTGCAGCATCCGATTCATTGCACCGCCAACGGCAAGGCGCATCTGTCGATGCTGGACCGCGCAACCGCCCGGGCGCTGATCGGGGCAGAGCCAAAGGCGTACACGCCCAACACCCGGACCGACCCAGAGGCGCTGCTGGACGAGATCGACGCCGCCCGCCACGGAGGGCTGTTTGCCGACAACCAGGAATACGACGAGGGCGCCAGCGCCGTGGCGATCCCGCTGCCGCGCATCGGCGACAAGGACTTTGCCATCTCGATCGCCATGCCGACCCAGCGGATGGAACGCCAGCGCGACGCGGTGCAGGCGGCGTTGCTGTCGCTGCGGGCCAAGGTGGTGGCGGAATACGGCAGCAGCATCTGACGGTCCTATTTCCGGCGGACGCGATAGCCCACCGGGAAGATCGAAAAGTCGAACCGCTGTACCACCAGACCCCACAGGCCCTTGGGCGCGGCCAGCATGATCACGATCGCCAGCGCGCCCAGGATCATCAGGTAGATCGCGCCCAGGTCGGCCAGGAACTCGCGCAGCAGGAAATACAGCAGCGTGCCCAGGATCGGACCCTCGATCGTGCCGATGCCGCCGATCACCACGATGAAAATCACGAACACCGTCCAGTCGTTGACGCTGAATGCGGCATCGGGCGAAATACGCAGCTTGGTGATGAAGATCAGCGTGCCGATCATCGTCGTCACCGACGCCGCCGCGACATAGACGAACAGCTTGATCCGCCCGATCCGTACTCCCAGGCTCGAAGACGCGATCTCGTTGTCGCGGATCGCGGTCAGCGCCAGACCGACGCGAGAGCGCAACAGCAGGTAAACCAGTGCGATGGCGCCAACGCACAGCACGAAGGCGGTCAGATAGATCAGCGTCTCGCGCTGGTCCTTGCTGCCCAGGTCGCGCATCACGCTGACCGGAATCGACAGGCCGGACCCACCGCCGACCGAAGCCATCTGCGCCGCCGACAGCCGGAAAACCTCGGCCACGACCCAGGTGCCGATGGCGAAGTAGGGCCCCTTCAGGCGGAACACCAGCCAGGCCACCGGCACCGACAGCGCCGCGCCCGCCAGTCCCGCTACGGGGATCGACCAAAGCGGGTTCATCCCCAGGAACAGCACGCAGGAAAACATCAGGTAGCCGCCCAGCCCGACATAGGCATGCTGCCCTACCGAGATCAGCCCGGCGTAACCGGCCAGCAGGTTCCACATGCTGGCCAGAGCTAGGTAGAACAGGATCTCGGTGATCAAGCGCAGGTCAGCAGAGCTGGCCCATAGCGGCGCAGCAGCGATGCCGGCCAGCACGGCCAGGGCGATCAGCCCGGCGATCCGGCTGGCCGGGGTGGAACGGACGATGGTGGCAGCCTGGGACATCAGTCGATCCTCGGGAACAGGCCGCGCGGCTTGACGGCAAGAATGACGAGAAAGGCGATATGGCCCGCCAGCAGCTGCCAGCCCGGGTCGATCTGCGCGCCGAGCCCCTGCGCCACGCCCAGGATCACACCCCCGGCCAGCGTGCCCCACAGGTTGCCCAGCCCGCCGATAATCACCGCCTCGAACCCGAAGATCAGGCGCGACGGGCCCATGAACGGGTCGAAATTGGCGCGGATCGCCAAGAACACACCGGCAATGGCCACCACGGACATGCTCAGCGACATCGCCCAGGCAAAGACGCGGCGATTATCCAGCCCCATGATCTGGGCGATCTCGCCATCGTCCGAGGTGGCGCGGAAAGCGCGGCCCATCGCGGTGTGGTAGAAGAGGTATTGCAGCCCCGCGATCAGCGCCACGGCCGCAACAAAGGTCAGCAGCGGCAGATAACCGACATCGACACCGGGCAGCACCGCCAGGCTCTGGGTTTCCAGCGCCCCGGCGTTCAGCTTGCGGCTATCGGCGGAAAACCCTGTCAGCAGTAGGTTTTGCAGAATGATCGACAGCCCGAAGGTCACGATCAGCGGCGGCAGGATGTCATTGCCCAGCACCCGGTTCAGCAGGCCCAGCTGGATTGCATAACCGATCGCCGCCATCGCCGGCACCACCAGAAACAGACTGGCCAGCGGGTGCAAACCGGTGGCCTGAATGACCACCATCGCCAGATAGGCGGCACCGACGATGAAGTCGCCATGCGCGATGTTGACCAGGCGCATCACCCCGAAGATCAGCGACAGCCCGGCGGCGAACAGCGCGTAAAGCCCGCCGATCAGTACGCCCTGCACGATGACATTGATCCATTCCATGGCTCAGGTCCCGAAATAGGCGGCCGAGATCTGATCGTGGGTAAACGCATCAGACCGGCCGGAAAGAGAGATTTTTCCTTCGAGCATGCAGACGAAGTGATCGGAAACCGCCATGGCCCGGGTCACGTCCTGTTCGACCAGGATGGTCGACAGACCCTCGCCCAGGATCCGCGGCAGCAGCGCGTAGATGTCCTTGATCACCACCGGGGCAAGGCCCAGGCTGAGTTCGTCCAGCAGCAGCAGATCGGGATTGGACATCAGCGCGCGGCCGATGGCGACCATCTGCTGTTGCCCGCCTGACAACGCGGTTGCGGGATAGCGCCGACGCTCGTGCAGGATGGGGAACACGTCATAGACCTTGCGCAGGGTCCATGGCCCGGGCCGGCCAACATAGCCGCCCAGCACCAGGTTCTCCTCGACCGAGAGCGAGCGGAACAGCCGCCGGCCCTCGGGCACCATGGCCACGCCCATCTCGGTGATCCGTGCCGGGCTGAGCCGGGCGGTGTTCTGCCCTTTCAGCCGGATCGCGCCGGCGCGTGGCTTGACCATGCCGCAGATCGCCTTGAACAGCGTGGACTTGCCCGCCCCGTTGGATCCGATCAGCGACAGCAACTCGCCCTTCTCGATGGTCAGCGAAACACCGTGAATCGCCTGGGCGTTGCCGTAGAACACCTCCAGGTCAGCCACATCCAGAACCGTGTCAGCCATGGGCGTCCTCCCCCATGTAGATGGATTTCACCTCGGGCGAGGCCATCACCTCGGCCGGATCGCCCTCTGTCACCTTGCGGCCGAAATCGACCACCACCAGCCGTTTGGCCACGGACATCAGCGCGTGCACGACGTGTTCGATCCAGATGATCGTCACGCCTGCGGCATGGACGTCGCGGATGGTGTCCAGCAGCGAAATGCACTCGCTGTCGGTCAGCCCGCCGGCGATCTCGTCAAGCAGCAGCAGCTTGGGGTCGGCCGCCAGAGCGCGCGCCATTTCCAGCCGCTTGCGGTCCAGCAGCGTCAGCGAGCCGGCCAGCTTGTTGGCCTTGGCGCCCATGCCCGTCTTGTCCATCACGTCCAGCGCCAGCTTGCGCGGATCGAAGGTGCTACGCCCGAAGGTGGCACCCACAAGGATGTTCTCGTACACCGTCATCCCGACAAACGGGTGTGGCACCTGGAACGACCGGGCGATGCCCCGCTGGCAGCGCCGCGAGGCATCCAGCTGGGTCACGTTCTCGCCGTCGAACCAAACAGCGCCGTGGTCGGGCCGAACGGTGCCGGTGATCTGGTTGAACAGCGTTGTCTTTCCCGCGCCGTTCGGGCCGAGAATGCCCACCAGGTCGCCCGCTTCCACCGTCAGCGAAAAGTTCTGCGTGACGGCGAGCGCGCCATAGGATTTCTGCAGGTCTTGAAGATCGAGAAGGGCCATGGATCAAGCTGCGGGCAGCCCGCGCTGCCCGCATCCCCTTGCTAGGTTTCGTCTGTGGTTCAGCCGATCAGCTTCATCGCGCCGCCCACCGGAATCTCCGGCGCCTCGGCGTTGTTGGTGACCACCAGCTGCGGCGCGCCGCTGTCCAGTTGCCACTGCCCGCCGACCAGCGGTGTACGCACCACGTTCTTGACCGGGTTCAGCGGCCCGCCGTTCCAGGCAATCTTGCCCACGATCGTATCCAGATCGGTGGCGGCCAGTGCATCTGTCACCGCATAGGCATCGTCCAGCTGGGCGGTCCGCTTGATGACATCCGCCGCGATTTCGAACAGCGCGTGGACAAAGCCGATGGGCTGCGTCCAGGGGCGGCCGGAAGCCTTGGTATAACCCTCGGCCAGCTGCGCCGCGCTTTCGCCCGTCAGCGACGAAGCGAAGGGATGCGACGGGGTCCACCAGATCTCGGTCGTCAGACCGTCGCCGCGCGCGCCCAGGCTCTCGATCACCGAGGGGAACAGCAGCGCCTTGCCGATGGTCACCACCTTGGGGCGGAAATCCTGCTGCGCGGCCTGGCTCCAGAACGTGGCAAAGTCGGGCGGGATCATGTTGCCGGTGACAATTTCACAGCCGGCTGCCTTGAATGCCGCGATCTGCGCGGTGAAATCGTTGTTCATCACCTGGTAGCGGCCCGGGTCGATCACCGAATAACCGCGCGCGGCCAGAGGCTTGGGCAGGCCCAGCTCGGGGTCGCCCCAGGCGTTGCCATCGGCGTCGTTGGGAAACAGCCCGGCCACGGCCTTGGATCCGATCCCGGCCGAATCCCAGAGGTTGAGGAAGTTGGCGATCACATCTTCCAGGCCCCAGAAGAAGTGGTACGAGAAATCGAAGCCCGTCGCCGGGTCGCCGTTTCGGCCAAAGAAATAGGGCTGCCACGGCGCCACGGTGGTGATGCAGGGCACTTCGGCCAGCTCGCACTGGTCGGCAACCGGGTTGGCGGTGTCGGGCGCACCCGAAGCGACGATCAGGTCGGCACCGTCACGCTCGATCAACTCTACCGCCACTTCGGCGGCGCGGTTCGAGTTGGACTGCGTGTCCTTGTAGATGATCTCGACGTTGACCGGGCTGCCGTTGTTCTCGATCCCGGCCATGGCGGCGCGGGCGGCATCCATGATGTATTGATCCGCTTCGCCAAAGGGCGCCAGCGGCCCGGTGGCGGGGTTTACGAAACCGATCTTGAACGACGCCGCCTGAGCCGAAGCCCGGCTGGCCTTCAAGATCGCCGGAGCCGCCAGCAGCGACGCCCCGCCCGCCAGAACCGCGCGGCGGTTCATCGTTCCGAATTTCCTCATCTTTCCCTCCCTTGCGGCCACCCTCCGTGGCCCGGTTTCGGTGCCGCGGGGGCGTGCGTTCCCCGTTGGCCCATTATTCGGTACAGTGTACTTTATAGTGAACAATCTCCGGCAGGTCTGTCAATCACGCAGATTCCGGAGCCAGAACAATGTCGAACGGGCAAAGCCAGGCGGTGTCGCCATCGGCCAGTGGCTGAAACGGAGCCATCAGCGATTCCTTGACGCCGAACACCGCATCGCTGTCGATGTACGGGTCCTCGCCGACGAAGATGTGGGTCACCAGCTTCTGGAAACCGGGCGCGGTGACGATCAGGTGGGTATGGGCCGGCCGGTAGGGATGGCGGCCCATGCCTGTCAGCATTTCCCCAGCCGGGCCATCGACCGGAACCGGGTAGGACACCGGCTTGATCCCGACGAAGTCATAGGCGCCGTCCGGGCCGGTGGTGAAGATACCCCGGTTGTTCCACTTGGGCTGAACGCCGGGCTGCTGCACGTCGTAGAAGCCTTCGGCATTGTCTGACCAAACGTCGAGACGCGCATCTGCGATGGGCTGGCCATCAAGGTCTACCACCCGGCCGGAAAAGCGGCAGGTTTCGCCCTTGCCGTCGAGCGAGATGTTGGCGCCCATCGGCAGCTCGGGCGCGCCGGCGACGTGGAACGGGCCCAGCACGGTGTTTTCCGTGGCGCGCGTATCGCGGCGGTTGTTGATCGCATCGACCAGCATCGACACGCCCAGCGTATCGCTGATCAGGATGAACTCTTGCCGTTCCGGGGTGCAGGTCTGGCCGGTCCGGGTCAGGAAGTCGATGGCGACGTCCCACTCTTGCTGCGACAGCTCCACTTCCTTGACGAAATCGTGCAGGTGGGTGACCAGCGCCGTCATGATGCGGCGAAAGCGCGGGCTGCATTCGTCGTCGTTGATCCGGGCCAGCACGGCCTGGATCGAATTGTCCTCGGTCAGGTATTTCGCCATCGGGCGGTCTCCTCTGTCAGGGGCTTTCAGGCCGGTGCGGTGCCGGCCCAGGCGTCTTGCAGCAGCGCCCTGATGGCGCCGCGCTCGACCGGGCGCGGATTCCAGTACGGGTTCTGGGCGGCGATGCCGGCGGCACGGTCGAGATCGGCCTCGCTCAACCCAAGGTCCTTCAGCGCCAGCGGCGCGCCCAGGCGCTTTGCAAAGCGCCACAGCCCGGCACCCAGCGTTCCACCGAACAGTGCTGCTGCGGGGCGCAACTCGTCTGTCGCGGCGGCCTCGTTATAGGCGGCGGTATGCGGGATCAGGATGGCGTGGGTTTCGGCGTGGGGCGTATCGAAAGAGCCGCCCAGCGTGTGGCAAAGCTTGTGGTGCAACGACATGCCCACCGTGCCCAGCACCGTGCCGCACAGCCAAGAGCCGTAAAGCGCCTCGCCCCGCGCTGCGGCATCGCCCGGATCGGCAACGATCGCCGGCAACGCATCGCGCAGCGCCCGCATCCCCTCGACCGCCTGCATCGAGGTGACCGGGTTGCGATCCCGGGCATAAAGCGCCTCGACAGCGTGGGCGATGGCGTTCAGACCACTGGTCACGCTCATCGCCACAGGCAGGCCCAGCGTCAGGTCGGGGTCGTAGATCACCACCTCGGGCAGCACCCCGGCATCGCGCAGCGTGGTTTTCAGCCCGTTCTCTGTCTGGCCCAGGATCGGTGTCACCTCGGACCCGGCATAGGTCGTGGCCACCACGATCTGCGGGCAGTCGGTACGCAACGCAATCGCCTTGCCCAGCCCGATGGTTGACCCACCGCCCAGCGCGACAACGCAATCCGCGCCAGATGCGCGATAGGACTCGATGGCCTGTGCGGTTACCTCAACCGGTGTGTGCATCGCAGCCCCGGAAAAGACCCCGGACGCGCGATTGCCCAGCCGCCGCGCCAGCGCCTCGGCGTCGGCGCGTTGGAATGGTGTCGACAACACCAGCGCCCGTGCCGCGCCCAGCGCCTCGATCTCGGCGGCAACGGCGTTCAGCGTGCCCGGCCCGAACAGGATCCGGGCCTGGTTGAAGGTGGCCGTGAACGGCGCGGCCATTATTCCGCCGCCAGGGCCGTCTGGCCGGTCAGGTGCAGGGCCGCCATCACCGTGTCGAACCGCTCTTGTAGCATTTCGGGCGAGTTGGCCGTCGCCGCCACGTAGAAGTCCGGGCGGATCAGAACGTAGGTTGCACCAATTTCCTGCAACCAGGTCTTGAACGTGCCTTCGGCATCGACCACCTCGCAATCGCCGCCGGGCGCGCAAAGCTTGACCGTCAGGCCTTCGATCTGCGCCAGTTGGCGACGCTGCCGCTCTGTCAGGGCCTGCGCCGGGTCGGTTTCATAGCCAAACAGCACCCAGCCCTGTCCGACGACCTGATCGAACCGGCCGCGTGCGCCGCCGCTCTCGACGATTCCCTGCACCGAAAGCTCCCCCGCGTGGGCGCTGTCGCCGCACCAGACACCGGGGCCCAAGTGGCAGATGTCGGTCGGAACCGGCGTGCCGCCACGCGCCGCCAGGTCCGCCATCATCGCCGCATCGCGCTTGGCCGCTTCTGCCTCGTCGTGGATGCAGATGATCTGGCCAAGCTCCTGGCTGAAGTTGATGTAGTGCTTGGCATGTTCTTTGCGCTCGGTCGTGTAGCTGTCCAACAGCTCGGTCCCGAACTTGCCGTCGAGGATACCGTTCAGCCGCCAGGCCATCGCCACGGCGTCGCGCACCCCGGCGCACATGCCTTCGCCCGCGAAGGGCGGCATCAGGTGCGCGGCATCGCCTCCGATCAGGCAGCGGCCCTTGTTCCACTGCTTGGCCCAGCGCGCCTGGAACCGGTAGACGGCGCTGCGTTCCAGTTCGGCATTGTCTGGCGTCACGCCCCATGCCGACAGCAGCTCCCACGCCTTGGCAGGGGTGGTCATCTGCTCGATCGTCTCGCCAGGCAGCAGCATGTATTCCCAGCGGCGGCGGGCCGGTCCCTGGGGATCGGGACCGGGGCCGCCGGGAACGACCGTGGTCGGACGCGCCGGATCGCACAGCTGCCATTGCGCCGGCTCGGGCGCCCGGGCCGCGACGTAGTCATACTTCATGATCATGTCGAGGATCAGCCAGTCGAAGAAATAGCCCTTGTCCTCGTTTTCGATCCCCAGCGCGTTGCGGACAAAGCTGTTGGCCCCGTCGGTGCCGGCCAGGAAGCGGGCGCGGATTACCTGCGTTTCGCCATCCGGCCCAACCTCTTCGGGGTTGCGCTGAACCGTCAGGGTCACGCCGTCGGCATCCTGCGTCAGCGCCTTGCCGACCCAGCCGCGCTGGATCTTCACGCTGGGCTGGCCGGCTGCGATGGCCAGGAACCGCTTCTCCATCATCGGCTGGTTGAACCAGTAACGCACCCGCCAGCCCGAGGCAGACTGGCTTTGCCAGTCAACGATCTGCAGGTTCTGGCCGTCACGGTTTTTCCAGTAATACAGCTCGTCGTGGTAGCTGATCGCCGGGTCGTTTTCTGAATCCATGCCCAGCGTTGCCAGGATGCGCGCGATCTCGTGGTCATAGGTCACGGCGCGGGGAAGCTCGTAATGGGTCGACCAGCGCTCGATCAGTGTCACGCGCTTGCCGCGCTGGCCCAGCAGGATGGCCAGCAGCGTGCCCACCGGCCCCGCGCCGACAATCACCACGTCAGTGTCAAATTTCCCGCAATCAGCCGCAGCTGTCATGGCGTTTCCTCCTGTCCTGATGCGCGCCGGTCCGCCCTGGCGCCCTCCGGGCCTTGCCGGCCCGCCTCCTGCCAATAGAGATGCACAAAAAATGAATGTTCGTCAAGTTTGAGATTTAGTCACTATTGGTCGCCGGTCACGGGGCCTTTAAAGCCGGGCAGACGCGTTCTAAAAATCTATTTTTTTCAGGTGATTGCCGAAAACTCGCCGGCGCGGCGCCGCGCCGTATTGCCCCTCAAAGCAAAAATGAATACCAGTCACTTACGAACACAGGCCGACATGACAGCATCCGACACCGGCAAGACAGAGGGGCGAGTCGCCCGCCGCCGCAGGCGCAACCACCGCGCGCTGATCGACGCGGCGCGCTGGATCATGTCGCAAAAGGGCATCGACGCCGCCACGATGCTTGAGATCGCAGAGCGCGCCGATGTGGGCGCCGGGACGGTCTACAATTACTTCAAGTCCAAGGAAGACCTGGCCATCGCCGTGCTCGAAGAGCTGATGCACGAACTGGCGCTGAAGATCGAGAAGGTGACGGACACCTTCTCTGACCCGGCGCAGGTGTATGCCTTCGGCATCCGCACCGTGATCGACACGGCCACCGGCGATCTGCGCTGGCGGCAGTTGCTGTACCGGTCCGAGGTGATCGCCAACGCGATGTTCCACCAGATGGGCCCGTTTGCGATCCGTGACCTTGAGCGCGCCACCCTGGCCGGGCGCTTCAAGGTCGATGACGCCACCCTGACGTGGAAGATGGCGACCCATGCCATCGTCGGCGTTGCGCTGGCCGTCACCAATGACGAGCTGCCCGATTCCGTGGTCGACGAAACCGTGGTGCGGCTGCTGTGCATGACCGGGATCGGCCGCGAAGAAGCGGTGGACCTGGCCCGCCGCGAACGGCCCGCCCTGCCCTCTGCCTGATCGGCGCAAACCCAAGCTTCTGAAAATACGGCGAATCCCCGGCGCGACGCGGCGGCGGATAAATGGTGTTTGACCGTTGGCATGCGCATATGTATCTTTATGCAATACTGTGTATCATTATTCGATACACTATCGGGAGGAGCCATGATGTTACTGACTGCCAAACTGCTGCTGACCTTCGTGACCCTGGGCTACAGCGCGGTGCCCTCGTTCTTCGATTTCAACGATACCCATGCCACCAACCCCAGTTGGACCGGTCACGCCCGCTGGCACGTTGTCTGGCAGGTCTCCACCTTCGACTACATCGCGATAATGGCGCTGGTGCTGATCTGGACCGCGGGCGCCGATGCCGGGGCGCTGTGGGTTCCGGCCCTGCTGGCGGTATTCGCCTATGGCGGCTTCTGGACGGCTTTCGTGACCCGCGGCATCTATGGCGGGGTGTTGAAGGACGCAGTCAACGGCGTGCCCGAATTCCACTACAACCTGTTCGGCCGGAAGTTCGCGATCGACGCCAACGTTTCGCTGTTCACGCCGATCTCGCTGGTCACGCTGATCGCGCTATGGCTGGTGGCCAAGCTGAACGGAGCGCTCTGAGCCATGCTGACCGACGTGCAAAGACAGGCCGCCGCCGAGGCGATCCTTCAGGCGGAACGCAGCCGCGTGCCATGCGTTCAGCCCTCGCGCCAATGGCCCGGGATGACGCTGGACGATGCATATGACGTTCAGCGCCGCTGGGCCGAGGCGCGCATTGCCGCCGGCGCGCGCATCGTCGGGCGCAAGATCGGGCTGACCAGCCGGGCAATGCAGATGGCATCAAAAATGACAGAGCCGGATTACGGCGTGATCCTTGATGACCAGCTATACCGCGACGGCGCGCAGATCGCGGCGGGCACCTTCATCAAGCCACGGCTGGAAACGGAACTGGCCTTTGTCATGGGCCAGGACCTTTCGGGCGATGGCTGCCAGATGCACGACGTGATGCGCGCCACCGAGTTTGTCTCGCCCGCACTGGAGATCATCGACTATCGAACCGAGGTGCCCCGCGCCATTGTGGACACCATCGCCGACAACGCCGCCTACGGCGCCATCGTTCTAGGCGGGCGGATATTCCGCCCGTTCGATCTCGACCTGCGCTGGATCGCGGCGACCCTGTCCAAGAACGGCGTGATCGAGGAAAGCGGTGTTTCGGCGGCGATCATGGGCCACCCGGCGGCTGGCATCGCGTGGCTGGTGAACAAGCTGGCGCCGCTGGGCGGCGGGTTGAAGAAGGGCGACATCGTGCTGGGCGGGTCGTTCACCCGGCCCGTGGACATCGCCAGCGGCGATGTGATCTTTGCCGATTACGGCCCGCTGGGCAGCATCGGGGTTTCCTTCGCATGACCGCGCCGCGCCGCAACCGTTTCAAGGCCGCGCTGCAAAGCGGCCAGCTTCAGCACGG
>JAGRMT010000021.1:0-10081 GCA_020441125.1 Roseivivax sp.
TACATGCGCACCGGGTCGTCGGTCCGGTCCAGCTTTTCCGTGGTACCGGTGGACAGCGCCACCTCGCCCGGTTTCTGCGTCTGGACCAACTCGGTCGAGCCCTTGTTGTCATCGTCGTCGGACTCTTCGTCCTCCTCGGTGACCTGGATGCCCATTTCCGACAGCATCGACATCACGTCCTCGATCTGGTCAGAGCTGACCTGATCGGGCGGCAGAACCTCGTTCAGCTGATCATAGGTAATGTAGCCGCGCTCGCGCGCTTCCGCGATCATCTTCTTGACCGCGGCCTGGCTCATGTCCAGGCTGACTTCCTCTTCCTGCTCCGGGGCCTTGTCGTCGTCGTTGTCGTCTGAGCTCATGAAGCGCTCCAAGTTGGGGGCAACCGATTCGTTGGCGACGAATCAACCGTGGTGACAGGTGATTCGCAAATCAATAACCCTAATTTCCTTACGTTTTAATCCCTCTGTGGCCTCAATGGCCTTTCGAGAATTTTATCTTCGCCATCAACGCGTCAAAGGCGCTGCGTTCTTCACGGTTCACCGCCGCACCATTTGGACCGATGTCGTACTCGGTCCTGTCCTCGCGTGCAGAGCGTTCGGCATCGCTGTGGTGCTGCGCTGCCTGCCGCAGGCGCCATGTCACCGCTTCGTCTGCCAGTCCCTGCAAATCCTCCTCGGCTTCGGCGATTTCCGCCAACAGCCCGCGCCGCGCCTCCAGCTTGGCCAGTTCCTCGGCCACGGTCATCCGAACCATGTCGGAATCGCCCGGATTGCGCACACAGGGCACCACGGCCACATGGCGCGCCGACAGCAGGGTTTCAAGGGGTTGCGTGCCGATTTCCTGTTCCGCGCGTTCTCTGAGTGTCGCGCCATCGCTGCCGATACCCGCCAGAAGCAGGTCACGAAGACGGGCATGCACCGGGTCGGTGCAGGGCATCGCCTCAAGCTGGGTCTCGAATTCCTCTACCAGATCAGGCGTCAGCAGCAGCGCTGCAAGGATCACCGCCTCGCGCATCCGGTCGAAGGCCGCGTCATCCCCTGCCGCCAGCAACGAGGCCTTGGTCGTCTCGACCGGGGCGCCGGGGGGCTGGAAGCCCTTGCGGGCGGGCCGCCGCGTTGCCGGGCGGAACAGTTGCCAGCGCAAATCCTTGATCTCATCGCCGTAATGGCGGCGCAGCGACGGATCGCCGATCAGCTTCAGCTTGTCGCGCAGCGCCTTGTCCAGCGCCGCCTTGCGCTCGGGGCTGTCAAAAACCTTGCCAGCCGTCTCACGTTGCCAGAGCAGGCGCACCATGGGCTGGGCGGCGTCCAGCACCGCCTGAACCGCCTCGGCGCCCTTGGCTCGGATCAGGTCGTCCGGATCCTGGCCATCGGGCATCAGCGCAAAGCGCAGGCCCTTTCCAGCCTCCAGCAACGGCAGCGCCAGGTCGATCACCCGATGCGCGGCGCGAATTCCGGCCTTGTCGCCGTCGAGTGCGATGATCGGCTCGTCTGAGATGCGCCACAGCATCGCCAGGTGATGTTCGGTCACCGCGGTACCAAGGGGCGCCACCGCGCCGCCAAAGCCGGCTTCGGACAGGGCGATCACGTCCATATAGCCCTCGGCCACGATCAGCGGCGCGCCCTTGCCTGCGGCCTCGCGCGCGGGGCCGTGGTTGTACAGCGTGCGCCCCTTGTCGAACAGCGGCGTTTCCGGGCTGTTGAGGTACTTGGCGTTGTCCTTGGGATCCATCGCCCGGCCGCCGAAGGCGATCACCCGGTCGCGCGGGTCGCGGATCGGAAAGATGATCCGGTTGCGAAAGACGTCATAAGGCTTGCCGCCCTTGGTCGACGGTTTCGCCAGCCCGGCCTCGATGATCTCGGCCTCGTCAAAGCCCTTGCCGCGCAGGTGGTCCCACAGCGTCTGCCAGCCGTCCGGCGCAAAACCGATGCCAAACCGCTCCTGCGCCGCGCGGCTCAGCCCGCGCCGCTCCAGATAGGCGCGCGCGTCGGCGGCTCCGGCGGTGTTCAACCACAGCCGGAAAGCATTCTGCGCCGCTTCGACCACATCGCGCAGCCCGTTGCGCTGCTCTGCCTTTTGCTGGGCTTGCGGATCGCGGGCAGGCATCTGCATCCCGGCCTCGCCAGCCAGGATTTCCACCGCTTCCATAAAGCCGACGTTCTCTGTCTTCTGAACGAAGCTCAGCGCGTCACCCTTTTCGTGACAGCCAAAGCAATAGTAATAGCCCTTGCGGTCATCGACATGAAAAGACGCGGTTTTTTCCTGGTGGAAGGGGCACGGCGCCCACAGGTCACCCTTGGCCTGGTTGGACTTGCGGGTATCCCACAGCACCTTGCGGCCCACCACCTGGGCCAGGCTGGTGCGGCTGCGCAGTTCATCCATGAAACCGGGGGGCAGACTCATGAGGGGTATATTGGACCGAGTCGCGCCGGTGTCCAGAGCGCCGCGCGGTTCCGGGCGGCGCAGCTGCGCATCGCGTCACGCGCGCACGGCCCGCACCGGGGTCAGGGGCGCACATCCCGCACGGGACAGCGCCCCGGCACGGATCACTGGCCGCCAGCGGCCATGCACTGACGTTCCCAGTCGCCCTTGATGTCGGCGTTCAGTGCGTCCTCGGGCAGGGCATAGGCCCAGTCCAGCGTCATGTAGATCGCCGGCATGTAACGCTTGGCGTCCTCGGTCAGCTGCGAGACAACCAGCTTCTCGGCGCGGTTGCGCGTCTTGCCTTCCTTGCGCAGCGTCACCACGCGGTCGGCGATCAGGGCGGTGGTCTTGCAGGCCTGATCCAGCGAGGGCTTGGCGGCCTCCTGGGCGAAGGCGGCGCCGGATGTCAGCAACAGGACGGCGGCCAGAATGCGGGTCATGGTATACTCCGGTTCGGTTCTGCCCGCCTGCTATCGCGCCGGCGCGGGCTTGTCACCCCTTGGGCCGCGCGGCCAGCGCGGTCATGGCGTTTTCCAGCTCATGCAGCAGCGTCCCGGCCATCGAGCGGAAGCCCATCACGGTAACCTGCTGCGGCCCGGTGCGCGCCAGGATCACCATCATGTGGCCAAGCTCGGATCGGATCGAGGCACCCTGTTCAAAGGCCGCGGGGCGCAGGTCGACCGGCACCAGCCGCGCCAGCACGTCCGCCACCGCATCGCCCGTCAGGGTCAGCGCGGCCCAGCCGTCGCTTTGCGCGACCACGGCGGCATGATCGGCCAGCGCCGGATCGGGCTCGACCCCGATCAGCATCGCCTGATCCAGTCCGGACCACAGGCAGCGCGCCTGCCCGGCGCTGGTCATCCGGCCCGCCGCCGGAAATTCCAGCCCATGAGCGCGCTCCAGCGCGGCCGACAGTGCGCGCTCCTGCCCGGCATAGGGCATCAGCGCCGTCACCGGCCCCGTCTCGGCGGCGCGCAGGGTGACCGCGCCGATCGTCCGCTCCATCCCGGCATCAAACGGGGCACTCGCCGTCAGCTCAACCACGCATCCGCCCTCCGTCCGGGTCATAGGCCACCGGGTCGGTGACTTCGCAAATCGCCTCGATCCCGCGCATGTGGTCAATCATCCGCAGGGTCTGGCCCAGCCGTTCGCGCCCGCCGCGCACGAAGCCCAGCGCCAGCATGGTACCCAGCGTCGGCGAATAGGCGGCCGAGGTGATGTACCCCAGGTCTGTCTCGGGCGACACCGGACCGTCCGCCGGAAACAGGTGCGCCCCGGCGATCACCTGCCGCACCACGCCCACCGGGCGCAGGCCGACCAACACTTGCCGGTCTTCGGTCAGGCCGGGCCGCGCCGCCATGACCTTCCCAACGCAATCCTTGCCCGCCGCCACCATCCGGCCCATGCCGACATCGGCTGCGGTCACGCGCCCGTGGATTTCGGCATGGGTGATGAAGCCCTTCTCGATCCGCATCACGTTCAACGCCTCAAGCCCGTAAGCGCCGCCTCCCGCCGCTTCGGCCCGCGCGACCAGCTCGCGATACAGTGCCGCGCCATAGCGCGCCGGCACTGCGATCTCGTACCCCGCCTCGCCCGAGAAGGAGATGCGGAACAGCCGCCCGGCAATCCCGCCCACCGTGACCGCGCCGCAGGCCATGAAAGGCCAGTCTGCCCCGTCCAGCGGCGCGTCGATCAGCCCGGCCAACAAGGCTTGGGCCATGGGTCCGGTCACCGCGAACTGCGCCCATTGCTCTGTCACAGAGACAAAGCGCACGTCCATGTCCGGGCACAGACCCTGCTGAACCCAGTCAAGATGGCGCATCACCTGGCCGGCGGCGGCGGTGGTTGTGGTGATCACGAAATGCCGCTCGCCCAGACGGGCGGCGGTGCCGTCATCCATCACGAAGCCGTCCTCGCGCAGCATCAGCCCATAGCGCACGCGGCCGACTTTCAGCGTGCTCATCGTCCCGGCATAGACAAAATCGAGAAACGCCGCCGCATCCGGCCCCTGCACGTCGATCTTGCCCAGGGTCGACACGTCGCAAACCCCGACATGGCCGCGCACCATCGCAACCTCGCGGTCGCAGGACTGGCGCCAATGCGTTTCACCCGGCTGCGGGAAATACGCCGGCCTGTACCACAACCCGGTTTCGATCATCACCGCGCCACGGGCACGCGCCGCCGCGTCGCTGGTGGTCAGACGGCGGGGGGCAAAGCCCATCCCCTGCGATCCTGCGCCAAACGCGGCAATGGGCACCGGCACGTAGGGCGGCCGATAGGTGGTGGTGCCGGTCTCGGCAATGCCGCGCCCGGTGGCATCGGCCAGCACCGCCAACGCCGAGACGTTGGAATTCTAGCCCTGATCGGTCGCCATGCCCTGGGTCGTGTAGCGCTTCATGTGCTCGACCGAGGCATAGTTTTCCTGCGCTGCCAGCAGCACGTCCTTGACCGTCACGTCATTCTGGAAATCCAGCCAGGCCCGCCCCTTGCCGGGAACAGACCACAGCGGCGCGATGGCATAGGGTGCGTCCTCGGCCGCCGGGGCGTCGATGGCCTGCGCCGCACGGCCCAGCGCCGAAAGCGCCGCGTTGCCCGCCGCGATCCCGCCCGCCAGGCAGGCCGCGGTCGAGAAATCCCCCGCTGCCGCGCCCACAGCGTCCATGCCCGGCACCATACCGGGCCGGGGCACAAAGGCGGCGCGCGCCGCGTCCCACTGCGGCCGCCCGCCCAGGTGGCAGGCCAGGTGCACCGACGGGTTCCAGCCGCCGGTCATCGCCAGCGCGTCGCAGGCCAGCCGGATCGTCTCGCCGCCCGGCTTGCGGATCGTCACCGCCTCCAGCCCGTCGCGCCCGCCGGCGGTACCGCAAACCACTGAACCCGGGTGATGCGCCCAGTCGCCGCCACGCGCCGCATCCGGCCGGCTGTCAATCGCGGCGACCACCTCCAGCCCCGCAGCCGCCAGGTCGTGCGCGGTGCGCGCCACGTCGTCGCCATTGCCAAAGACCGCAACCCGCCGCCCCGGCGCAACGCCCCAATGGTTGACATAGGCACGCAGCGCCCCGGCCATCATTACGCCCGGCCGGTCGTTGCCGGCAAAGGCCACCGGCCGCTCCAGCGCCCCGGCTGCCAGCACCGCGCGCCGCGCCACGATGCGCCAGAAACACTCCAGCGGCGCCGCGCCCGGATCGCGCAGGTGCAACGCCACCCGCTCCAGCGCGCCATAGGTGCCGTCGTCATGCGCACCGGTCACCGCGGTGCGCGTCATCAGCCGCACGTTGTCCATCGTGCGCAGCTCGGCAGTCACCTGCGCCGCCCAGTCGGCGCCCGGCATCCCGTCGATCTCGCCGGTCTCGAAGCGCAAGCGCCCGCCCGGCTCCGGCGCCTCGTCGCACAGGATCACGTCGGCCCCGCCGCGCGCCGCGGTCAGCGCGGCCATCAGCCCGGCCGGGCCGCCGCCGATCACCAGCACGTCGCAAAAGGCGAAGGCCCGCTCGTATCGGTCGGGATTGTGCCCGCCATCCAGTGCGCCGAGCCCGGCGGCCCGTCGGATCGCCGGCTCGTAGACCGCCTTCCAGAACCGGCGCGGCCACATGAACGTCTTGTAATAGAACCCCGCCCCGAAGAACGGCGCGGCCAGGTCGTTGACCGCCAGAACGTCCCAGCGCAGCGAGGGCCAGCGGTTCTGGCTGACCGCCTCCAGACCGTCGAACAGCTCCTGCACCGTGGCGCGGGTGTTGGGCGCACGGTGCGCCCCCTGCCCCACGGTCACCAGCGCGTTCGGCTCCTCGCTGCCCGCAGTCAGGATGCCGCGCGGGCGGTGGTACTTGAACGACCGGCCGACCAGTGTCACCCCGTTGGCCATCAGCGCCGACGCCAGCGTGTCGCCCGGCGCACCGCTCAGCGCCCGCCCGTCGAAACGGAAATCCAGCCTGGCCGAACGGTCGATGCGCCCCTTCCCCGCCAGGATCATCGCCGCACCTGCCGCGCCAGCTCAGCACCGAATACCGCATGGGTGACCGTGTCGCGCGCCACCACCAGCCAGGCGCCGCATCCGGCGCCGTGATACCACAGCTCGCGCGTCGCGCCGGCCGGGTTGTCGCGCAGGTGCACGTAGCTGTCCCAGGCTTCGGCCCCGGCGTCGGGCGCGGGCCGATCCAGCATCACCGCCGCGCCCTGATAGGTGAATTCGCGGTGATCACGGCTGCCGCACAGCGGACAGGGAAGCCTCATGGCGCACTCCTTTGGCCAGGGGCGGCTCCCGCAACGCCACGCTGCCGCGGCGCGCGTGGGGCGCGCTGCCCTGCCCCCTTCTTCTTGCCCGAAATACCCAAATCCATCCTGTCCACCCGCGGCTAGTGCAGATTGTGCTGCGCGCCCGCGCCTTCTTCGTCCATGATGCCACGCCCGGTGCGGAACCGGTCCAGGCGGAACCGCGTGGCGCTGGCATGCGGGCGATCGGTCGCCAGCAGATGCGCGAAGGCAAAGCCCGATGCGGGCGTGGCCTTGAACCCGCCGTAGTTCCAGCCGCAGTCGATATAAAGCCCGTCGACCGGCGTCCGGTCGATGATCGGCGATCCGTCGGGTGTCATGTCCATGATCCCGCCCCAAGAGCGCAGCACCCGCGCCTTGCCGATCATCGGCATGACATGCATCGCCGCCTCCATCACGTGCTCGGCCCCGGGCAGGTTGCCGCGCTGCGCGTACGAAGCGTACATGTCCAGCGCACCGCCAAAGACCAGCCCGCCCTTGTCAGACTGGCTGATGTAGAAATGCCCCACACCCGAGGTGATCACGTGGTGGATCACCGGCTTCAGCCCTTCGCTGACGAAGGCTTGCAGGATATGGCTTTCGACCGGCAGCCGCAGCCCGGCCATCGCCGCCACCTGGCCCGACCGGCCGGCAACCACGATCCCCACCTTCTTGGCCCGGATCGGGCCGCGCACGGTCTGCACGCCGGTGACGCGGCCGCGGTCGATGTCGATGCCGGTCACCTCGCAATTCTGGATTAGGTCGACGCCGCGCGCATCGGCGCCGCGTGCCAGGCCCCAGGCCACCGCGTCGTGCCGCGCCGTACCGCCGCGCGGGTGCAGCAGCCCGCCGTGAATCGGATAGCGCGGGTTGTCGAAATCCAGATAGGGCACGATGCGCCGAACGCCTTCGCGGTCCAGCAGCACCGCGTCGTCGCCCTGGATCGCCATCGAGTTGCCACGCCGCGCGGCATAGTCGCGCTCGCCGTCGGAATGGAACAGGTTCAGCACGCCGCGCTGCGAAAACATCACGTTGTAGTTCAGATCCTGGCTCAGCCCTTCCCACAGCTTCAGCGAGTGGCTGTAGAATTCCGAATTGCCCGGCAGGTTGTAGTTGGCGCGCACGATGGTGGTGTTGCGCCCGACGTTGCCGCCGCCAAGGTAGCCCTTCTCCAGAACGGCGACATTGGTCAGGCCGTGCTCGCGCGCCAGATAATAGGCGGTGGACAGACCGTGACCGCCGCCGCCGATGATGACGATGTCATACTCGGGTTTGGGCGCCGGGTCGCGCCAGTGCGGGCGCCATCCGTGATTGCCCGTCAACCCTTCCTTCAGAATTTGCCAGCCCGAAAACCGCATGCGCCCCGCCCGTGTCCATGGCCCGAGGTTAACGCCACAGAGGGTGCCTGCCCGCAGGTTTCCGACAAAGCCATGTCAGCGCGCGACAGATCGTGCCGCTTATGTCGGACGGGCCGCCTGGCGCTGTTCGAGCCGCAACACGGTGACCGGGGCGATGGGGCCGCCGTCCGCCGCGCGCAGCGGCGAGTGGCGCGCCCGGCCGCTGACCGCGGCGGCGATCATGCGTGTGACGATGCCCAGCCCGGCGCGGGCCATGCCGCTGTCTTGCGCCGGTGCGCCGCGTCCGGGCGTGGCCGATGCGGTGAAGCTGCGGCAGACCACCGGGCCGATCAGCGGCGTGGCCTGCTCTGCCTGTACCGGCGGGATCAGCACGCCGACAAAGGGCAGGCCCAGCCGGGGCAAGGTGTTGAACAGAGGCGTGTCGCAGCAGCCTGCGTACCAGCGGAGCAGGCCCTTGGGCGAAAGCCGCTGAATGCGCAACTGGTCCTGCCCGGCGCGCAGGGTCAGCCTGTCGGGCGTGGTCTGATAGATGTCGCTGCCGCCGGCGCTGTCCAGCATATCGACCGCGCGCAAGTGCCGGGCCGAGGTCTGGCAATCCTTGCAATAGCACATCACCCGCGTTCCGGCGCTGCCGCCGGGCGCCGACACGGTCAGCCGCACCGCACCGCAACGACAGCCCAAATGCAGCGCATGGCCCATGGTCACAACCCCTTGGCCGCGTAATTGGCGGCAACGCGGGCGATCGCCACCAGGTAGGCGGCGGTGCGCAAATCGTTGACATCGCTGCGAGATCGCCAGACCTCACGCATTGACTGGTAGGCCTCGCGCATGGTGTCATCGAGGCCCGAACGCACCAGTTCCAGCTCGTCCGCGCCGCGCAGGTACTTGCGCTTGAAGTCGGGCGACATCGCCCAGGCATCGCCCAGGTACTTGTCCAGCCGTTCCAGTTCCTTCACGATCAGCTCGTGCCGCGCTTCCTCGCGCCGTCTTTCCATCCGGCCAAACCGGATATGCGACAGGTTCTTGACCCATTCGAAATAGGACACCGTCACGCCGCCGGCATTGGCGTAGAGGTCGGGGATGATCACCGCGCCCTTGGCCCGCAGAATTTCGTCTGCGCCGGCGGTGATCGGCCCGTTTGCCGCCTCGACGATCAGCGGCGCCTGGATGCGTTCGGCATTGGACAGGTTGATCACCCCCTCCATCGCGGCCGGGATCAGGATGTCGCACGCCTCTTCCAGCACCGCTGCGCCTTCGGGCCTGTGGTAGGGCGCGGGAAAGCCCTTGATGCCGCCATGGCGCAGCAGCCAGTCGTGCACTGCCTCGACATCCAGACCGTCAGGCGAGTAGAGCGCGCCGTCGCGCTCGATGATGCCGGTGATGATCGCTCCGTCTTCCTCGCTCAGGAACTTGGCGGCGTGATAGCCGACGTTGCCCAGCCCCTGAACGATCACCCGCTTGCCGTCGAGCGAGCCGGAAAGCCCTGCCTCGGCCACGTCGTCGGGATGGCGGAAGAATTCGCGCAGGGCGTATTGCACGCCCCGGCCAGTTGCCTCCACCCGGCCGGAGATGCCGCCACAATACAGCGGCTTGCCCGTCACGCAGGCGGCGGCGTTGATATCGGTGGTGTGCATCCGCATGTACTGATCCATGATCCAGGCCATCTCGCGCTCGCCGGTGCCCATGTCGGGCGCGGGCACGTTCTGGCTGGGATTGATCAGGTCGCGCTTGATCAGCTCATAGGCAAACCGGCGGGTGATCTGCTCCAGCTCGTGCGTGTCCCAGGCGCGGGGGTCGATGCACAGCCCGCCCTTGGAGCCGCCAAAGGGCGTTTCAACCAGCGCGCATTTGTAGGTCATCAGCGCCGCCAGTGCCTCGACCTCGTCCTGGTTGACCGAAAGCGCAAAGCGGATGCCGCCCTTGACCGGCTCCAGGTGCTCGGAATGAACCGAGCGGTAGCCGGTGAAGGTGTGGATGCTGCCGCGCAGACGGACCCCGAAACGCACGGTATAGGTGGCGTTGCACACGCGGATCTTCTCTTCCAGGCCGGG
>JAGRMT010000021.1:10090-15820 GCA_020441125.1 Roseivivax sp.
TCCATCAGCGCCACGGCGCGGTTGAACATCAGATCGACGCTGTGGCGGAACGACGGCTCAAGCCGTTCGGGGGCATTCATCGGCTTTTCCTCCCGGTTTGTGGCGCCGGAACCCATTGGGACGGCGTCCACGTTTCGCCGCAGCTTTGCCGTTATTGGCGGGCGTGTCTGCGGCAACCAATATCACCAGCTGATCAACCCTGTCTGGCAGAATCATGACGGTTGATTGTCGAGGTCGGGGAAACAACACGCCGGAAAACCCGGTAAATGTCCCTTAACCGTATAATATTTTTCGAAATTTCCCGGGAAACGCGCCCTAATTCCGCCCCGATCCGGCTTCATAAATGGCGGTCGGGGCGAGTGAAAAGTGAATTGGTACGTCGGCTGACCACCGACAGAAAGGCCACGGGATGACGAAGTATCGGGAAACCCCCGCGCATTATGGCGCGGGTGTCGGCGCACGGCGGCTTGACCGCCTGCGTTCCAGTGCTGCGCGATTTGTCCGCGCCGAAGATGGAAGTATGACCCATCTTGCGGTGGCCGCAGCCATTACAATGATCGCGTTCGGCGGGCTTGGCATCGACATGATGCACGCCGAACTGACCCGAGCCAAAATCCAGGCGACACTTGACCGATCGGTCCTGGCGGCGGCTGACCTCGACAACATGCTGGTGCCCGGCGACGTGGTCTATGACTACTTCGCCAAGATGGGTGTCAGCGACGCGCTGACCGGCGTCCAGACCACGCAGGCCGCGAACTACAAGATCGTCAGCGCCCAGGCTGCCACCACTCACGACTCGAACTTCTCGCACATCCTGGGCGTGGACCGGTTCGACATCGGCGGCCACTCCAAGGCGCAGGAATGGGTCAATTACGTCGAGGTGTCGCTGGTTCTCGATATCTCTGGCTCGATGGCCAAGAACAACCGCATGACCAACATGAAGAACGCCGCACAGCTGTTCGTCGACACGGTCATGGACGAGAACTTCCCCGACTCGGTGTCGGTCTCGCTGGTTCCCTACTCGGAGCACGTCAACGCAGGCCCGCTGGCCAACTATCTGAACGTGAACCGCAGCCATAACTACGCCGATTGCCTTGAGATCCCTGACAGCGAATACACCAGCGCGGCCTTCGACACCGCCGCGACCTACAACCAGATGCAGTATTACCAGTGGAACTACTACGGTGATAACGGTCTGAGCAACACGGTCTGCCCGTCGCCCGCCTATGCCCGGATCGCTCCGGTCAACAGCGACGCCGAGGCGCTGAAGGCCCAGATCCGCGAGTTCCAGCCGCGCGCCGGCACCTCGATCTTCATGGGGATGAAGTGGGGCACCGGGCTGCTGGATCCGTCGATGCGCGCCATCGTCAACCAGATGGCCGCCGATGGCGTTGTGCCGAACAACGTGGTGGGCCGCCCGTTCGATACCGATCGCCGCGACGTGGGCAAGCATATCGTGCTGATGACCGACGGCATGAACGACAAGTCGTTCCGCATCCAGAACTGGGCCTACAACCAGCCCTCGATGGTGGAACACTGGGCCAACAACAACCTGTGGTACTTCAACGTTAACAACGTCACCGACGGCTGGAACTGGGATGACTTCTACACCCAGCGCTATGACCGCTGGTACGGCAACGCGCTGCTGGACCGCATCTGCGACGCAGCCAAGGAAGACGGCATCACCATCTGGACCGTTGCATTCGAGACCGACTCGAACGGCTCTCAAGTGCTGGAACAGTGCGCCTCGTCGCCCTCGCACCACTTCGATGCCTCCGGCGCCGAACTGTCCGACGTGTTCTATTCGATCGCACGGTCGATCAACCAGCTGAGGCTCGTGGAATGATTGGGTTTCTGAAAAACTCCGTCCGTCACTTCCTGCGGGACGATGACGGCTCCATGGTGGTGCCCTTCGCACTCTGGACACCGCTGTTCATCGGGCTGATGGTTTCGTCCATCGAAATGGGCACCCTGACGATCCGCCACAGCGCGCTTGAACGCGCGATGGACCAGACCGTCCGCGAACTGCGCCTGGGCACCGGCACCCACTACAGCCATGCCGAGCTGAAGGACATGATCTGCGAAAAGGCCGGCGTTCTGCCCAACTGCGCAGGAATGCTTCACCTTGAGATGATCAAGATGGACATGCGCGCGTTCAACGAGCCGGACTACCTGCCCGATTGCGTCGACCTGGCAGAAGAAGCCACGCCGCAGCGCAACTTCCAATACGGCGCCTCGAACGAGGTGATGTTCCTGCGCGCCTGCTACAAGTATGACCCGTTCTCTCCGGCCGGGTATCTGGGGGGCTCGATGATGGCCGACGACGAAGGCAACGTCGCTCTCATCGCCACATCTGCCTTCGTGCAAGAGCCGAGCTGAGGTATTATCATGTTTGGTAAGGTTAACAGTTTTCTCGACCAGTTCCGGAACGACACACGCGGCTATGTGACCATCGAGGTCATGATCGCGCTGCCGATCCTGCTGATCCTCTTCGCCACCACCTGGACCTTCTTCGACGCTTTCCGCCAGCAGAGCATCAGCCAGAAAGCGAACTACACCATCGGCGACATGATCTCTCGCGAGACGCTTGAGATCGACGACAACTATATCAACAGCGTCCAGCGGCTGTTCTACGTGATGACCCACACGGGCGGCACCAATGACAGCGACATCCGGATCACCGTCGTCAGCTATGACTCGAACAACAACGAGTACTCGGTCGAATGGTCCGAAGCGCGCGGCGACCCCGCTGCGCTGACCAATGCGACGCTGCGCGCCAACTACCTGGACCGCATTCCGGTCATGGCGCACAACGATCAGATCGTCCTGGTGGAAACCTGGGACCGCTACATGCCGGTCTTCGCCTTTGCCGAAGGTCTGACGAACTTCGACATCACCACCTATTCGTTCACCCGCCCCCGCATGGCGCCGCAGCTGATCCACATCGACAGCGCCAACAACTCGGGCTGGAACCCGCAGGATTACGAACCGCAGATCCCCGAAGAGCTGAAGCAGGGCAAGTTCCACGAAAACAACGGCTGGGGCAACGGCGATCAGGAAGCGCCCGGCAACTCGCTGTGCACAAACAATGCCGAAAACGCGACCGACTGCACCAATAGCGACGGGTCGAACAACACCGGCGGCGGCACCAGCACCAACACCGGCAACAACGGAAACGGAAACGGGAACTCCGGCAACAACGGCAACGGCAACAACTCCGGAAACGGCAACGGCAACTCCGGCAGCAACAACGGCAACAGCGGTTCGGGCAGCGCCAGCTACACCCCGCCGCCGCCGCCCCCGCCGCCGCCGCCACCCCCGCCGCCCGCCGGCTCGATCTGAGCCGGGGACGGGAAGACCAGCGCCGCGATCGTATCGGCCATCATCTTGGACTGCGATCCCGGCGTCACCCCGCCCACACCGATCCGGGTACCGACCCGCCACCACAGACCCGGCCGCCAGCCCCGCGCTTGCGGCCGGTTCGTTTTCAGCGTGAACCCGTTGGACGGCTTGGTGGCAAAGGCGCCGCGCTCGACCTTGGCGATATCCTCGATACGCGCCAGCACCGTCCCGGCGCTGTCGGTCAGCGCGTCGCGCGTCAGCACCAGGTGCAGCGCGGTCGCCCGCCACATCATCTGCGCCAGGTAAAGCAGCGCGATCCCGGTGACGAACAGATACAGCCGCCACCCCAGCGCCACCGGCTCGGAAAAGCCCAGGTAGATGATCAGCGCGCCCAGGAACAGCATGAAGCCAACCCCGATCACCCGGCGCGCGGGCGATGCGTGCAATGTCGCAAGGACTTCGTCTGTCATGATCCCTCCCTCGGCAAGACCGCCCCGCCCATAGCGCATGTGCGGCGGCGTTGCGAGGGGGCGTCGACCTGTGCATCCATGCACAACCGGCCTCTGCACCGGCGCGATTGTCTGGCGGGCCCCGGCTCTCTACCTTCTGCACAGACGCGAACAGATAATGGAGGAAGACCCATGTCGCTTCGTCCGACCCTTGAAACCCGCAAGGCCATCCCCACGATGGAAGGCGCCGGCGTGCACCTGCACCGCGCCTTCGGCTTCCAGGATCCGACAGAGCTGGACCCATTCCTGCTCTTTGACGATTTCCGCAATGACCGGCCGCAGGATTTCCTGCGCGGCTTTCCCTGGCACCCGCACCGCGGAATCGAGACCATCACCTATGTGCTGGCCGGAACGGTGGAACACGGCGACAGCCTGGGCAATACCGGCACGCTGGGCGCTGGCGACGTGCAATGGATGACCGCCGGATCGGGCATCCTGCATCAGGAAATGCCCAAGGGTAACACCCGCGGCCAGATGCATGGCTTTCAACTGTGGGCCAACCTGCCGGCCTCGCTGAAGATGACCGCGCCGCGCTACCAGGACGTCAAGGGCGCCGACATCCCCGAGATCGTCGATGACGACGGCACCCGCGTGCGCGTGATCATCGGCAGCTTCTGGGGCAAGACCGGTCCGGTCGACGGCATCGCCGCCGATCCGCAATATCTTGACATCTCGGTCCCCGCCGGCCGGCGCAAGACCTTCAAGGTCGACACCTACCGCCGCGCCTTTGCCTATGTCTTCGAGGGTGCCGGCGCCTTCGCCGATGCCTCCGCCCCCACCGGCGTTTTGCTGGAAAAAGAAGTCGCCGGGCAAGAGGTGAACATCCGCGACATGTCCGGCAACCGCACGCTGATCCGCTTTGGCACCGGCGACGAGGTGACTGTCCAGGCCGGCCCGCAAGGCGTCCGCTTCCTGCTGATCTCCGGCGCCCCGTTGCAGGAACCAGTGGCCTGGCACGGCCCGATCGTGATGAACACCCAAGAGGAACTGCGCCAGGCCATGCGCGATCTGCGCAACGGCACCTTCATCAGGCCAGCGCATTGACAGCCGTGCCGGGGCCCCCGTGCCCCGGCACCCGCCCGCCCCAGGCGCCGTCCTTGCCCGTTCGGACAACGCAGTCTCAGTGCCGGGTACCAAGATTGCAGATCACCTCGTGCTTCTTCTTGCCCGAAATACCCCGGGGAGCGCGAGGGGCAGCGCCCCTCGCTCCTTGACGGCCCCCAACCCGCAAGCGGATCGCAGGCGGGCAGCCCCCGCACCATTGCACTCTGCCGCGGCCGTCCAATCCTGAAATTCAGCCCGCCGGGCCGACCGCCTTGCGCACCATGTCCCAGTAGATCGCCTCGACCTGGTCCAGCGACAGCCGCCCGCCGGCGCGGTACCAGGTGTTGACCCCGGTCAGCATTGCGATCACGGCCATGGCCGCCACCTTGGGGTCCGGCGCGCCGAAGACCCCTGCCGCCACCCCGTCACGCAGGATCGCCTCGAGCGCACCTTCATAGGCGCGGCGCTGCCCCTCGATCACCGCGAAATTCGCCGGCTCCAGGTTGCGCAGCTCCATGTACGAAATGAAGATCGCCTCTGGCCGCGCCACGTTGAAACGGATGTGAAACCGGGTAAAGGCCTCCAGCCGGTCCAGCGGCGCAGCGCCCTTGGGCCAGTCGTGCCAGGCCGCCAGCAGGTCCTCCATATGGGTGTGCAACAGCGAGAACAGCAGCGTCTGCTTGTCCGGCGTGTAGTTATAGAGCGCGCCCGCCTGCACCCCGACCTCGCCCGCGATCTGCCGCATCGACACCGCGGCATAGCCGTGACGCGCGAACAGGCGCAGCGCGGCCTCCCGCACGCGGGGGCCGGTGATGTCGGAATGCGATCCCTGGGT
>JAGRMT010000175.1 GCA_020441125.1 Roseivivax sp.
GCCTTCAGGCTGGCGCCGCCGACCAGCGCGCCATCGACATTGGGTACGGCAAAGATCTCGGCCGCATTCGACGGCTTGACCGAGCCACCGTAAAGCAGCCGCACCGAGCGGCCCACACCCGCGCCGAAGCGGCGTTCCAGCCGGGCGCGAATGAAATCGTGCACTTCACCGATCTGGTCGGTGGTCGGCACCTTGCCGGTTCCGATGGCCCAGATCGGCTCGTAGGCGACGACCAGGTTGTGACCGGTGGCGCCATCGGGGATCGAACCGGCCAGCTGGCCGCCGATTATGTCGAGGGTGTTGGCCGCCTCGCGCTCGGTCAGGCTTTCGCCGCAACACAGCACCACGGTCAGACCGGCCTCCCAGGCCGCCTGGCACTTGGCGCGCACGTCCTCGTTATGCTCGTCATGGTCCTGGCGACGCTCGGAATGGCCGAGGATGACGTGGCTTGCGCCGGCATCCTTCAGCATCTGGCCGGAGACATCCCCGGTATGCGCGCCCGAGGCCTTGGCATGGCAATCCTGGCCGCCGATCATCACGCCCTGCGGCGCGGCCGCTGCGGCGGCGGCCACCAGCGTGGCGGGCGGGCAGATCAGCACCTCGGCGGCGCCCTTGGCGGCTGCTCCCATCGCGGCAAGCTCGGCCAGCGAGGCGGTCAGCCCGTTCATCTTCCAGTTTCCGGCGGCGAGTTTGGTACGCATCGGTGATTCCTTCTTGGAGTTTCGCTGGCCCGGCGCGCCGCCGGGCCGGGTCCGGTCAGCCCAGGGCTGCGACGCCGGGCAGGGTCTTGCCTTCCATCCATTCCAGGAAAGCACCGCCGGCGGTGGAGATATAGGTGAAATCCTCGGACGCGCCCGCCTGGTTCAACGCCGCGACGGTATCGCCGCCACCGGCGACCGAAATCAGCTTGCCGGCCTTCGACAGCGCGGCGGCATGGGCCGCAGCGGCATTCGTGGCGGCGTTGAAGGGCTCGATCTCGAAGGCGCCCAATGGGCCGTTCCAGATCAGAGTGCTCGCGCTGTCCAGAACGACCTTGATCCGGGTGACCGTCGCCGGGCCGGCGTCGAGGATCATCGCATCGGCCGGGCATGCATCCGCCGCGACGGTTTCATTGGGCGCATGGGCCTTGAACTCGCGCGCCACCACGACATCCGTGGGCAGAACGATCTCGCAGCCGGCGGCCTTGGCCTTGGCCATGATCTCGGTCGCGGTGGCTGTCATGTCATGTTCGGCCAGCGACTTGCCGACATTGATCCCCTGCGCGGCAAGGAAGGTATTGGCCATGCCGCCACCGATCACCAGGTAATCGACCTTGGCCACCAGGTTGCCCAGCAGCTCGAGCTTGGTGGAAACCTTGGCGCCGCCAACCACGGCCACGACGGGGCGCTTGGGCTGGCCCAGCGCAGCCTCGAGCGCCGAAAGTTCGGCCTGCATCAGCCGCCCGGCGCAGGAGGGCAGCTTGTGCGCGATCCCTTCGGTCGAGGCATGGGCGCGGTGCGCGGCCGAGAAGGCATCGTTGCAGTAGACATCGCCCAGTGCGGCCAGGAAGTCGACCATGGCCGGGTCGTTCGCCTCTTCCATAGGGGTGAACCGGGTGTTTTCGACCAGCACGACCGTGTCCATCGGCAGGGCGTCGATCTCTGCCCGGCTGGGTTTCTCGATGAAGACCACCTTGCGGCCCAGCGCCTTTTCCAGCGCCGGCAGGGTGATGCGCAGGCTCATTTCGGGGTTGGGCTTGCCCTTGGGGCGGCCGAAATGCGCCAGCAGGATCGGCGTGCCGCTCTTGGCCAGAATATCCTCGATCGTGGGAACGATCCTTTCGATCCGGGTGGCATCGGTGACGCGGCCATCCTCGACCGGGACGTTGATATCGACCCGGGTCAGGACGCGCTTGCCGGTCAGATCCATGTCGTCGAGGGTTTTCCAGGCCATTTCACACTCCCATATACGTGGCTGGGCCCCACTTGGCGGGGCAACGCTGGTGCTGTCAATCGCTTGGGTTGGCAATGCGACACTTCGGCGTTAACGATGTCGCCAAACGGACAAAGGAGGGCCACATGGCCGAGATCAAGGACCCCGAAAACACCATCCTGATGGAACTCAAAGGCGGAACCGTGGTGATCGAGTTGCTGCCGGACGTGGCGCCGAAGCATTCCGAGCGGATGAAGGAACTGGCCCGCAGCGGCGCGTATGACAACGTTGCCTTTCACCGGGTGATCGACNNNNTCATGGCGCAGACCGGCGACGTGGCCAACGGCAACATGGAAAAGGACTTCAACCTGCGCCGCGCCGGCACGGGCGGGTCCGAGCTGCCGAATCTGCCCGCGGAATTCTCCAAGCTGCCGCATGACCGCGGCACGCTGGGCGCGGCCCGGTCGCAGAACCCGAACTCGGCCAACTCGCAGTTCTTCATCAACTTCAAGGACAACCATTTCCTGAACGGGCAGTACACGGTCTATGGCCGCGTGGTGTCGGGGATGGAGCATGTGGACGCGATCGTGCGCGGCGAGCCGCCCGCAAATCCCGACCGCATGATCAGCGTGAAGGTCGCTTCCGATGCTTAAATTCGCTCTGGCGCTTTCGCTTCTGGCCAGCCCCGCGCTGGCCACCGGACTTCAGATCGAGGTCGCGGGCGAGGGTGCAAACGGAACGATCACCATCGACCTGTTCGACGATGTCGCGCCGCAGCACGTTGCGCGCATCACCGAACTGGCCAAGGCCGGCGCTTATGACAACGTGGTGTTTCACCGCGTGATCGAGGGCTTCATGGCGCAAACCGGCGATGTCGAATTTGGCGACATGACCGATCCGGCCTTCTCGATGAAGATGGCCGGGCGCGGCGGGTCCGACCTGCCGGACCTGCCGGCGGAATTTTCCGACAAGTCCTTTGATACCGGAATGGTCGGCATGGCCCGGTCGAGCAACCCGAACAGCGCCAATTCGCAGTTCTTCATCATGTTCGCCCCGGCGCCTCACCTGAACGGTCAATACACCATTGTCGGCCAGGTCACCGGCGGCATGGACGTGGTCGCCGCGATCAAGCGCGGCCAGGGCCGGAACGGCGCGGTCATCGGCGAGCCCGATCATATGGCCAAGGTCACCGTCACAGACTGAACCCATCAAGGCCGCCCCCGTTCGCGGGGGCGTCCGTCATGCCGCCAGGGCCAGCGGCAGACGCCGTGCCAGCGGCGCCAGTCCGCGCCAGTGCAGCCAGCTGCCACCCAACCGCTGCGCCTGAGCGCCGGTTCCCAGCTTGAAATGCGCCAGGCCGGGCGTGTCCTGCGTGTTGACCGTACCAAGATCCAGCACGTGGCAGCCCTGTTCGGCCAGCCAGACCATCGCCTCCCACAGTGCCAGGTTCATGGCGCAGGCGCGCTTGCCGGCCTCGGTCACGTGACCGGTCTGCCAGGTGGCCGCCGTGCCGTGGCGCAGAACCAGAACCCCGGCCAGCGGAGCACCAATGGGCGAGAGTACTTCGACCACCTGCGCCGCACCGCGGTTGGCGTTGGCATAGGCCAGCGCCAGCGCTGCGGGCGGGGTACGATAGCGACGGGCCCGCGCCTGTGCCGCTTCGGCCGACAGCAACCAATCCTCGCGCGCGAGCAAGCGGCGCAGTACCGTCAGGCGGGTCGCCTCGGCCCGGTGCAGCCGGTTGCGCCACTTCTGGTGCAGGCCCGCGCGCATTGCGGCGGGCCGGTTCAACGGCAGCAGCGCCACGGTGGCCGCGGTCATCACTGGCCAGAACCCGCTATCGCGCAGCGTCCCGGCGGGGACGGTGCCGGCATTGACGATCAACGGCGCGCCGCCCAAACCGGCCAGCCTGTGCAACACCTCCGCTTCTGCGTCAGCGTCCGGGCCGACCGGGCCGCGCCCGACATAATCCAGCCGTCCAACCAGCCGGGCGCGCCGGGCGATCACCTGGCATCGCACCGCCCCGCCACCGGCTTGGCGCACCGTCAGGCCCAGCGCGCGGCAGGCCGCGGCAAATTCCGGCGATTGTTGCAGGGGCAGGGGCAGGGGCGGGGTTTGCACGCTGGTCATGCCGGGCATTAACCACAGGGCAAGTTTCGCCGGGGTTAATGGGCGCATGGCCCGTCTCATCGCTCCGCGCCCCAAACCGACACGCGCCGCCGCATTGCTGGCGGCGGCGGTTCTGTGTCTGCCCTTCGTGCTGCTGTCCGTGGCTGAGGCGCTGTGGTAGCGCTCAGCCCTCCAGCGTTACCAGCGCATGCCGCTTGCGTCCGGCGCTCAGCTTCAGCGGCTCGGCCAGCATGTCGGCCCCCACCATCAGCCCGGCGTCGGTCAGCGGCTCGTCGTTCAGGCGTGCGCCGTTTTCGGCGATCAGGCGTTTCGCCTCCTTGCCCGACTTGGCCAGCCCGCTGCGCACGATCAGCTGAACCACCGAGATGCCGTCGCCCACTTCTTCGGCAGACAGCGCAACGGTGGGAAGGTCCTCGCCGATGCCGCCCTGCTCGAACACCGCGCGGGCGGTGGCCTCGGCCGCCGCTGCCGCTTCGGCGCCATGGCACAGCGCGGTGACCGCGTTGGCCAGCACGACCTTGGCGTCGTTGATCTCGGATCCCGCCAGTGCGCCCAACCGGGCGCATTCGTCCAGCGGCAGCTCTGTATACAGCTTCAGGAACCGGCCCACGTCGGCGTCGGTCGTATTGCGCCAGA
>JAGRMT010000176.1:0-268 GCA_020441125.1 Roseivivax sp.
CACTGGACCAAACACCCCAAGCGCCTTGACCGTGAATTCGGGCGCAAGAAGTGGGGCGATGAAGGCTACGCAAGAGAAGAGCTTGTCGCCGAACTGGGCGCGGCGTTTCTCTGCGCCGATCTGGGGCTGACCCCAGAGGCAGGCACAGATCATGCGGCCTATATCCAGAGCTGGCTGAAGGTTTTGAAGAACGACAAGCGAGCGATCTTTTCCGCCGCAGCGCATGCGCAAAAGGCAGCGGATTTCCTGCACGCCTTCCAGCTTTCCG
>JAGRMT010000176.1:277-32560 GCA_020441125.1 Roseivivax sp.
AAGGAGTCGCCGCGTAAGCGGCGGCTTCCCCAAAGGGAGGCAAAGCAAATGGAAAAGCACATCATCATATGGCGCGATGTTCAGATCGTAATCACCTTCAAGCCCGATACGTTCGGCATGGTCGATCACATCGAACTGCGTGCTGAGAACAAGGCGCTATTGCCCGTCACCGATACAGGCTATCGCTCACATTTCGTGAACAAGGGAACAGTCGCCACACACGGCGGCGCGGCCGCCTTCGTGACCGCATGGCTCGATCATGAGGCCGAGCGCATAGGCTGGAGCAATGATCAACTATCCTTGTTCTAGGGGCGAAAAAATTGGCTGGCCTCTTGGCCAGCCGACACTTTGACAGCAGGCCTTTCACCGACATCTACCAACCAAGGGGCGGTCTAATGTGACTCGAATACCAGGCGACCTAAAGAAGGCGAAACCCCTTCGTACGGATTGGCATTCTGATTTTCGGCTGCAGTTGACATAACTTGAAGCGTCGGCGATTCCACAATCCACTCCTTTGCCACTATTGCGTTCAAGAGCAGACCAGATCGCAACCGCGCGCCTGAAATAATGAAATCAAAGATACGAAAGTCATCACGATCAGGCTCTTTCTCTACGGAAAATGTGACCGTAAATTCCTTATCGCTATGGCGCAGCACCCACGCCCTTGTGATATTACCACCTTTGTAATCTGACAGCTCTCTCTCAAAAGCAGCCTCAAATGAATTTGAATCCGAAAGGGTTGACCGAGGATTGTCCCCGAGATGGGCTCCACAATCGTCATCCAATCGGCCGCACGGTGGAAGAAATGACGCAACCTCCTCGAAAAGGTCATCATATATCCCCACACTATTCTTGAGGTTGCGGCAGGCAGCCTTTCCTACGCTTGCGCAGAACTCATGCATGCCTTCGTCAAATCCATGGCTTTTCGCCCAAGTGTCCAAGGAAGCCTTCTTCTCGCTGACTGAGCAAGTCGGTGCAAGTGGAGCACATTGGGAAAAGTCTGGAAAATCACTGAACATTTCGCTGGGAGAACTTACTCCCAACAACACATCACTCTCTGCAGCATCGTTAAGGCCGCTGAGAGGAGAGCCGACCTCGCCAGTCACCGTTCGCAACTCGACATCCAAGGCAACGGCATCACACTTGCCGCCAAATGCTTCCTCTTCGGGTGTATGCGGCGATGGCGATGCGGGGCTCTCTTCGTCCTTCGGCTCTCCAGCGCATTCTTTTACTTGCTCGGCCAGCGTCGACAAATATCTCGGCCATATCTCCGCCTCAAAGATTTCTTGCGCGTTGCCAGGAGTCAGCGCTGGTTCTGGTACATCAACGGGTTCGGGTGCCGCATCTGGGTCAGACTTAGCATCAACGCCCTTCAACCGATCAATATCGTCCTTGACCTTATCGATCTGCTCCTGATTCTTTTTTTGCCGAACAACCGCCTCTTCCAGCTTCCTTTCCGCCTCGACTAAATTTGACCAATCAAGCATGGTAGGGGCGTCTTCCTTTTTTCCGCTTTCGAGAAATGGCATCAAAGCCTTAACTTCATTATGCTCCTTCTCGGCCACCGCGACTTCCTCATCAAATAAACGCTGGCGTGCCTCCAGCAAAGTGAGCGTATCCTGCTTGGCAGCGATTGCTGCAAATTTGCTTTTTTCTTCGATCAAGAGAATTGCTGCATCTGTTGCTTTATTAACAATAAAATCAATAAGAGTGAGGACAGCGATTACTTGTCCGAGCTCTTTCTCGGGATCTCTTTTTGTAAGTGCAATATACTGACGAAAGACTTCTTCTTTAAGCGGCGCTCCCTCACATAACAAATCTCTCTTCTGAAAAATCTTTCGACAATTGGATGATTCTCCTATATAATCAAACAATTTCGCATCGAATTTCACCTCTGCCAGATTCAATGCCCTAACAACAATTTTTCCATTTTCATCATAATCTATTATTAGCTGTGGCTCGCCCCTGGAAGCCACAGCCCCAGTGATCCGCCTGAGAGTGTCAATCCCCATTGGGGAAGCGCGCCCTGAAAAATCTGCGACATCTATTTCATCTATTATGTCAGGCTGACAGTTGTGTTTGGCGAACAGCTGCTTGACCTCTGCCCTTGCCTCCTGTGATGATCCTGTTTTCCCTCTAAAATACCTCAACGCGTACTGCGCCGAGACCGCCAGGCTTGCTTTAGTTGATGAATTGGTTTTCGAAATCTGATCCTCAGGGTTTACTGGAAGAACCCAGACTCCCGCAGGATTCTCCAGTAGGGGCATTTCATCAAGTAATTGGCCCGAATCCCGCCATTTCGAAATTTCATTTTCAATGGCAACTCTATTGCCGCCAAGATAGGCTAAGCCACTGCTATCGACTATTCCGTAAGGGTCTTTTACTATCGGAAGTCGGACATTATCTACCCAATGCGGGTTGCTAGCGAACCGCCCAGAGTACCGCGTATCAGCTGAACAAACAATTGTGGCGTCGCTTTTGCTTGTTGGCAGGGGAAATTGGGCTAGAGAAAATTCCTGCGGAGTGCTCGCACTAGGCGTGAGTAGGACCAGCAGGACCATGCCAATGAGGTAGCGCATCTGTTCCTCCAGTTTATGGATTTGCACGCAGAAAAGTGTTTGAGCTGGCCAAAAAATGCCACCCTATGCGGGATATTGATGAGTATCCGTACAAGACCGATATGATCCTACGTAGGTTTTTCTGGTGTCAACAGAAAAGGGTGCCGCTTCTCTTTGGCAACTGGGTCAGCGCGGGCGGTGACACAGGTATGATGTTCTGCCTACTGTCGTGCCGAGCGACCACACTTTCAAGCTTGCGCTTATGGTAGTTCGATGGTCTCGGTGCGGCATATACAAAGTGCGCAGTAGCCATATAGTTCGCAGGACAGGTGCACTGATATGACCGACTGCCGAACGTCGCCATCGCTTTAGGGCGTGAACCGCCGCTTCGCGAGTTCGCGCTCGATTGTGCGCATTGTCGCAAGTGCATCGCGCTGCTCCTGAGAGCCGCGAGCAGCAGCAGAAAACGCAATGAACGCTTCTTTCCGCAATCCAAATAGTTCTGCGGTGCCAAGTGTTGCCGCTTCAAATCGTGAGACGAGTTTCATCGTATCCTCCTCTTGTTCAAGGAGGCCCCGAACCGCTCAGGGCCTTTCGGCCCCGCACACCATCATCCGCCTATAAAGGCACTGATGGTTCGGGTCTCTGCGGACAACGGGCTGGGGATGCGCGTGGAACGCTTCGATGAGTTGAAGCCACATCACGGATGAACCGTCATCGGACATTTGATTGATCGGACTGAAAGCTGAAATCAGTTTGCGCTGCTTCGCCGTCTCTGAGCAGGCGATAAGCGACTTTGCATGTTGCGCACTATCGCAATCGGCGGCAGGCGCAGCCAACGGCAGCGGGTACGCTGAGCTCGGGCGTGTCGTGTGCTATCGGTCCCGTGCCAGTCATCCCTTTGGCTTCGGTCGGCATGTAAGAAGACACCCATAAATCCCTGGCCGAATGCGGCATCGCCTTTCAATGGCCTGCCCGCACCACCTGTCTTCGACGGCCGTGTTGACCATGATCTGCGAGCCTATGCCTTCGGCCCTTCGGGAGGGCGTTAACAAGCCAACCCAAACCAAGGAGATAACATTATGGCACGCGAAAAGAACACTAACACCCAAGCCCAGAACGCCCCTGAATATCTGGCATGGCACGTCACCGAGAAGGGCGACAAGTCCTTCTGGACCAAAGTCGGCGCAGCCTGGCCGCACAAGGACGGCAAAGGTTACACGCTCCAGCTTGAGACTTGTCCGATCAATGGGCGGATCGTCCTGCGGCTTCCTCTTGAAGATGAGCCTCACTCCGAGACCGAGGGGCGCGCCTAAGCGCCCCTAAAAATCTAGTCCTGGCGCGGATTAGATATTCGAACCCTTGTTGCGCCTTAGCAGTTAGTTAAGTGTTTAAATTCGCTCATATTATTGCTAGGCTCTCGGTGGGAAGGTGAGACTAGAAAGTGGACTCCAGTCTCTTTCGAAGGATAATGAGCAAAACGAGAATTTCTGCGACTTCAGTTAGGTATATCAAACTCGGTGCGGGCGGCAAATTCGAGCAAGCAGCGCTGAGCGACGGGCGATTGTACCTCGGCTATCATGAAGTTCCTCACGAAGACTGTATCGCCCGCGATTGGGAATCGATATCTCGCCTGTATCGGAACGAAGGTCACAAGGCTTTCGTCGCGAGCAATCACACCCGCCAGGTCAAAGAATTCTATGAAGAACCAGACACTTGTCTATGGATTTCCTTTATTGACGGTTCTCTTTGGTGGACGTTCGCTCATCCCGAGGTGAGCATGTGTATCGAGGACAACTGGCGCGATCTTCCTAGCGAAGCGCGCAGCCCATCGCGTTTCCGAAGCTGTTTGGACCAGTGGAACAATACCAGTGTCAATGGCGAACCCTTGGTTATGCGAAAGCTCCCTGGCTACGTCACCAAGGTTGTGTCTGGCTTTCGTGGCACGATATGCCAAATCGAACACTCCGACGCAGTCATCCGTGTCATCAACGGAGAGGTAGACCCACGCGTGGAAGAAGCGGTGGAAGCACGTGAGTCACTTATTTCTTCTCTGGAGAAGGTAATTGATCGCCTCTACTGGAAGGATTTCGAAACCCTGATCGATCTCATTTTCCAACGGTCTGGTTGGCCGCGAGTGTCCCGCGTTGGCGGAAGTCAAAAGCTGGTCGAGTTCGAGTTGGAAAACCCAGTAACGGGTGAGAGGTCGTTCGCGCAGGTCAAGGCACAGACAGATCAGAAAACACTTGATGAATACGTCGAGCGTTTTAGTCGCGATGTCGGCTACAAGCAAATGTTCTTCGTTTGCCATACTGCCAAGGGAAAATTGGGGGCCGACAGCCCAGATGTTTTTGTGTGGACTGGGCCAAAAGTAGCAGAAATGGCGGTAAAGACGGGACTCACTGATTGGGTTTTGGAAAAGGTCCAATAACCCGAATAACTCCGTTGTTCCGCGCGCCCTTTCTCCGTTCCTGCTAGGGTTCAAAGCCGCGCGTTCGTCGACGTGAACGACGCATGATTTCTACGCGTTCGCGCTCAAGATCGGGGCGATCCATTTCGCGAAAGCCCGCCACATCCTTGCGAAGCTGCATCAGTTCCTGGCTGGCAAGCGTTCGTTGACGTATGATGTCGCGCTGCAAGGCTTCGCGCTCTTCGATCTGTCTGAAAATCAACGCGTCCCTTTCGGCACGATCACGATGCCACGCCTTCAGCGTCTCTTGCTCGTTTTGCGCTTTGATCTTGGCGTATTGACCTGTCAGCCGATGCCAAATGCCCGAGAAACCGCGAGGCAGTCGCTTTGCTCTTTTCTTGGTTTCTGCCAACCAACGTCTTTCGTGCATTTCCGACAGTCGAATCCGATCATCGCCATGACGCCCGACCATTTCGGCCTTGCGAAAATTGAGCATGGCCAGACGCTGTTTTGTGCTTCGTTCGGTTTCCTTGATGAACCCTTCGAGTTTTCGGGAAAGGTATTCCGCGATCCGTGCCTTGGCTTCTTCAATCGAAGGCAATCGCTTTGGATCGCCCAGCCGCGCTTCGAGCTCCTTGGTCTTCACCGAAGCGTATCGGGACAAGGAGTAAATTTCGCCGCGATAGTCGATGGCAACGAAGCCGCGCCGATCCCCGCGCGCCAACCAGAAACCTCTTTCCTTTAAAGCCTGTTCCAGCGAGGCGCGGTTGTCTGACGCAGCCCAACATTGCTGAAACACTGTCTTGATCTCACGGGGATCGATGCCGACCCTCTGCGCCTGTTGCCATTCTTCTCGGGTGAAGGTGAGGGGATCACGCAGATTTCGGTCTTGCAGGCCGCGCGGCATGTCCCACTCGTGTTCAAGAAAGAGCTCACGTGACACATCGCGCAGTTTGGACTTGAAGTGCGGCAAGTTGATCGCGCGCATCCGCTGCGCATCGATCCGCAACCAGACGACATGGGCATGGCGTCTGCCGTCTTTTTCATGGAAGACAATGGCACGCGGCTGGTTTTCGAGCCCCAGCTTCTGTTCGATCTGATCCGCAGCCTGTTCAAATACCTGGGTGCTGACGCGCGCACTCATTGGCGGGTTCAGGCTCATCGAAAACAGATAGTTCTTGCACCGCGTACCTCTGGCGATGGCATCGGCTTCATGCAGGGCATCGACCAGATCATCACTCACGAAACCTGATACTTCATGCAATTCGACATGATCATTGTCTCGCGTGGCCAAAAGATAGCGCGCCAGCTGTCCACCATCGCCCCGTTCTTTGGCTTTCAAGATCATGGCGCAGCTCCTGGAGATTTTCCGAGCGCGCGAAGGAGATCGTTGCGCAGCGCCCTGACTTCTTCGCAAGCGGCGACGAGATCAGCCTCTGTTTCAGGTGTGACAGGCAACGAGCCTGTATTCACGGCCTTGGCAAGTTGGTTCAGGTTCGAAGACAGGCGCGACCCGCCTAAAGCGCCCAAGACGCGCCCCAAAGCTTCAGCGTCCTGAATCGTCGAATTGCCTGGCTTCCTGCGCATGGCGACTTCCTCTCCGAACAGTCGCGTTCGGATATGCGCAGCCAGTGACTGACGCCCGCGTTCGGCATCTAGCCGCGCCCGCTCTTCGAAGGTAAAGCGGATGGAAAATGGCGGCGGATAGCTGGCCTTTTCGGCCGTTGATCTCGCCTTCCCTGAGGCTATTTCATTGAAATTATGGTCTAAAGTGCTCATCGTCGCACCTCAGACTCTTTGAGTCTATCCGTGCGAGATGGTATTCCCACTCCTCAAGCGTTTCGAACAAAACGCTGAGCTCTTCGTCCGAAAGGGAATTGAACTGGGAGTTCAATCCTTTTCCCTTCGGGCGCACCACCCTATCCCCTTGATGTGATGAAAAAACCGGGTCGTTGGGCCTTGTGTGGCCAGCGCATTGCTGCCGGCAGGCAGTACGGCCGTCAATCGCAGCATCAGGCGCTCTCCAAAGGTCGCGGATCGGATAGTCCATTCTTTTGCCGTAGCGGCAGCGGCCCTTCTGGCCGAAACTGCGCCGATTACCGCCAAGATGGCGCCGGTAGCTGAACAACCCACGCGCAAATCGAACCCGCCCGCGGCCTTCTGCCCGCCAAGATGGCGGCTCAGACCATTTCCGGCACGTAGAGACGCGGGTCGAGGAAGCATTGGCCCGCCGGCGGCGAGTCGTTGCGGGCGGCGCGCACCATGGCATCAACGGCGCTGCGGCACAGGTCCTCCAAAGGGGTCGCGATCGCCAGGCTGACATAACGGTCGGCCAGCGCGGCACGGCTGTCTTCGGTCAACTCGTTGACCACCAGAGCAACCTTGCCCGCCGGCCGCATCTCGCGCAGGCCGGCAATGGCGCCCTCCATCCCGCCGCCGGCCACGTATATGCCGCGCAGGTCCGCGTGGCGCGACAGCAGTTCCAGCGTCGCCTCATAGGTCACGTGACGGGTTTCCAGGTTGACGAAGGCATCCAGCAAGGCCAGTTGCGGCGCGTGTTCCCGCAGGTAGCTTCGCAACCCGGTTTCACGCAGCACGTGCCCACTCCAACGTGTACCGCCGACAAAGACGGCGATCTTGCCCGCCTGACGGATCTGAGTGGCCAGCATCCAGCCGGCGATCCGGCCAACCCGGATGTTATCCAGTCCGAAATAGGCCTGCCGCTCGGCCCGCGCGAAATCGTTCAACAGGCAGAACAGCGGCGTGCCTGCAGCCACGATCGCCGCCGCCGTGCGGTCGGTTTCCGGGTGATTGACAGAGGTGCCCGCGATCACATCATTTTCGGCTGCCGCCTCGCGCAGAGCGCGGGCAAAATCCTCGGGCCCTTGCGAGGGCGAGAAGCGGATGTCGGCCGTCACCGCGACATCGCTCCGCGCCTGGGAGGCATCCTCGATGGCGCGGGTGAAGTTGCGATAGAAGGCCTGGTTGCCCTTGTGCAGCACGAACCCCAGCCGCACCGATGGTCGCGCCGTCTGAACCGCTGGCAAAGCCGCGGCACGAAATCCGATCCGCTCTGCCGCCTCGACCACCCGGCGCAGGGCACGGTCGCTGACATTGGCACGCCCATGCAGAACCCGGTCTACCGTCGCCACGCTGAGGCCGGCGGCCTGGGCCAGGTCCGATATGGTCGGCGCTTTGGTCATATGGCGTCTTTGATTGGATTCCATCAATCTTGACTGCAATACTGATGGAATTTGAGCGATAAGCAAGGTGTGGCGCTCACGTTTTCCGCTTGGCCCAGCTTAGGATCGGCTCGAATCGAACTGGCGGAGGACAGGATGACCAAGCGCGACTACTCCTTGTTGGGCGATGACGCCCGTCGTGCGGTGGACAGCGGCCTTGCTGCCGCCGAATGGTATCACACCGATGTGCCGCGCAAGACGATGAAGGCGCTGATGACCCGGTCGGACCAACCGGCGATCCGCGACACGATCATCCTGTTCGGTGCCATGATCGCCTTGGCCGGCATCGGCATCGCGCTTTGGCCCTCGTGGTGGTCGGCGCCGTTCTGGTTGGCTTATGGCACGCTTTACGGATCGGCCATGGACAGCCGCTGGCACGAATGCAGCCACGGCACCGCGTTCAAGACGCGCTGGATGAACGATGCGCTGTACCAGATCGCCAGCTTTTGCATGATGCGCAACGCCACCACCTGGCGGTGGAGCCACGCACGCCACCATTCGGAAACCTACATCGTCGGGCGCGACCCGGAAATCGCGGTGATGCGCCCGCCGGCCTTCATCAAGCTGGTGCTGAACTTCGTCGGCGTGTTCGACGTGGCCGCCGCGCTGCCGCGTATGGTCTATAATGCCTTTGTCGGCGTGCACCCCGAAGAAAAGACCTTCATCCCCGAAACCGAATGGCCCAAGGTCGTTCGCACCGCGCGGATCTACGTGGCGATCTACGCCGCCACGATCGGGTTGGCCGCCTGGTTGGGGTCGCTCCTGCCGCTGATGGTGATCGGTCTGCCGCGGCTCTACGGCGCCTGGCATCACGTCATGACGGGGCTGTTGCAGCATGGCGGGCTGGCCGACAACGTGGTCGACCATCGATTGAACTCGAGAACCGTGATCATGAATCCGATCAGCCGGTTCATCTACTGGAACATGAATTACCACGTCGAACACCACATGTTCCCCATGGTGCCTTACCACGCACTGCCCCAACTGCACGAAACGATCAAGCACGACCTGCCCGCGGCCAACCGCTCTATCGCCGAGGCCTTTGCCGAGATGTGGCCGGCGCTGGTGCGGCAACTGCGGTACGAAGACTTCTTCATCAAGCGAGTGCTTCCGGACACGGCCAAGCCGTATCGCGAAGATTTTCACGCGGCCCTCGCCGCCGAGTAACGGAGCCCAATCATGCCCTGGATCGACGCCTGCGCGACCGACGACATCGAAACCGAAGACCTGATCCGCTTTGATCACGCCGGTCGCACCTTTGCCATCTACCGCTCGCCCGAGGACACGTTCTTCTGCACCGATGGGCTGTGCACGCACGAGCATGTCCACCTAGAGGACGGGTTGGTGCAAGACTTCGAGATCGAGTGCCCCAAGCACAACGCGACCTTTGACTATCGCACCGGCGAGGCGCTGCGCGCCCCGGCCTGCGTCAACCTCAAGACGTACAAGACCCGGGTCGAAAACGGCCGCGTGCAAATCGACATCTGAACGGACGCCGCGATGTATCACAACCGCCCCACCGTCGCTGACATCCGTGCCCGAAAGGCGCGCGGCGAGAAGATGACGATGCTCTTCGTCGAAACGCTGGATGAGGCACGCGCCGCCGCCGAGGCCGGGATCGACATCCTGTCGATCATCGACCCGCTGTGGACACCCGAAATGCGCCAGGCTGCGGGCAACTGCTTTGTCCAGGTCGGCCTGCTTTACGGCGAACTGGTCACCGGAGAGGAATACCTGCGCGCCGCCTTCCGCGCGATGAAGATCGGCGGTGATTGCGTCTATTGCTCGGCCGCGCCCGATATCCAGAAACTGCTGTGCGACAATGCCATTCCGGTGGTTGCCCATGTCGGGCTGATCCCATCGCAATGTACCTGGACAGGCGGCTTCAGGGCGGTGGGCAAGTCCGCCGACCAGGCGCTTGCCGTGTGGGAGCACGTCAAGCGGCTGGAACAGATCGGCTGTTTCGGCGCCGAACTGGAGGTTGTGCCTGACCGGCTGGGGGCGTGGATCTCGGCCAATACCCCGTTGATCATGTTGGGCATGGGGGCCGGATCGGGCGCCGATGCCCAGTACCTGTTCACCGAAGACGTGCTGGGCCACGGGGCCAACCACAAGCCGCGCCACGCTAAGACCTATCGCAACTTTGCCGCCGAATACGCCCGGCTTCAGTCCGAACGGGTCGCGGCCTTCCGCGAATTCATCGACGACGTGCGAACCGGGGCCTATCCGGCCCCGGAACATGCCGTGGCGATCCCAGACGAGGCCTTCGATGCCTTCCTGACAGCCGCCCGGCGCTGACCCAGATCCGGCGTACTCGCGCGTGGCGCTCTGGATGCTTGCATCGGGGCGCCAATGATGCATTGTCTGATGACGCGAAAGCAGCATCGGAGCCATCATGTCACGCCGTCCAACCATCAAGGATGTCGCCCGCGAGGCCGGCGTCAGCGTGACCACGGTCGACCGGGCGTTGAATGGCCGCGTCACGGTGCGAGAGGACACGATGCGCAAAATCGCGGCGGCGGCGCATCGCATCGGATACCATGCCCGCGGGCTGATCGAACACCGGCTGGACGCCGCCACGCCCGAGATGCGGCTGGGCTTCGTGCTGCTGAAGAAGTCGCAAGAGTTCTATCGCAACTTCGCGACAGAGATCGAACGCGCGGTGATGGCCCGGACCGACATCCGCGGCACGCCGGTGATCCGGTTCGCCACGTCGCAGTCACCCGATGAATTCGCCGATCTGCTGGGCGAACTGGGCACGCGCTGCTCTGCCGTAGCCGGGGTTGCCGTCAACCACCACCGGCTTGACGCCGTGGTGCAAGACCTGAAGGATCGCGGCATCCCCGCGTTTTCCCTGCTCAACGATTTTGCCCAGGGGATTCGGCGCAACTATCTGGGACTGAACAATTTAAAAGTTGGCCGCCAAGCCGCGTGGATGATCACACGCACCGCCAACCATCCAGGCCCGCTGGCGATTTTCGTCGGCGGCAACCGGTGGCATGGGCATGATCTGCGCGAGGTCGGCTTCCGCTCCTTCGTGCGCGAACGTGCACCACAGCACACGGTTCTGGACACGCTGGTCAACCTTGAAACCCGGCAGGTGACCTATGAAGCAACCATCGACCTGGTTCGCCGGCACCCCGATTTGCGCGGCATCTACGTTGCCGGCGGCGGCATGGAAGGCGCTATCGCCGCCCTGCGCGAAGTCCATCCCGTGCCACGGGTGGCGCTTGTGGTTAACGAACTGACGGTCGAAAGCCGGGCCGCGCTGCTGGACGGCTACGCGGTAATGGTCATCTCGACCCCGCTGTCCGAGCTTTGCCGCGACCTGGTCGAACTGATGATCCAGGCCGTGCGCAAAGGCGATGACGGCATCGCCGCACAACATTTCCTTGACCCGCGCCTGCTGCTGCCGGAAATCGTTTGATGGCGAAAAAACGTCATTTTGCGCCCGCAGAAAAACGTCATTATTGACCTGAAATTACCCCCGCGAAATTGACTGATGCCGCAACCTGAGGCAGCGTCCGGACCACGTCGATGCCTCGAAATTGGGTATTGGCCGCACACCGGGGGGACAGGCGATGCAAACCGCGCTCAATCACATGACGACGCCAAACCTGGGCTATGTCGATTTCCTCGACCTGGCAAAGCGGCTGGGATGCGTCGGCGTCGAAGTGCGCAACGATATCGCCCGCCCGCTGTTTGACGGGATCGACCCCGCCGATGCCGGCGCCATGGCGCGGGATCGCGGACTGCGGATCGTCGGCGTCAGCCAGGTCTATCCGTTCAACTCCTGGAATGACGAGCGCGCCGCTGCCGTGCGCGCGCTGATCGCGACGGCCAAGGCCGCCGGCGGCGAGTCGATCAGCCTGATCCCGCGCAACGATGGCGAAGGCACCGGCAATGGCGAGCGTCAGGCCAATCTGCGCATCGCGCTGAAGGCCGTGATGCCGATGCTGGACGACGCCGGCATGATCGCCGTGGTCGAACCGCTGGGCTTTCTGCGTTCGTCGCTGCGCTCCAAGACCGAGTTGGTCGAAACGATTGACGCGCTGAACGCGCGCAAGCAGTTCAAACTGGTGCACGACACGTTCCACCATGCCCTGGCAGACGGCGGCCCGATGTACCCCGAGCTGACTGGCATGGTGCATATCTCGGCCGTGGTCGACGCCACGCTGCGCTTTGACGAGATGGAAGACGCCCACCGCGTTCTGGTCGACCGGCATGACCGGTTGGGCAACGTCGAGCAGATCGCCGCGCTGCTGGCAGCGGGCTACACCGGACCGATTTCATACGAGTGCTTCTCACCCGAGGTGCACGCCCTGGCCGATCCCGAAACCGCGATCCGCCAGTCGTTCGAGTACATTGTCGCCGCACTTCAGGCCCGCGCGGCCTGAAGCCGGCTAACCCATCCCCCAACAGGGGGTTCCGGAACTGGTTACGGTGTGCCGGACACCATTTAAGGGAGGAAACCCATGAAAAAGACCCTGATCGCCGCTTCGGCACTTGCAACCCTGTTGAGCAGCGCCGCAATGGCAGAAACCATCGGCGTGTCGATGGCCCTGTTCGACGACAACTTCCTGACCGTTCTGCGCAACGGCATCCAGGCGCAGGCTGATGCCTCCGGCCTGTCGGTGCAGATCGAGGACGCGCAAAACGACGTGGCCAAGCAGCTGGACCAGATCAACAACTTCGCCGCTTCTGGCGTTGACGCGATCATCGTGAACCCGGTTGACACCTCGGCCACCCAGGCGATGACCGATGCAGCCGCCGCAGCAGGCATTCCGCTGGTCTACGTGAACCGCCAGCCGATCAACGTCGACACCCTGCCCGATAACCAGGCGTTCGTGGCATCCAACGAGGTCGACTCGGGCACGCTGGAAACCATCGAGGTTTGCCGCCTGCTGAAGGAAAAAGGCAAGGACAACGCCAACATCTACGTGATGATGGGCGAACTGTCGAACCAGGCCGCCGTGCAGCGTACGGCTGACATCCATGACGTGATGGCTGCCGGCAAGTGCGCGGTAACCCTGAACATCATCGACGAGCAGACCGCCAACTGGTCGCGCGACCAGGCACAGAACCTGATGACCAACTGGCTGTCGACCGGCACCGCCTTCGATGCCGTGATCGCCAACAACGACGAGATGGCAATCGGCGCCATCCAGGCGATGAAAGCCGCCGGCCTGTCGATGGAAGAAATCGTCGTGGGCGGCATCGACGCCACCCAGGACGCTCTGGCCGCGATGCAGGCGGGCGATCTCGACGTGACCGTGTTCCAGAACGCCGCTGGCCAGGGCTCCGGCTCTCTGGAAGCTGCGGTGAAACTGGCCAAGGGCGAAGCTGTCGAGCAGAAGGTCTACATCCCGTTCGAGCTGGTCACCCCGGCCAACATCGACAACTACCTGAAGAAAAACTGATCCTTCTGGTACGATGATGGAACGGCGCCAAAGCGGCGCCGTTCCGCACATTTGCACGAAGCGCCGACAATGGCGCGCGCAGCACAGCAACGGAGGGGCGCCATGTCGGAAAACTCGCACGGGATCGGGGGGCTGACCTTCGACGCGAAAAAACGGGCCTGGCCGAACGAGGTCAACGTGCTGATCGCGCTGCTGGCGATCATCGCGATCTTTGAAATCTTGGGCCAACTGCTGCCTTACATGGGCAACCAGAGCCTGCTGTTCGATTTCGACACCGGCCGCGACGGCACAATCCTGAACATGGCGCGGCTGAAGATCATCATCCTTCAGGTTTCCATCACCGGCATCATCGCCATCGGTGCGACGCAGGTGATCATTTCGGGCGGGATCGACCTTTCGCCCGGCTCGGTCGTCGGACTGACGGCCATGGTTGCAATGAGCTTTGCACAAACTGCCCTGGTCAACGGCAATCCCAACCCCAAGGCGGTGTTCGGCGACTGGGCCATGGACCTGCCGGTGATCATTCCGGTGATGGTGGCATTGGGCTGTGGTATCGCTGCCGGGATGATCAACGGGTTGCTGATCGCCTATACCCGCATCCCGCCTTTTATCGCCACCTTGGGCATGATGGTTACGGCACGCGGCGCGGCCAAGTGGTGGTCGAAAGGCCAGCCCATCTCCTTCCCGACTGAGGACTTTGGCGCCATCGGAAACGGCATGTCCGGCTGGTCGCCCGTGGTGATCTTCATCGGGCTGGCAGTGCTGTTCCACCTGATCCTGCGCTTTACCGTCTACGGCAAACACACCTATGCCATAGGCTCGAACGAAGATGCCGCGCGCATGTCGGGTATCAAGGTCGACCGGCACAAGGTGCTGGTCTACACCATCGCCGGAATGCTGGCGGGCCTGTCAGCGCTGGTCGTCTCTTCCAAGGGCCTGACCGCACAGGCGGGCATGGGCGTGATGTACGAACTCGACGCCATCGCCATGACCGTGATCGGTGGCGTGTCGCTTTCCGGCGGACGCGGCTCGATCCTGGGCACCGTCCTTGGCGCGCTGATCTTCGGCGTCATCATCTCGGGCTTCACCTATCTCAAGCTGGACGCCTACTACCAGGAGATGGTCAAGGGCGTGATCATCGTCGCCGCCGTGGTACTGGACCAGTGGCGCCGGCAGCGCGCAGCCACCAACGCGTAAGGAACCGGAACATGAGCGACGTCATCCTCGAAACCCGCGACCTGACCAAGCATTACGGCGGCGTGCACGCCCTGCAGGGGGCCAACTTCACCCTGCGCCGGGGCGAGCACGTTGCGATCATGGGCGACAACGGCGCGGGCAAGTCCACCTTTGTCCGCCAGATCACCGGAGTGGAGCAACGCACCCGCGGCGAGATCATCTTCGCCGGTCAGCCTGTCCACTTCGAAAACCCGATGGATGCGCGTAATGCCGGCATCGAGACGGTGTTCCAGACGCTGGCCCTTGCCGATCAGCTGGACGTGCCCGACAACCTGTTCTTGGGGCGCGAGTTGATCAAGTTCAAACTGGGGCCGTTCTCCATCCTCGACTACAAGGCGATGCGCGAACGCACGCTGGACGCGCTGCAAAAGACCGGGGTGAAAATCCCCAACATTCGCGGCACGATCGAGCGCATGTCGGGCGGCCAGCGCCAGTGCGTTGCCATCGCACGCACCGCCACCTTTCACTCCAAGCTGACCATCATGGACGAACCAACCGCGGCGCTGGGCGTTCAGGAAACCGCGCAGGTGGAAAACATCATCCGCAACCTCAAAGAGGCGGGTGAGCCGCTGATCCTGATCAGTCACAACATGCGCCAGGTGATGGATCTGTGCGACCGGATCGTGGTGTTCCGCCGTGGGCGCATCTGCGCCAACTTGCGCAAGGAAGAAACCGACGGGCAGGACGTGGTCGCCTATATCACCGGTGCCAAGACCCAGCCGGAATATGCCGACGCAATGTGAGCGGGTCAACCAGCAACTGATCACCTAGTATTCTAGTCCGGCAGTTGTGCGAACAGCCCACCTGTTCTACACAGGTGGGCAACGCCAATCGCCGGAATGCGCCGCCGCCATGCAGGACAGTCCTGTCGCGTCCATAGACCTGTCGCCTGTGCCGACCATGACGGACCGCGTCTTTGACACGCTGTACCATGCCGTTGTTGCGCTGGACCTGCCCCCCGGCACGCGCCTGTCAGAGGCCGATACCGCCCGCCACATGAACGTGTCGCGTCAGCCGGTGCGCGATGCCTTCTTTCGTCTGTCGCAGTTGGGCTTTCTTTCGATCCGTCCACAGCGGCCCACTCTGGTGACTCCGATCCAGCCGCAAGCTGTGATGGATGCCGTTTTCATCCGCTGCGCGATCGAGGCAGAGTGCCTGCGCATGGCGGTCCTTCATGCCGACGACGCGGCCCTGGCCCTGTTGCACGGCAACCTGCGCGAACAGGCCGCCGTCTGCGATGATGCCGACCGTGGGCCATTCCACCGGCTGGACGAAGCGTTTCACCGCCTATTGTGTGAAATTGCCGGCCATCCCCATGCCTGGACCCTGATCCAGGAGCAGAAGGCACATATGGATCGCATCCGGTTCATGACCCTGTCCTTGGCGCGCCGGCGTGCGGTTCTGGCAGAGCATCGCGCCGTGGTAGAGGCCATCGCAGCGCGTGACGTAGAGCGGGGCGAGGCCTTGCTGCGCGCGCATTTGGGCGCTATCGGCGCGACGCTGGCGCAGGCCCGGATCGACCATCCCAAGTTTTTTGTCGAGGACACACAATGACCAATCTCCTTTCTATCGGCGAATGCATGGTCGAACTGGCCCCGCGTGCCGATGGCGCCTTCGCCATGAATTTTGCCGGCGACACCTTCAACACCGCCTGGTACGCGGCCCGCACGGCACCCAAGGGGCTGACGGTTTCCTACCTTTCGGCTGTGGGGGATGATGCGTTGTCGGTACGGATGGCGGATTTCATGGCCCAGGCCGGTATCACGCCTGTGCTTGCGCGCCGGCCGGGCCGGTCCGTCGGGCTGTACATGATCTCGCTGAAAGATGGCGAGCGCAGCTTCAGTTATTGGCGCGACACATCGGCGGCCCGCAGCCTGGCCGACGATCTGGACGTTCTGCCCGGCCTGAAAGCGGGCGACATGGCCTATTTCTCGGGCATAACCATGGCGATCCTGTCCGATGCAGCGCGCGAGCGGCTGTTGTCGGCCCTGACGCGCGCAAGGGCCGCCGGTGTCACCGTCACTTTCGATCCCAACCTGCGCCCGCGCCTGTGGCCGGACATGGACACGATGCGCCACTGGATCACCCGCGCGGCCGAGGTCTGCGACATCGCCCTGCCCTCTTACGAGGATGAGGCCGTGCATTTCGGCGATGCAGATCCCGCCGGAACCGCCGACCGATACAGCCGGGCCGGGGCAGGCGTGGTCGTGGTCAAGAACGGAGCCGAGGCTGTTTTGCTGCGCACCCCGCAGGGCGACACACAGATCGCCCCGCCGAAAATCGCCAAGGTCGTAGACACGACGGCGGCAGGTGACAGTTTCAACGCCGGCTTCCTGGTCGGCATCCTTTCGGGCGAGGATGCGGCAACTGCCACCCACCGGGCCTGCGCGCTGGCGGCGCAGGTCGTGCAGCATCCCGGTGCGCTGGTGCCCGTCTGACCGGGTCAACGGTACCGCCCCGGTCTATGGTCATGCCGGAACTGCCGGGGCGGGCTTGTTCTCCCCATATCCGATTGTCCAAGGGTCTGACATTTCTTCCCATTCGACTTGTTGAGCGTCTTCGTCCTCGTCCTTCTCGGGCTCGTCGGTCTTGAAATGCGCGGTCAGCTTGGCCATGCGCGAGGCATCGGCATTCAGCATGTGGCTGGCCGCCGTGGTCTGTTCCACCATCGCGGCGTTCTGCTGGGTGACCTGGTCCAGCTGGCTCATCCCGGTGTTGATCTCCTTCAAGCCGAGAGACTGCTCGGTCGCGACCACGGCAATGCCATTGATCAGGTCCGAGACATCGCCGATCTGCTGCAGGATTGAATGTAGAGCCTTGCCCGCCTTGCCCACCAGTTCCACCCCGGCCTCCACCTGGGCCGAACTGTTGGTAATCAGTGACTTGATCTCCATCGCAGACTCCGAAGACCGTCGCGCCAGCGCACGCACCTCAGAGGCGACCACCGCAAAACCCTTGCCCGCCTCGCCTGCGCGGGCCGCCTCGACCCCGGCGTTCAGCGCCAACAGGTTGGTCTGAAAGGCAATGTCGTCGATCACGCTGACAATCTGCGAAATCTGGTCCGAACTTTGCTCGATCTCGGTCATCGCGGTCACCGCATTTTGCACCACGTTGCCGCTGTTTTCGGCCTCCTGCTGCACCTCCAGAACCGTCTTGTTGACGTCGCGCGCGCCATCCGCGGCGCTGCTTACATTGGCGGTCAGCTGGTCCAGCGCCGCGGCGGTCTGTTCCAGCGTGGCGGCCTGGTTCTCGGTTCTTTGCGACAGGTTGTCAGAGGCTTCGCTGATCTCGGTCGCGCCGCGGTGGATACGCTCCGAAGCGGCACTCATCTCATGCAAGGTCGAGGACAGCACCTCCATTGCCTCGTTGAAATCGCCACGCAGCTTGGCATAGCCTTCGCCCACGTCCTCGATGATCCGCGCCGTCAGATCGCCCTGCGACAGCGCCTCCAACCCGCGGCCGATCGCCTCGACAGCGGCGGTCTGCTCGGTCATCCGCTCTTGCCGTTCGGCTTCGGTCCGCAGCGCCAGTTCCTCTTTTTCAACCAGACCGTTACGGAACACGGCCAGCGCTCTTGCAATGCGAAAAATCTCGTCGCTTGCCTTTTCGAAACCGGTCACGTCGCTCATGTCGCCACCGGCAAGCCGCTCCGTCACTTCGCTGATGCGATGCAGCGGGTTCTGGATCAACACGCGCGTCACCACCATCGCGCCAATCAGCACCGTTATCGCGGCCCCCATGAGCAAGACAAACCGTTGCCGGGCGGCGCGGACAGAAGCCATGATGTGGTCTGCCATTTCGGCGATGGCCGCCTGGGCATTGCCTCCAAGCAGGGCTGCGCGCTCGGATATTTTCTGCACAGCTTTCGCGGTGGCGACAGACGCCTCCTGCGCCGCATCGTCGGCTTGCAAGGAGGCCAGCTTGAACGACAACAGCCCGGTGTCCGGGTCAGCCAGCGCCCTTATTTGAGAGATGCTTTCGCTGATCGCGCCGCCGCCCATGGTCTGAAACGACATCAGGTCCTGGACGATGGATTGCAGTTGCGCAGACAGCGCCTGGGTTTCCGCTTCGCCCCGCGCTACGACTATGTCCAGCGCGGTCATTTCGAACCGGTTGATCAGCGTATTGACCGAAACCAGGTCGTTGAGAAATCCCACCTCGTTTTCGAGCAGACTGCGGATCGCCGCGCGATTGTCTGCCATCGCCTGCTCGGCGGCTATGGTCAGGTCGAACACCATGTCATCAACGGCGGTTGTCAGCGCCGCATCCGCCGTCTGCCGAGTGCGCAACACGCCCTGCCGAACCACCTCGAACCGGGCGCGGTCACCCTTCAAAGCGTTTGAAAATGTCGAAGCCGCATCGCGCAGCACGGACAGCTTTATCGTCGTGGCAGAGTTGCCGCTCAACCCCTGGATCGCGGTCGACAACCGCTTCAGCGACGCGGCAGAAACGTCTGAAAGCACCGACAGCATCGCCGGATCGCGCGTGGTGCCGGTTGCCAGTACTGTGCCCGACAGCAGGTTTATCTCGGCCCGGGCTTCCAGCAACAGTTGCAGCGCGCCGAATTTCTCCGCCACCAGATCGTGCAGCGCCTTGTCGACGGCTGCCATCGTCTCTTCGCCTCCGAAGGCCAGATCGAAATAGGCGTCATCCGACAGATCGGCCAAGGTGCGCAGGATGGTGTTGGTGACCTGTTGCAGGTGAACCGTGCTGTCCTCTATGCCCTTGCGGTTGCTGTAGGCGCCCTTGCGGGCCTGGGCCAGTGCCGAAAGCTTGTCGGCGACAGCGGCCGAGTCGCGGGCGAAATCGTCGCGCATCGCCTCGGGCATTTCCTCGGTTGTCGTCTCAAGCAGAGACACGGCATCGCGGGCGGCGGATTCCCCTTCGTTCAGCCCGTCCTGGTCATCGGCCAGCAACAGCTCCAGCATCGCGTCCTTGGTGGCGACGGTGGCGGCAAAGGCGCGGCCGCTTTCCTCCAGCCGAACCAGCCGCGTTTCGGTCAGTTGTTCCATGCCTTCGGCGACCTCGGTGAAAACCAGGGAAACCAGTGCCCAGGCCAGCGCCGAAGTGCCCGCCATGGTCAGCAGGATAAGAGTGATCTTTGCGCCGATGCTGGAAAACGGCCAGCGGCGCCGAGCGGGGGGATCGGACTTGAGTGTCATTGCCTTTTTCGCCTGCATCGGTGGGTCAGACGCCCGCCCGGCCCGGGCAGGCGCACAGGATAACGCGCGCGTGTCAGGAACTGCCGCCGGGCGGAACAGGTTGGAAGGCACCGTCCTTGGTGATCCGGGTCAGGAACACTTCGTCCATCCCCTGGTTGTCACCCGGACCAAAGACCATCGTCACCCCGTCCAGCTCCAGCGTGCGGATGCCGGCCAGTGCAGTCAGGAAGCGTTGCCGAGTCAGCTTTGGTCCTGCGGCATCCAGAGCCGCCAGCGCCAGCCGGCCGGCCAGGTACCCTTCCAGCGTCACAAAGCCGGGGTGAGCCTCGGGATCGAGGGCGGTCATCGCCTTGTGGTATTCGGCCACCACGGGGATGGTTTCATCCCATGGAAAGGGCACGACCTGGCTGACAATCACGCCTTCGCCATCAGGGCCCAGTTCGCGCGCCAGCGCCTCCGATCCGACGAATGAGATGTTCACGAAGACCGGGTTGAAGTTGAGCTTGCGCGAAAGGTGGATGAACTCGGCCACTGGCTTGTAGGCGCCGACCATCACCACTGCATCCGGCTTGGCGCCGCGAATATCCAGCAGCGCCTTCTTCACAGCCGTGGTGTTGCGCGTGTAGGTGCCTTGCGCCACCAGCGTCAGCCCGCGTTTGCTCAGCGCCGCGGTCACGCCGTCCAGACCGACACGGCCAAAGCCATCATCCTGATACAGAAGCGCGATGCTGGACATGCCCAGCTGATCGACCAGGTATTTGATCCATGCTTCGGTTTCGGCGAAATAGCTGGCCCGCACGTTATAGACATTGGTCAGCGCCGGATCGCGCAGGAAGCCCGCGCCGGTGAACGGACCCACGAAGGGCATGCCAACCTCTGTCGCGATCGGCTGGGTGGCGGCGCTGGTCGGTGTGCCCACTGCCCCGATCAGGCCGATATGGCCGTTGCCGTCGATCACGGCGCGCACCCGCGCGACCGACTGTTCCGGTTCGTATCCGTCGTCCAGGCTTTCCAGCTGCACTTTGCGGCCATGCACGCCGCCCTTGGCGTTGGCCTCTTCAAAGGCGGCCAGGATCCCCTGCCGCATCCCCTGCCCCAACTGGCGCGCCGGACCTTCCATCGCGGCGACCTGCGCAAATGTCACTTCGGTCTCCGTGATTCCCTCGCCAGCGGTGGCGAAACGGGGAAGCGCGGCCAGCGCCAGCAGTGCAAGCGATCGTATCGTGATCTTCATCAGGACCCTCCATTGGCGGTTGTGGCCGGGAGAGTCGGGCAGATGGGTTAATAAAGCGCTGTAGCCTTCGCCATCACATCTGCCCAAGTTTATCGGCAGGGGACGGACCGGTCGTCTACCGCAACCCGGCGGCACGGTTCGTGGCCGGCTTCATCGGCAACCCGCCGATGAACTTCCTGCCCGCCGCGCCCGAAGGGCCGGACAAGTGGCAGGTGGCCGGACAGATTCTGGACGGCCCCGGCACCGACGGCCCGTTGCCATCCTGCCCGAGGACATGGCCGCCGGCCTGCCGATGACCGTCCGAGTGGTCGAGCAGCTGGGCGCCCATCAATGGGACGGCGGGATGGTGCCGCATATCGTTTTTCACCAGCAAGACGAGGGATATTTCCCCGGCCCCGAAGTCTGGAATACCGGGCGTCCCACCCCGACATCTGGCATCACCCAGCCGACGGTTGCCGCATTCGCCGTTGCCCGGCTGGTGGCGCGCGCCAGCGACAAGGCGATGGCCGAGGCGCGCGCCCTTGCCTTGCTGCCCCGGTTGGCCGCCTGGCACGACTGGTTCTATCGCTGCCGCGATCCGCAAGGCACCGGGCTGGTGGCGATCATCCATCCCTGGGAATCGGGGCGCGACAACTCCGTCGATTGGGATACAGCCTTTGCCCGCGTGCCCACCGAAGGAGTGCGCCCGTTCCAGCGGCGCGACACTCAGCACGCCGACCCGGTACACCGGCCGACGCATGAGCAATATCTGCGCTACATCTGGTTGGTGGAGCATTTCCGCCACCTGCACTGGAACAACCTGCATCTGCACGACGAATCGCCCTTCCGTGTTGTCGATCCCGGGTTCAATGCCATCCTGATCCGCTCCTGCGCCGATCTGGGGGACCTGGCGGAACGGCTTGGCGCGCGTGACATCGCTGCGTAGGCCCGCACTCATGCCGACGCCGGACTGGCGGCAATGGAAACCCTGTGGAGCGCGCCGCACGGTCAGTACCTGTGCCTGGACCGTGTCACCGGCACGCTGATCGACAGCGCCTCGGTCGGGGGGCTGTTGCCTGCCTTCGCGCCGATCCCGGCGCACCGTTCTGCCGCGCTGGCCGCCCGCATCGCGGAAATCGGTGAACGGGTGCGGTTCCTGGTTCCCAGCCATGACCCAGATGCCCAGGGCTTTGACTAGTATCGCTACTGGCGCGGGCCCCGGCCTGACGCCAGCCGGTTGCGCCGGGGCGGAACCGCGCCTATGCCTGCGGCGGACACCATCCGCCGAGGTTCGCCCGTGTTCCGGTACCGGTTCCTGTTATCGCTGTTTGCACTGGCCGTGCTGGCCGGGCTGGTCCTGCGGGGCCGCCGGGCAGAGATCGCGGCGCGGCTTGGCCGCATCGCCCCGGCCCGGCCCGGCCCGCATGTCTGGCTGCATGCCGCCTCCAACGGCGAACTGGCCTCGGCCCGTCCGGCAATCGACGCATTGCTGGCCGACCCGGCTGGCCATCGCCTGCTGATCACCTGCAACAGCACCACCGGGCTGGCGCTGGCACGCTCTTGGGAACTGCCACGGACCGAGGCGATGCTGGCGCCGCTCGACCTGCGGCGCGCTACCCGCAGCGTGATGCAAAGATGGCGGGTGCAGGCGCTGATCCTGACCGAGTCCGAGTTGTGGCCCAACCGCGTCGCGCTGTGCCCCGGCCCCGTGATGCTGATCGGCGCGCGGCTGACCGAGGGCACGGCCCGCGCCTGGTCACGGCTGGGCCGGGTTGTGCCGCAAACCCTGGGCCACATCGCCCTGGCCAGCGCGCAGGATGCCGCCAGCCGGGACCGGCTTCTGGCATTGGGCCTGCCGGCGACGGCGATCCGGCCCGATGTCAACCTCAAGGCGCTGTACCGTCCAACACCTCTGCCCGACAGCCCCGAGGCGCGCGCCTTGGCGGCCGCCTTTCCGCGGCAGATGACATGGCTGGCCGCCTCGACCCACGAAGGCGAGGAAGAAATTGTCTTGGCAGCCCACGCGCAGGCCATGCAGGCGGTACCGGGGCTTCGCCTGATCCTGGCGCCGCGCCATCCCCGGCGGGGCGACGCCGTGCAGGGTCTGGTCGCCGCCGCAGGCCTGCGATGTGCGCGCCGCAGCCAAGGTCAGCCGCCGGAACCCGGTGCGGTCTACCTCGCCGACACGCTGGGCGAGATGGCGCTGTGGTACAACCTCGCCGGCATCGCCTTTGTCGGTGGCTCTGTGGTGGATCGGGGCGGACACACACCCTACGAACCCGCCGCCCATGGCCAGGCCATTTTGCACGGGCCGCACGTGGGCAATTTCACCCAGCCCTACGCCGCACTGCACGACGCCGGCGCCGCGTTGACCGTGCACGATGCGGCTGAATTGGCCCAAGCCCTGATCGCGCTGTCAGATCCCGCCGCGCAAACCCGAAACGGCGCCCAGGCGCAACAGGTGTTGGCCCAGGGAACCGCCTTCGACACGATGATGTCCGATTGTCTGGCTATACTGTCCGGGCGCGCCAAATTTGTCGACGCAAGAAAATAACCGTCCGGGCAGGCTGGAAGCTCGGATCGTTTCTTGGTATTTTGTCCGATAACCCCAAAAAAACGGTCAAAATCAATAAATCGAGTGGAATGTCGAAGATTAAGTTGAAGAAATCATCGCTGGAGGAAGCCACCGAAACCGATGGCGGAACGCAATATGGCGCCCTGTGCTATCGTGAACGCAAAGGTGTGATCCAGTTCCTTATGATCACCAGCCGCCGCACCAAGCGCTGGGTGATCCCCAAAGGCTGGTCCATCGAGGGGCTGAGCCCGGCCGACTCCGCCGCCCAGGAAGCCTGGGAAGAAGCCGGCGTGCGCGGCACCGTCGATTCCAAGGATATCGGCCTGTACAGCTATATCAAGGAAGGCGAGAAGGGCGCGCCCGACGTGCCCTGCACCACCTGGGTCTATCCGTTGCGCGTCACAACGCTAAAGGGCGACTACCCCGAGAAATCCGAACGCCGCCGCAAGTGGATGGGCCGCAAGAAGGCCGCCGATGCGGTTTGGGAACCGGAACTGGCCAAGCTGATCCGCCGGTTCGAACCTGCTGACGATATTGGCGCTTGAACACCGGGCGGGCGCCAATACATAATTCCGGGTCTGCGAACAGGTCGATACAATGATCCGCTACACGCTCCGCTGTGCCGAAGGGCACAAGTTTGACAGTTGGTTCCAATCCGCCAGCGCTTTTGACAAGCTGCTGGGCGTGGGCATGGTCAACTGTGCGGTCTGCGGATCGACCGATGTGTCCAAGGCGGTGATGGCGCCCAGCGTCAGCTCTGGCGCGGCAGAGGCGGAACCGCCCGCCGACCGGCCCCTGTCGGGAGAGAAATCCCCTTCGGAACAGGCGCTTGCGCGTTTCCGGTCGCATCTTGAAAAGCATTCCGACTATGTCGGGTCGTCCTTCGCGCAAGAGGCCCGTGCCATCCACGAAGGAGACGCGCCCGAGCGTCTGATTCACGGCGAGGCCAAGCGCGACGAGGCGATCAAGCTGCTGGAAGACGGCATTCCCGTTTCGCCGCTGCCATTCGTGATGAACCGCAAGACAAACTGAGGCCGCCATGAAAGTGCTGATCACCGGCGCAAACCGCGGCATCGGGGCCGCCCTGATGTCGACCCTGACCGTACGCGGCAACAGCGTGCTGGGCACCTCCCGGTCGGGCGATGCGGGGCTATTGCCGCTGGATGTGACCGATCCCGCCGCGCATCGCGCGCTGGCGGAAAAGCTGGCCGGCACCCCGATCGACGCACTGGTATGCAATGCCGGAGTCTACCTCGACAAGGGCCAGCCACTGGCAACCGGATTTGCCGCCGAGGTCTGGGCACAAAGCTTTGCCGTCAATGTCACCGGTGTGTTCCTGGCGGTGCAGGCGCTTCTGCCCAACCTGGCTTTGTCCGAGGCACCGCGCATCGCGATCATCAGCAGCCAGATGGGTTCCGACCAGCGCGCCGGGGGCGGCAGCTACGCCTACCGCGCCTCCAAGGCGGCCGCGCTGAACCTGGGCCGCAACCTGGCCGCCGACCTTCGCCCGCGCGGCATCGCCGTTGGCATCTATCACCCCGGCTGGGTTCAGACAGACATGGGCGGAGCCACCGCCGAGATCACGCCCGAGGCCGCCGCCAAGGGGCTGGCCGACCGGCTGGCAGGGCTGAACCTGTCCAACACCGGCTGTTTCGAGACATGGGACGGGCGCACGCACCCGTTTTGAGCGGGCAGCTTAACGCGAAGGCATCTTGCCCTTCGCCCGGCAACGTCATAAACCGCGCGCGCTAAGACGGCCCAAGGACGACCCATGCCTATTCTGGTGATGAAATTCGGTGGAACCTCGGTTGCAACGCTGGACCGCATCCGGCGCGCTGCCAAACGCGTCGGCGTCGAGGTCTCCAAGGGCTATGACGTGATCGTCATCGTCTCGGCGATGGCGGGCGAAACCAACAAGCTGGTTGGCTTTGTCGATGAAACCTCGCCGCTATACGACGCGCGCGAATACGATGCCGTCGTGTCCTCGGGCGAGAACGTCACCGCCGGCCTGATGGCGCTGACGCTTCAGGAAATGGATATTCCGGCGCGCAGCTGGCNNTGGCAGGGCTGGCAGGTGCCGGTCAAGACCACCAGCGCCCATGCCGCGGCGCGGATCGAGGAAATCCCCTCGGACAACATCATGCGCAAGTTCGGCGAGGGCATGAAGGTGGCCGTGGTCGCCGGCTTCCAGGGCGTTAGCCCCGAAGGCCGCATCACCACCCTTGGCCGGGGCGGCTCTGACACCACGGCCGTGGCCTTTGCCGCCGCGTTCAATGCCGTGCGCTGCGACATCTACACCGATGTCGACGGCGTCTACACGACCGACCCGCGCATCGCCGAAAAGGCGCGCAAGCTGGACCGCATCGCGTTCGAGGAAATGCTTGAACTGGCCAGCCTGGGCGCGAAGGTGCTGCAGACCCGCTCGGTCGAACTGGCGATGCGCTTCAAGGTCAAGCTGCGCGTGCTATCGAGTTTCGAAGAACAGTCCGACGAGGCGGGAACGCTCGTCTGCGACGAGGAGGAAGTCATGGAAAACCGCCCTGTCTCCGGCATCGCCTACAGCCGCGACGAAGCCAAGATGACGCTGGTCGGCGTGGCCGACAAGCCGGGGATCGCCGCAGCCATCTTCGGACCGCTGTCCGAGGCCAGCGTGAACGTGGATATGATCATCCAGAACATCGCCGAGAACGGTCTGACCGACATGACCTTCTCTTGCCCGATCGACCAGGTGAAGCGCGCCGAGAAGGCGCTGAGCGACGCCAAGGCCAAAGGCGCCTTCGACTATCGCGAGCTGATCGCCGACACCGCCGTGGCCAAGGTCTCGGCCGTGGGCATCGGCATGCGCAGCCAATCGGGCGTGGCGGCACTGATGTTCAAGACGCTGTCGGACGAAGGCATCAACATCAAGGTCATCGCCACCTCCGAGATCAAGATCTCGGTGCTGATCGACCGCAAGTACATGGAACTCGCGGTTCAGGCCCTGCACGACGCGTTCGAGCTGGAAAAAACCGCCTGAAGTGCCCTTGCCGCGCCGCTTGACGGCGGCGTGGCGCGTCATTCCAATTGCCCTGGTGCGGGGGAAACCCTTTACCATCGTTTTTGCCGGAACCTGCGTTACAATCCCGTCGCGGACATGTAGGCCACGCTCAACCCGTGGCCTGACCCGTACCGAACAATTTCTTGCGGCGCCGGCAATGTAAGCCTTTGCACGAATGCTGTCGATCGGGACCATATTATTGCCCTGACGGCCGCAGCCCCTTTGCCCTTTCGGGCCCGAGTATACTATACGCTGGTCTAAAGACGTCGCAGCCGCGAGAGACACGATGCCCGATCGTACTGAAACGGAAAGCCGCAAACTGCTGGGGCGGCTTCGCGACCTGATGGCCGAAGACGCCGCGGGCCAGGCGCGGCTGGACAAGATCACCCATCTGACCGCGGACTCGATGGGCACCGAAGTGTGCTCGATCTACCTGTTTCGCGATGAAAACACGCTGGAACTCTGCGCGACCGAGGGCCTGAACAAATCCGCCGTGCACCAGACCCGGATGAAACTGGGCGAGGGCCTGGTGGGCCGCGTCGCGCGGTCGGGACAGATCGTTAACGCCGCCGATGCCCCGTCCGAGCGGGGATTCCGCTACATGCCGGAAACCGGCGAAGAGCTGTTCTCGTCGTTCCTGGGCGTGCCGATCCAGCGCCTGGGCGAAAAGCTGGGCGTTCTGGTTGTCCAGACCAAGGCAAAGCGCGAGTTCACCTCGGACGAGGTCTATGCCCTGGAAGTGGTGGCGATGGTGCTGGCCGAGATGGCCGAACTGGGCGCCTTTGTCGGCGACGGCGCGGCGCTGAAGGCGCGGCACACCCAGCCGGCGCTATTCCGCGGCGGCAGCGCCCAGGAAGGCACCGCCGAAGGCCATGTCTGGCTGCACGAACCGCGCGTGGTGGTCACCAACTTCGCCACCGACGACCCGGCACGCGAACGCGGCCGTTTGCACGCCGCCGTTGAGACGCTGCGCGTCGGCGTGGACGAGCTGCTGTCCGAGGCGCAGGACGCCGAGCAGATGCAGGTTCTCGAAGCATACCGCATGTTCGCCAGTTCCAAGGGCTGGATGCGCCGGATGGAAGAGGACATCGCCCGCGGCCTGTCAGCCGAGGCCGCTGTGGAGAAGGAGCAATCCTCGGCCCGCGCCCGGATGAGCCAGGTCGCCGATGCCTACCTGCGCGACCGGCTGCACGACCTTGACGACCTGTCGAACCGCCTGCTGCGCATCCTGACCGGCCAGGGCGCCCAGACCGGCGCGCAGATGCCCGACGATCCGATCCTGATCGCGCGCAACATCGGCCCGGGCGAGCTGCTGGAATACGGGCGCAAGCTGAAGGGCATCGTTCTGGAAGAAGGCTCTGTCGGCAGCCACGCCGCCATCGTTGCCCGTGCGCTGGCAATCCCGCTGGTGATCCACGCAGAGCGCATCACCAACGAGGCGCTGAACGGCGATCATATCATGGTCGACGGCGATCAGGGTCTGGTGCACCTGCGACCCGATGAATCCGTGGTCAGCGCTTTCCGCGACAAGATGGCGATGATGGCCAACGCGCAGGAACGCTATGCCTCGATCCGCAACACCCCCTGCGTCACCCAGTGCGGCACCCGCATCACCCTGACGATGAACGCCGGACTGATGGCCGATCTTCCCTCGCTCCCCAGTTCCGGCGCCGAGGGTGTGGGCCTGTTCCGAACCGAGCTGCAGTTCCTGGTCCGCAACCAGATGCCCCGGCGCACCGAGCTGGCCGCGCTGTACAAACGCGTGCTGGACGCCGCGCAGGGCCGGCGCGTGGTGTTCCGCACGCTCGACATCGGTTCTGACAAGGTGCTGCCCTACATGAAGCCCAACGACGAGCCGAACCCGGCGCTGGGCTGGCGGGCGATCCGCGTCGGCCTGGACAAGCCGGGCGTGCTGCGGATGCAGTTACAGGCGCTGCTGCGCGCCGCAGAGGGCCGTCCGCTGAGCATCATGTTCCCGTTCATCGCCCAGTTCGACGAATTCCGCGAAGCGCGCGACGAGATGCACAAGACGCTGGCCCGCGAGGAACGGCTCGGCCACCGGCTGCCGGCCAAGCTGGAAGTCGGCGCCATGCTGGAAACACCCTCGCTGGCCTTCGCCCCTGACGAGTTCTTCCGCGAGGTCGAGTTCCTGTCGATCGGTGGCAACGATCTCAAACAGTTCTTCTTTGCCGCCGACCGCGAGAATGAACGCGTCCGGCGGCGTTACGACACGCTTAACGTCAGCTTCCTGACCTTCCTGGAAAACGTCGTGGAACGCTGCCGCGTTTCGAACACGCCCTTGTCGTTCTGCGGCGAGGATGCCGGCCGCCCGGTCGAAGCGCTGTGCTTTGCCGCCATCGGCCTGCATGCGCTGTCGATGCGCCCGGCCTCGATCGGGCCGGTCAAGCACCTGCTGATGCGCAGCAACCTGGCAGAGGTGAAGTCGGTCATCGACGAAGCGCGCGCGGCCGGGGCACAATCGATCCGCCCGGCCGTGATGGAGTACCTTCGCGGCCGGGCACCTTGACGACGTAGACTTGGGCCCTTGGGCCTGGCGCCTGCGATCTCGCAGGCATCCCCATCAATCGTCAACCGTGCACACCTACCGCCGGGGCAGCGCCCGGGAATGCGCCGTCAAGGCCATTTCCGGTCTTGACGTGAATACCGTCCGCGTAAGGTGAAACCGCGGCAAGAACGCCCAATTCCTAGGCGTTTTTGAGGTGATTTCGCAGTTTTTCGACCAGTGCTCGTTTTTCCAGGCCAGATTCCCGTGAGAGCTGTATCAGGCCAAAGTGGACATGGGCCATTTCCTGGTAATAGCTGGTATAAGCGTAGTTCGTGGCCGCCCCCGCCACCGCCCCGATCAACGGCACCGTCTGCGCGGCCAGCTTCTGACCCAGCACCGTGGCCAGGCGCGGCGCGACGCGGCGGATCAGCCCGTGCACCGTGGCCCCGGTCAGCGTCACCCGAGCCGAGAGAAAAGCCATGTCGGCACCGTCGTCATCCGACAGCGGCCCGGCCGAGGCGAACACCGCCAGGCATTCGCGCTGCACTTCCGGATCATCGGTATCAAACCCGTACTCCTGCGCAATGCCCTGGATCGCGCGCAGCAGAACCGTCGTCGTCACCGGCAATTCCGCCAGCGCAGTGGGCAGCCCGCCTGCCCCGCCCAGCGCGCCCATCGCCGTGGTCGCCGCCGTGTTCAGCCAGCCTTTCTGGTCCGGCACCACACCGCGCGACCGCTGCGCCGCCTTCATCGCCACCGTCAGCGCCTGCACCGTGGCATCCTCCAGCCGCGATTTCACCGCGTCCGGCAGCCGCTCCAGCAGGTTCTCGGCCTGCCCGCCCACAAGGTTCAGCAGTTGCAGCCCGACCCCGCCGGCGCGCTTGTGGCGTCGCGCGATCACGCGCAATTTGTCATCGACGGCGGTTTGAACCAGCATCTGGGTCATCATTGGCTCCCAAGCGTTCACCAAGACATGGCCCCGCCTGCGGGCAAATCAAGCCTTGCCCACCTCGCCCTTGACCCCGTCCCAGGCACCCGGATGCAGCGCCAAGCCCAGCGTCCGGTCAGGGTTGGTCGGCGGCGGCATCTCAACCCCGTCCAGCACTTCGAAGCCGAACCGCTTGTAATAGGGATAATCGCCCACCAGCATCACCCGGTCCCAATGCTCCGCCGCCTCCGCCAGGCTGTCCCGGATCATCGAGGCCGCCAGCCCCTCGCCCTGCGCCGTCGGGTGCACCGCAACCGGACCCAGCAGAAGCACCGGATGACCGCTGACCTGCACCGGCCAATAGCGGATCGCCCCGCCGACGTTGCCGCTCTCGTCACGTGCCACACGCGACAGTGTCTGCACCGGCGGCACGCCGTCGCGCAGCCGGTACGACGAAAGCGCCGTCCGCCCGGGCGCGAAGCAGGTGTCGAACAATGCTTCGACCTCCCACCAGTCTTCCGGCTTTTCCCGTTCCAGAACAAACACGCCGCGTCCCCGCCTTTCCGTCTTGGCTTCCGCGTTAACACGAGGCAAACCGGGCTTCAAACAGGAGACGCCGCATGTTCTATCGCCCGCAGGATGGCCACGGCCTGCCTCACAATCCGTTCAACGCAATTGTCACCCCCCGTCCGATCGGCTGGATTTCCACTCGCGGAACTTCGGGGCATGACAATCTCGCGCCGTATTCCTTTTTCAACGCAGTGGCTTACACCCCGCCGCAGGTGATGTTCGCGTCCACCTCCAACAAGCCCGATCGCGGCGACACCAAGGACAGCGTCGCGCAGATCCGCGAAACCGGTGTGTTCTGCGTCAACATCGTCGAATACGCGATGAAAGACGCCATGAACCTCACCAGCGGCCCATGGGAAGCCTCGGTCGATGAATTCACCAAGGCCGGCATCGCCCGCGCCGAGTGCCAGACCATCGCCTGCTCACGCGTTGCGAACGCACCCGCCAATCTGGAATGCCGGCTGACCCAGATCGTTCCGCTGGAAGGACAAAACAATTTCGCCGTCTTCGGCGAGGTGACCGGCGTGCACATGCGCGACGATTGCCTGAAAGACGGCCGCTTCGACGTGCTTGCCTTCAACCCGCTCAGCCGTCTGGGCTATCGAGATTATGCCGTGGTGCGCGAGGTGTTCAGCCTGAACCGCCCGGGCGAGAAATAACCCCGCCCCAGGCTTCTTCTTGCGACAAATACCCCGGGGGGCTTGTCCGCAGGGCAAGCGGGGGCAGCGCCCCCTCCCCGGCCACGGTCAGTGCCCGCCCAGGATCCCGGTCCGCACGCCGTAGTCCACTGCCAGCTGGTAATCGGGGTCGTCATCGCTGTCGACCATCAGATGCCCCGCCTTGGTCAACAGCCGGTGGCAATCGCGGCTCAGATGGCGCAGGGTGACGGTCTTGCCCGCCGCCTCGTATCTGGCCGCCACCGCCTCGATCGCCTGCAGTGCGGATTGGTCCACCACCCGGCTGCCAGCAAAATCGACGATCACCGCGCCGGGATCGCCCTCGACGTCGAAAAGCTCGATGAACCCGTCGGACGAGCCGAAGAACAACGGCCCCTGCACCTGGTAGACGCGCGCACCCTCGGGCGAGTCATAGCGCGTCGCATGGATGCGCCGCGCGTTGTTCCAGGCATAGGCCAGGGCCGAGACGATCACGCCCACCACCACGGCCACCGCCAGGTCCTTGTAGACCGTGACAACAGTTACCAGCACGATCACGAAGGCATCGGTCAACGGCACCCGGCGCAAGATGCGCAGGCTGTTCCAGGCAAAGGTGCCGATCACCACCATGAACATCACCCCCACCAGCGCCGCCAGCGGGATCAACTCGATCAGCGGCGCCGCAACCAGGATGAACAGCAGCAGAAACAGCGCCGCCGCGATCCCGGCGATGCGCGTGCGCGCCCCCGATTTCACGTTGATCATCGACT
>JAGRMT010000176.1:32571-36753 GCA_020441125.1 Roseivivax sp.
CGCAGCCGCCCATGCCGCCGAAGAATCCCGTCAGAACGTTGGCCGCGCCCTGCGCCAGGCATTCCTGGCTGGCCCCGCCGCGCTGGCCGGTCATGTCGCCCACAAGGTTCAGCGTCAGCAGGCTCTCGATCAGGCCGATGGCGGCCAGGATCACCGCATAGGGCACGATGATTTCCAGCGTGTGCCAGTCCAGCGGCACCGCCGGGAGGTGAAACGCCGGCAGACCGCCCTGGATCGAGGCCATGTCGCCCACCCGCGGCACGTCCAGTCCCAGCCCGATCACCAGCGCTGCAACCACCGCGATCCCGGCCAGCGGCGCCGGCACCACCCGTGTGATGCGCGGCATCACCCAGATGATCGCCATGGTCAGCACCACAAGCCCAAGCATCAACGCCAGCGGCCCGCCGGCCAGCCAGGCCCCGGACCCGCCAGGTTCGCGAAACTGGCCCATCTGCGCCAGGAAGATCACGATCGCCAGCCCGTTGACAAAGCCCAGCATCACCGGATGCGGCACAAGCCGGATGAACTTGCCCCACTGCATGGCCCCCGCCAGCAGCTGCAACAGCCCCATCAGCACCACCGTGGCGAAAAGGTATTCAACGCCGTGCTGGCTGACCAGGCTGACCATCACCACGGCCAGCGCCCCGGTCGCGCCGGAAATCATCCCCGGCCGACCGCCGATCAGCGCCGTCACCAGCCCCACTAGGAAAGCGGCGTAAAGACCCACCAGCGGATGCACCCCGGCGACGAAGGCAAAAGCCACCGCCTCGGGCACCAGCGCCAGCGCCACCGTCAGCCCGGCCAGCAACTCGATCCTGAGCCGCGAGGGCGTCAGCCGCTCGGGCGGAAGCAGGCTCAGGTCAGGCAAGGCAAGGCGATTGGCGAACGAGGCCAGCATGGCTCGGGTCATCAGGTCATCCTGTTTTGGGAATATGGTCGCGGTACCGCCGTTACTGCACCGCGGCATGATTGGCCACGGCACCAGGCGCATAACCGCCATGCGCCCAGCGGGACGCTATGCCAAAACCGCTGCAAAAACTTGCGGTTACCCCGTTGCCGCGCCATGAATGAACACGCAGGAAAAGGGGATTGGCATGGGCGAAACGCGCATCGGCGTCATCGGCGGCTCGGGTGTCTACGATATCAGCGGACTGGGCGGCGCCACCTGGCAGCAGGTCGAAACCCCCTGGGGCGATCCCTCCGACGCGATCCTGACCGGCACGCTGGACGGCGTGCCGATGGCTTTCCTGCCCCGTCACGGCCGCGGCCATGTTCACAGCCCAACGGATGTGCCTTACTGCGCCAACATCGACGCGCTCAAGCGATTGGGCGTGACCGACGTCATCGCCGTCTCCGCCTGCGGATCGTTCCGCGAGCACATGGCGCCCGGTGATTTCGTCATTGTCGACCAGTTCATCGACCGTACCGTTGCGCGGCAGAAATCCTTCTTCGGCACTGGCTGCGTTGCCCATGTCAGCCTGGCCCACCCCACCTGCGGCCGCCTGGGCGAGGCCTGCGCCACGGCCGCCCGGGCCGCCGGGGTCACCGTCCATCGCGGCGGCACTTACCTGGCAATGGAAGGGCCGCAATTCTCGACCCTGGCAGAGTCGCGCCTCTACCGCGAGGTCTGGGGCTGCGACGTGATCGGCATGACCAACATGCCAGAGGCAAAACTCGCCCGCGAGGCAGAGCTGTGTTACGCCGCCGTTGCCATGGTCACCGACTACGACAGCTGGCACCCCGACCACGGAGCCGTTGACGTGGCCGAGGTGATAAAGACCCTGACCGGCAACGCCGACAAGGCGCGCGGACTGGTGCGGCAACTGCCCGGCCTAATCGGTGGTCACCACTCGCGCTGTCCGCATGGCTGCGACCACGCGCTCGACACCGCGATCATGACCGCGCCGGACAAACGCGACCCGGCGCTGCTCGCCCGGCTCGACGCAGTCGCCGGGCGGGTTCTGTAACACGCCCCTTGCCCGGTGCCCGCGGCTTTGCCACGGTGCCAACCGACCCCTGACGGAGACCTGTCCATGCCCCTCGAACTTTGGCTCACCTTCGTGCTGGCCAGCACCGCCCTGCTGCTGATCCCCGGCCCCACCGTGCTGCTGGTGCTGTCCTACGCCCTGTCCAAGGGCCGCAGCGTGGCCATCGCCTCTGCGGCCGGAGTGGCCACAGGCGACTTCATCGCCATGAGCCTGTCTCTCGCCGGCCTTGGCGCGCTCGTGCTTGCCTCCGCCACGCTGTTCACCGTGCTGAAATGGGCCGGCGCGCTCTACCTGGTCTGGCTCGGGATAAAGCTGCTGCGCTCTGCCCCAACCGCCTTGCGCGTGCCGCGCGCCCAGGTCACCGCCCGCGGCGTCTACGCCCATGCCGCGCTGGTGACCGCGCTGAACCCCAAGTCGATCGCCTTCTTCATCGCCTTCGTGCCTCAGTTCCTGCGCCCCGGCGCGCCGCTTCTGCCGCAGTTCGCGATCCTGATCGCAACCTTCGTCACCCTCGCAACGATCAACGCGCTGGCCTATGCCCTGGCCGCCGACCGTCTGCGCAGCGCCATCGGCCGCCCCGCGGTCATCGGCTGGCTGACCCGCGCCGGTGGCGCCGCGCTGATCGGCATGGGCCTTCTCACTGCAACCCTGCGCCGGAGCTGAGCCGATGAAACCCGCCCAGAAATCGGTCAAGGACTACATCCGCACCATCGTCGACTTCCCGCACGAAGGGATCATGTTCCGCGATGTCACCACGCTCTTCGCCGACGCCCGCGGCTTCCGCATGTCGATCGACCAGCTCTTGCACCCCTACGCCGGCCAGCGCTTTGACAAGGTCGTGGGGCTCGAGGCCCGCGGCTTCATCCTCGGTGGCGCGGTCGCGCACCAGCTTTCGGCTGGCTTCGTGCCGATCCGCAAGAAGGGCAAGCTGCCCGGCGCCGTCATTTCCGAGGAATACACGCTCGAATACGGCTCCGCCGTGGTCGAGGTCCATGACGACGCGATCCAGCCGGGCGAGAAGATCCTGCTGGTCGATGACCTGCTCGCCACCGGCGGCACCGCCGAGGCGGGCATAAAGCTGGTCGAACGGCTGGGCGGCGAGATCATCGGCTGCGCCTTCGTGATCGACCTGCCCGAACTGGGCGGACGCAAGCGGCTCGAAGCGATGGGCATGGAGGTCCACGCCCTGTGCGCCTTCGAGGGGCTCTGAGCCGACTGCTGTTTCTCTTTGCCGAAAATACCCCGCGGGGGTGAATGTCGCCGAAGGCGGCAAAGGGGGCCGCGGGGCCCCCTTATCGGCTTGCGCGGCACGCGCAAGCGGGTCCGGCGCGCCGCCCGGCACGGGCGGCGCACAATTCAGTTGACCAGCGTCGCCTCGGTGGCGGCGCGCAGGTCGGCGTCGCTCACGCCGTCGGCCAGTTGCACGATCTTCAGCCCGCCCGGCACCACGTCCAGCACGCCCAGGTTGGTGATGATCCGGTCGACAACGCCCTTGCCGGTCAGCGGCAGGGTGCAGGCCTTCAGCACCTTCGACTCGCCGTGCTTGTTGGTGTGATCCATCACCACCACCACGCGGCCGACACCGGCCACCAGGTCCATCGCGCCGCCCATGCCCTTGACTAGCTTGCCCGGGATCATCCAGTTCGCCAGGTCACCGTTCTCGGCCACTTCCATCGCACCCAGGATCGCCGCGGCGATCTTGCCGCCACGGATCATGCCAAAGCTGGTGGCGCTGTCGAAATACGAGGTGCGGCGCAGCTCGGTGATCGTCTGCTTGCCGGCGTTGATCAGGTCAGGATCCTCGTCGCCCTCGAAAGGGAACGGCCCCATGCCCAGCATGCCGTTTTCCGACTGCAGCGTGATGTCCTTGTCGCCGACATAGTTCGCCACCAGCGTCGGGATCCCGATGCCCAGGTTGACATACATGCCGTCTTCCAGTTCCTCGGCGGCCCGCGCCGCCATCTGGTTGCGGTCCCAGCCCTTCACGACATCGGCCATCATGCGTTCTCCCGCTTGCGCACGGTGCGCTGTTCGATGCGCTTCTCGTGCTGACCCTGGATCAGCCGGTGCACGTAGATGCCCGGCAGGTGGATGTGATCGGGGTCCAGCGTGCCGGGCTCGACGATCTCCTCGACCTCCATCACGCAGACCTTGCCGCACATGGCCGCAGGCGGGTTGAAGTTGCGCGCCGTCT
>JAGRMT010000176.1:36760-39059 GCA_020441125.1 Roseivivax sp.
CGTTGCCGGTGGTGTCGGCCTTCCATGCCTTGACGATCGACAGATCGGCGAAGATGCCTTCTTCCAGGATGTAGTCCTGGCCGTTCCAGGTCTTCACTTCCTTGCCCTCGGCAATCACCGTGCCGACACCCGTCTTGGTGTAGAAACCCGGAATGCCGCAGCCGCCGGCGCGCATCCGCTCGGCCAGGGTGCCTTGGGGGTTGAACTCCAGCTCAAGCTCGCCCGACAGGTACTGCCGCATGAATTCGGCATTCTCGCCGACATAAGACGACATCATCTTCTTGATCTGCTTGGTATCCAGCAACTTGCCCAGGCCAAACCCGTCGACACCGCAGTTGTTGGACGCGATGGTCAGGTCCTTGACCCCGCTGGCGACGATGGCGTCGATCAGCAATTCCGGAATTCCGCAGAGGCCAAAGCCCCCTGCCGCGATCAGCATGCCGTCGGTCAAAAGCCCGTCCAGGGCCTCTGCCGCGCTGCCGTACACTTTTTTCATGGAGATCTCCCCTCGGACAACGGTCATTGGCTTTTGCCGCGCCGCCGCAAGAGAGTCAACGAAGGCGGCGCCTCGCGCCGCCTTCACAGCGGTTTCAGACCAGCCGCACCTGCGTGCCGACCGGGGCGATGGCGAACAATTCGGCAATCGCCTCGTTGTATAGACCGATGCACCCGTCCGACGACCGCCGCCCGATCTTGCGCGTGTCATGCGTGCCGTGGATGATATAGGCAGGCCAGTCCAGATACATCGCGTGGGTTCCCAGCGGGTTATCCGGCCCCGGCCCAATCGGCTTCCAGTCTGGGTAGCGCTCCAGCTGCGATGCGGTCGGCGTCCAGCTGGGCCCGACCTTCTTGCGCACGATCTGGGTATATCCGCGCCGGGTCAACTCGTCGGTGCGCGGCACCGACGTCGGATAAACCCGGTAATCGCTGCCATCCGCGCTCCAGTAATGCAATGCGCGCGAATTGATGTCTGCCACGATTGCGCCCTGGCCCAGGCTGGGGAAATGGTCGCGCCAGTCCTGATGGGCAAAGCTTGAAATGTTCTGCCGAACGGGGCCTTCTTGCTGGGCGCGGGCGATGGCCGGCAGCATCAGCGTCGCGCCGGCGCCGGCCAGAACGCGCCGACGTGTCAAATTGCCTGTCATGTCGGGGCCTCTTCGTCTGTCCTCGGTCATATCCGGACAGCTGGGCCGCATGACAGTCAAAGTCCAATCACAGGTTCTTGACCCGGCCGTGTGCGCGGGGCGGGCTTGCCCGCCCGGCCCGTCACCCCTTCTTGGCGGTTTTCTTCTTGGCTGCGCCCTTCTTGGCCGCCGGCTCGCCGGCCTTTTCGGCGATCAGCGCCAGCGCCGCCTCCAGCGTCAGATCCTCGGGCTTGGTGTCCTTGGGCAAGGTGGCATTGACCTTTTCCCATTTGACATAAGGCCCATAGCGCCCGTCCATCACGCTGATCTCGCCGCCATCGGGATGGGCGCCCAGCTCTTTCAGCGGCTTGGCCGCGGCCCGCCCGCGTCCGCCGGGATTGGACCGCTTGGCGGCCAGAAGCTCGACCGCGCGGTTCATCCCGATCTCGAACACGTCGGCCGGATCCTTGAGGTTGGCGTAAACCGGTTTTGCCTCGTCAGGCAGCTGGTGCATCAGGTAGGGGCCAAAGCGGCCAAAATTGGCACTGACCGCGCCGCCCTCTGGGTGCATCCCCACCACGCGCGGCAGGTTCAACAGCGTCAGCGCCTTTTCCAGCGTCATGTCGTCCTTGGACCAGCCCTTGGGCAGTGACGCCCGCGGCGGCTTCTTGTTCTCGGGCGTCGCCTCGCCGCGCTGGACATAGGGGCCGAAACGGCCGTCCTTCAGCCAGATCTCGTCACCCTGGTCGGTGCCCAGCACGCGCTCGTCACCCTCGGCGCCCTCGCCGGCGATCGGGCGGGTGTAGGTGCACTCGGGATAGTTGCCGCAGCCGACAAACCCGCCGGTGCGCGAGGTTTTCAGATGCAGCTGGCCCTTGCCGCACTTGGGGCAGGTGCGCGGATCGGACCCGTCCTCGCGCGGGGGATACAGCTGCGGTGCCAGCGCCTCGTCCAAAACGTCCAGCACCTCGGTGATGCGCAGTTCCGACGTTTCGGCGATGGCGGCGCTGAAGTCGCGCCAGAAGCGGGACAGCAAGGCCTTGTAGTCCTTGGCGCCGGCGGACACGTCGTCAAGCTCTTCCTCCAGCGCGGCGGTGAAGTCGTATTCGACATAGCGCTTGAAGAAGTTCAGCAGGAAAATGGTGACGATGCGGCCCTTGTCCTCGGGGATCAGG
>JAGRMT010000176.1:39117-39531 GCA_020441125.1 Roseivivax sp.
GGCGGCCGATGCCCAGCTCTTCCATCCGCTTGACCAGCGTCGCTTCGGTATATCGCGGCGGCGGCTGGGTGAAATGCTGTTCCGACGTGACCTTGCGCTTGTCGGCCTTCTCGCCCTGCATGATTTGCGGCAGACGCTTGTCGTCGTCATCCGCCGCGGCGTCGTCACGGCCCTCCTCGTAGACCTTCAGGAACCCGTCGAACAGCACCACCTGACCGGTCGCGCGCAGGCCGACCTGGCCGTCGGCGCTGGCGATCTCGACCGTGGTGCGTTCCAGCCGGGCACCTTCCATCTGGCACGCCAGGGTGCGCTTCCAGATCAGGTCATACAGCTTGCGCTGGTCCGGATCGCTGAGCTTCAGCGCGGCGGCGTCGGCGGCCATGTCGGTGGGGCGGATGCATTCGTGCGCTTCCT
>JAGRMT010000022.1:0-4809 GCA_020441125.1 Roseivivax sp.
TACTACATCGACTTCCGCAACAAGCGGCCGGCCTACCTGTCGAACTTCCTCGACAACCTGGTGAACTGGGAAAACGTCGCCAGCCGGATGTGATCCGCAGCTGCGACTTTGCCTGATGAACGCCCCGCAAGCCATTGGCTTGCGGGGTTTTTCATTCAGTTGCCGACGCGCTTCATCATCATTTCGTGCACTGCCAGCATCCCGCGCGCGGCCATGTCCGAAACCTCGCCTGCATGGGTTTGCAGCGTCGCCACCACTTCGGGGTCGTCCGAGGTCTGCGTAACCACGATGCCGGCATCGGTGATGTCGATTTCGGTCACGATGGCGTCGCCGCGCTCGAACAGCAAATCCAGCGTCGGGCTCTGGATGAAGATCTGCGGATCGTCCCCGGCCTCGACCCGGCCGATCATGCCGGAGACGTGGCTGACAAGGGCGGCCATCACCTCTGGGTCCGAAGCCGTGGTAACGGTACGGATGCCGTCGGGCAGGTTCTCGACGGTGCGCGACATGCTCTGAAACCCTTGGAACATCACCGCCAGTTCGGCGCTTTCCTCGGCTGTGGCGTTCAGACCGCGCAGGCCAGGCATGTTGATTTCGTCATGGCCTGTGCCGTCGGCGCCGTGCATGTGGCCCATGCCGCCGCCGTGCATCATCTGCGCCTGCAACACCCCGGCGCCCGTGCCCAGGGCAACGATGGCGGCCAAAGCGGCCGGAAGGATGGGGAAATGTCGTGCCATGGGGTGCCTCTCTGCCAATGTGGCGGCGAGACTAGCACACGCATTGCCAAAGCTGAATGAAACACCGTGTCCGGCGGACGCGGCGGGCAGTCACACCTGCGTCAGCGCGGCTTGCCCAGGGCGCGGCGCAGCGCCGACATCGCGCCATCGACATCCGGCACGGACATCACCAGGTCTGCCAGCGACAGGTCGGCAAAGCCGTTGTCGATGATGTGGTGCAGCAGCCGGTTCAGCGGATCCCAGTAACCGGCGACGTTCAGCAGCAGGATCGGCTTGTCGTGCAGGCCCAGCTGGCGCCAGGTCAGAACTTCGAAGAACTCGTCAAGCGACCCTGCACCGCCCGGAAGAACCACGATGGCGTCGGCGTTCATCACCATCACCTTCTTGCGTTCGTGCATCGTCTCGGTGACCACGAAACGGCTCAGGTCGGTCTTGCCCACCTCGCGGTCCAGCAGGTGCTGAGGGATGACGCCGAAGGTTTCCGCCCCGGCCTGCTGCGCCGACCGCGCGACAGAGCCCATCAGCCCGACATCGCCGGCCCCGTAAACCAGCCGCCAGCCCTCGGCCGCAATGGCCTGGCCCAGGGCGGTTGCCGCGGTTTCAAACGCTGGTTTCCGGCCCTTGCGCGAGCCGCAATAGACGCAAATCGAAGTCATGCCCAACCCGCCTTGTACAAAAAGGGTATTTTGACCGTTGATAACGGTGTTGCTATGCTCGCTCAACCGCGGATACAGGGGTACGCGCCCGAGCCACAGGGCGCCGGACCGCGGGTGGGGGAAGAACTATGGCAAACAGCACGCTTGCGCGTAACGCTGTCATCGGAGGCATGGGTTTGGCGGCGGTGTCCGCGGCGATCTGGTTCGGCTATGCAAACCGGCTTCAGCCGGTTGAGCCCGAACCCGCAGGCCAGCAGGCAGCACTGCCCGCGCCCGAATCCGCCGCGCCCGAGGCGCAGAGCCCTGCGCCACAAGCCGAATCCGCGACCGAGACGGCGACAACGCCCGCGCCCGCCAGCCCTGCACCCGTTGTGCTGCGCCCCGCGCCGCCGCGGTTCGACCTGGTGCGCGCCGAGGTGGACGGGATGACCCTGGTCGCCGGGGTGGCCGTGCCCGGTTCCGACCTGGCGATCCTGGTCGACGATTCCGAGGCCGCGCGCACCCGGTCCGACGGCGAGGGGCGATTCGTCAGCTTCCTTGACCTTCCCGTCAGCGACGCGCCGCGCGTGCTGCGCCTGCGCATGTATGTCGAGGGCGACGAGCCGATCGATTCCGAGGAAGAGGTGATCCTGACGCCGACACCCGCCGCCGCGCCCGAAGCCGTGGCAGCGGCGCCGTCGCCTGAAACCGCCGCCCCGGAAACCGCCGCGACCGAGACCGCCGCGACCGGCACCTCGGCGACAGAACCCGCCGCGGCCAAAGCCGCCACGCAGGCTGCTGCCGCTGAAGCCACCGCGACCGAGACCACGACGACAGAGACCGCTGCGGCACAGCCCACGGTCAGCCCCCAGGCCGAAGGCGCCACCGTCGCGCCCGCCGCAAGCACCGAGGCGCCGCAGGCCGCTGCTGCCGCCGCGACCGACACGCCCGTGGCCGCGCCCGAGGCGGGCGACGGCGCCGTTCAGACCGCCGCCGCCGCGCAGCTGAACACGCCGGGCGCCGGGCAGGCGCCGCAGGGGCAGGGCGGCGCAGCCGCACCCCGGCCTGAGTTGCAGACCGCCACGGCAGAGCCTTCGGCGACCGTTCCGGCGGGCAGCGCGCCCAGCGCCCCGGCGCAGGCCTCGACCGTGTCACAGGCCGGAACGACGGTCCTGATCTCGCGCCCTGAGGGGGTGCAGGTGCTTCAGGCGCCCCAGGCCGCCGGCGGTGCACCCGAAGTCACGGTGGACCTGGCGCTCGACGCCATCTCGTACAACAGCCACGGCGAGGTTGCGGTTTCCGGACGCGGGGCCGGCGACGGGTTCGTGCGCATCTACCTGAACAACAAGCCCGTCACCACCTCGCGCGTCAGCGAACAGGGCGCCTGGCAGGCTGATCTGCCGGAGGTGGATACCGGTGTCTACACGCTGCGCGTCGACCGGCTGAACGCCGAGGGCGAGGTGATCGCCCGCGTCGAAAGCCCGTTCAAGCGCGAGGACCCGGCGCTGCTGGCCAGCCTGTCGGCCGACGGGCAGGGCGCGGCGATCCGTGCCATCACGGTGCAGCCGGGCAATACGCTGTGGGCCATCGCGCGTGACCGCTATGGCGAGGGCATCGAATATGTCCGCGTGTTCGAGGCCAACCGCGACCGCATCCGCGATCCCGACCTGATCTACCCCGGTCAGGTGTTCGATCTGCCCGACTGATCCTGGCCGCACCGCTCCAGACAACTGCGCCGCACCTCGGGGTGATCGGCGCAGCAGTCGTTCAGCATGTAACCCATCACCGCCCCGATCTGGCCCAGGTCAACGCGGTAGTGAACGTGCCGGCCCTGGCGCGTGGCGGCCAACAGCCCGGCCCCGCCCAGCGCCGACAGATGGAACGACAGGGCCGAGGCCGACAGGCCCAGCCGCTGCGCGATACCGCCGGCGCACATACCCTGGGGGCCGCGCGCCACCAGCAGGCGCACGATATCCAGCCGCGTTTCATGGGCCAGCGCCGACAGGGCGGCAAGGACTTTACTCTGCTCCATTCTTCAATTACTCAAGAACAGTTGAAATGTTTCTAACCCGTTTGCCCCCGCCGGGCAACAGCCAAGCAGGACATCCACATGCGCGGCCCCAGCCCAACCAATTCGACCGAGACACCGCAGAACGGCTGGGAGATCCTCCGCCGCGTCGGGCCCTACCTGTGGCCCGATGACGAGCCCTGGGTGAAGCGCCGGGTGGTCTGGTCGCTGGCGTTCCTGCTGGTGGCCAAACTGATCGCGGTTGCCACGCCGATGCTTTACAAGGCGGCGGTCGACACGCTGGGCGGCGACGTGGCCAGCCCGCTGATGTTGGGCGCGGTGGGGCTGACAGTGGCCTATGGCATGTCGCGGCTGATGACGGTGGGCTTCCAGCAATTGCGCGACGCGCTGTTCGCCCGCGTCGGGCAGCGGGCGTTGCGGGCACTGGCGTTGCAGACCTTCACCCATATCCACCGGCTGTCGATGCGCTATCACATCACCCGCAAGACAGGGGGCCTCTCGCGCATCATCGAGCGCGGGGTGAAAGGGGTCGACTTCCTGCTGCGCTTCATGCTGTTCAGCGTCGGCCCGCTGGTGCTCGAACTGGCGCTGATCGGCATCGTCCTGGCCTGGCTGTTCGACATCTGGTACCTCGTCGTCGTCGCCGTCACCATCGCGCTTTACGTCTGGTTCACCTTCGCCGTCACCGAATGGCGCGTGAAGCTGCGGCGCGAGATGAACAAGCAGGATACCGACGCGAACCAGAAGGCGATCGACTCGCTGCTGAACTTCGAGACGGTCAAATATTTCGGAGCGGAAACCCGCGAGGCAGAGCGCTACGACGTGGCCATGGGCGCCTATGCCGAGGCGGCGGTCAAGACGTCGACCTCGCTGGCGTTCCTGAACTTCGGCCAGTCGCTGCTGATCACCGCCGGGCTGGTGATCGTCATGGTCATGGCGGCGCTGGGGGTGCAGCAGGGTACGCTGACCGTGGGCGACTTCGTCATGGTCAACGCCTATATGANCAGATCACCATGCCGCTGAACTTCCTCGGTACGGTCTACCGCGAGATCCGGCAAAGCCTCGTCGACATGGGCGAGATGTTCGGCCTGCTCGACCAACCGGCCGAGGTCCAGGACAAGCCTGGCGCGCCGGCGCTGGCCGTCGCCGGCGGCGTGGTCGATTTCGATACCGTCGCCTTCGGCTATGACGCGGCCCGCCCTATCCTCGACGGCGTTTCGCTCCACGTCGGGGCAGGGCAGAACGTGGCGCTGGTCGGTTCTTCGGGCTCGGGCAAGTCTACCATTGGCCGGTTGCTGTTCCGCTTTTATGACGTGACAGGCGGCGCGGTGCGGATCGACGGCCAGGACGTGCGCGACGTGACCCAGCACAGCCTGCACGAGGCGATCGGCGTGGTGCCGCAGGACAC
>JAGRMT010000022.1:4830-5511 GCA_020441125.1 Roseivivax sp.
CCGCTACAACATCGCCTATGGCCGTGACGGCGCTACCCAGGCCGAGATCGAGGCCGCGGCCCGCGCCGCGCAGATCCATGATTTCATCACAGCGCTTCCGGAAGGCTATGACACGATGGTGGGCGAACGCGGGCTCAAGCTGTCCGGCGGCGAGAAGCAGCGCGTCGGCATCGCCCGCACATTGCTGAAGGATCCGCCGATCCTGCTGCTCGACGAAGCCACCTCGGCGCTGGACAGCGAAACCGAAGCCTCGATTCAGACCGCGCTGAAACGCGCCGGCGAGGGGCGCACGGTGATCACCATCGCGCACCGGCTCTCCACCATCGCCGATGCCGACCGCATCGTGGTGCTTGAGGCCGGCAAGGTCGTCGAGGAAGGCACACATGACGCTTTGCTGGCCAAAGCCGGGCGTTATGCCCAGCTGTGGAACCGCCAACAGGCCGAGGAAGCCGCCGCCGCCTGAACGCGGCCCCGATTTCGGGGCCGTCCTTGCCCGTTCGGACGCCGCCCGGTCGGCGTACCGGTTGTGCTGCTTCTTCTTTGTCCAAATATCTCTGGGGGGTTCGGGGGGAAAAGCCCCCCGGTGCGCGCCGCGCATAGCATGCGCAGAGGCGCGAAAGGGGCGACCCTTTCGAAAAAAAACCACATCGGAAGGAAAATGGTCGGGCTAGCAGGACTTGA
>JAGRMT010000022.1:5524-9873 GCA_020441125.1 Roseivivax sp.
GTCCCCCAGACGGACGCGCTACCAGGCTGCGCTATAGCCCGACGTGGTGTGGCGTGTCTTACCCGATTTGCCGCCGGGGGCAACCCCCTGTGGCAAAAGTTTTGACTCAGCGGCCACCGCGCAGGCGGCTGGCCAGGGCCGACAACTCTGCGGCCTGCTCGGGGCTTAGCCGGTCGATGCGAGAGAGCAGGGCGACGACACCCGGAATGGCGGCATAGCTGGCGGTCGGCTGGTCAGGCGGTACCGGCACGGCGGGGATCAGCGGCGCCAGGCCGGACGGGGCCGGGGCGGGCGCAGCGGGGGCCGCGGGTTGGGTGCCCAGCGCCTTTTGCAGCTGGGTGCGGATGTCGCGCTCGTGCCAGACCAGCTCGTCACGCGAATGCGGGATCGGGGGCAGGCCGGTGGTGGCCGAGGGCCAGTCCAGCGGGTTGGCCGCACGTGCCTGGGCTTCGGCAGCAGGTTCTGCCGCCGCGGCGCTTGCGTCCTCGGGATCGGCCGGGAAGTCTTCGGCCGCCTCCGCCGGGCTGTCGGCTTCCGCCTCGGGCCAGGCCTCGGTCTCGCCTCCGGCGGACTGCGCGCTGGGCTCGTCCTCATGCGCTTTGGCGGCGATTTCGGTTGCGCCGGTGTCCTCGGGATCGGCCGGAAAGTCCTCGGCCGTTTCCGCCGGGCTGTCGGCTTCTGCTTCGGGCCAGGCCTCGGTCTCGTCTTCGGCGGTCTGCGCGGCGGGCTCGTCGTCGCGCGCGTCGGTGGCAAGGTCGATTGCGCCGGTGTCCTCGGGATCGGATGGGAAGTCCTCGGCCGTTTCCGCCGGGCTGTCGGCCTCGGCCTCGGGCCAGCTGTCGCGGTCCTCGCCATCGGTCCGGGCGGCGGTCCCGGCGGCCTGCTTGGCCACGGGGGCTGCGGCGTCGTGCTCTGCTGTGTCCGCCGGCCAGTCCTCGGCCGCCTCCGCCGGGCTGTCGGCTTCTGCCTCGGGCCAGCCGTCATCGCTGGCGGCTTCGGGGGCCGGTTCGGCGGCAAGGGCGCGGGGGGCGCCGCCGGGGAAGGGCACCACGGTCTCCGCCGGTTCCTCGGCGTCGATCTCGATCATCGGCGCTTCGGCGATTTCCTCGTCGGCGGCCTCGTCCTCGATCCCGACCGGGTCGGACAGGCCGGCGACATGCTTGACACCCTTTTCCCGCAGCACCTTCTGCACGCCCTTGATGGTCATGCCGTCTTCGTGAAGCAGTTTCTTGATTCCGCCCAGCAGCGCCATGTCGGCGGGGCGGTAATAGCGCCGTCCGCCCGCGCGCTTGATCGGTTTCACCTGGGTGAAACGGCTTTCCCAGAAGCGCAGGACATGGGCCGGCGTATCGAGCCACTCCGCCACTTCGCTGATCGTGCGAAAGGCGTCTGGCGATTTACTCATGAACCGGTCCTCGGGTCAGGTCAGGATTTGTTGCCGTCGGCAACGCGCTCTTTCAGAAGGTGCGACGGGCGGAAGGACAGCACGCGGCGCGGCTGGATCGGCACTTCCTGCCCGGTCTTGGGGTTGCGGCCGACCCGGGCCGCCTTTTCGCGAACCGAGAAAGTGCCGAAAGAGGAGATCTTCACCTGCTCTCCGGCGACCAGCGCGTCGGACATATGCGTCAGCACGGCTTCGACCAGTTCGGCGCTTTCGTTTCGCGACAGCCCCACTTCGCGAAACACCGCTTCGCTCAGGTCCATCCGTGTCAACGTCTTCTCGCCCATGGCCGGTTCCTCCCGCAATGCACGGCAGTATGAGGTCAACCAGTTTTCCGAGTCAATATCAACGGCTTGGCTGCGCCCGTTGACAGGCGAAATTATGACGCCTTCCGGCGTCACCAGCGCAGGACGACAGCGCCCCAGGCCAGACCGCCGCCAATTGCCTCTGTTACCAGCAGGTCACCGGGCTTTATCTGGCCGCGATCCTTGCCCACCGACAGGGCGAGGGGAATCGATGCGGCCGAGGTATTGCCGTGATCCTGTACGGTTACCACGACGTGATCCATGTCCAGGCCCAGCTTGCGCGCGGTGCCCTGGATGATTCGGATATTGGCCTGATGCGGCACGACCCAGTCGACATCGGAGCCGTTCAGACCGGCCTTCTCCAGCGCCGTGGTGGCGGTGGCGGCCAGCTTCTCGACCGCGTGGCGGAAGACCTCTTTGCCCTCCATGCGCAGAAAGCCGATGCTGTTGGTGCTGACGCCGCCATCGACATAGAGAATGTCGCGATGCCGCCCGTCAGAGTTCAGGTCGATCGACAGGATGCCACGGTCGGCGTTGGTGCCGTTGCCCGTCTGTGCCTCCACGATCAGCGCGCCGGCGCCATCGCCGAACAGCACGCAGGTGCCGCGGTCGCTCCAGTCCATGATCCGGCTGAAGGTTTCGGCACCGATCACCATCACGCGCTTGGCCTGACCCGACAGGATCAGCGCGTTGGCATTGGCCAGGGCAAAGACGAAGCCGGCGCAGACCGCCTGCACGTCGAATGCAAAACCGCGGGTCATGCCCAGTTCGGCCTGCACCATGGTGGCGGCCGAGGGGAAGGTCAGGTCGGCGGTGGAGGTGGCGACGATGATCGCATCCAGATCGTCCGCTTCGATACCGGCATCCTGCAACGCGTCGCGCGCGGCGCGGGCTGCCAGGTCCGAGGTGGTCTGGCCTTCGGCCGCGAAATGACGCCGCTCGATCCCCGAGCGCGAGCGAATCCAGTCGTCGGTGGTGTCGAGGGACTGTTCGAATTCGGCGTTTTCCACGATGCGTTCGGGCAGGTAATGTCCGACACCGATCACGACGGCGCGCGTAGTCATTCTTGGTATCCGTTTACTTGCCCGGTGCACATCTAGTCATCGTGGTCCGGGGTAACGGCGGATGCAACCCTTGCCGCCAGTTTGTCGCCGAACCTGGTCTGTGCCAGTTCATAGGCCAGCTTGACCGCCGCGGCTACTCCCGTCGCGTCAGCCGAGCCATGAGACTTCACGACTGTGCCATTCAGGCCCAGGAACACGCCGCCGTTGACCCGGCGTGGATCAATGCGCTGTTTCAGCCGCCGCAACGAGGTCAGGGCCAGCAGCGAGGCCAGTCGCGACAGCAGCGAATAGGCGAATGCGTCGCGCAGCAAGTCACCCACCAGCTTGGCCGTGCCTTCGCCGGTCTTCAGCGCGATGTTGCCGGTAAAGCCGTCGGTGACAACCACGTCGCAACGCGTGCCCGGGATGTCGCCGCCCTCGACAAAGCCGACAAAGTCGAACTTGGCCTGGTCGGCCTGGACACGGATCAGCTCGTGCGCCTCTTTCAGCTCGGCCCGGCCCTTGTGCTCTTCCACGCCGACGTTCAGCAGCCCGACGCGCGGCCGGGTCAGGCCCAGGCCGTTGCGAGCGTAGGAAACGCCCATCAGAGCATATTGCAGCAAATCGCTGGCATCGGCGCGGATGTCGGCGCCCACGTCCAGCATCACGTTGAAGCCCTGCGGGTTTCGCGAGGGCCACAGGATGGCGATGGCGGGGCGGTTGATGCCGGGCATCTTGCGCAGACGCACCATGGACAGCGCCATCAGCGCGCCGGTGTTACCGCAAGAGACGGCGACGGTGGCCTCGCCCTCGCGGATCGACTCGAGCGTCGACCACATCGAGGTGCCCTTGCCCTGGCGCATCACCTGGCTGGGCTTGTCTTCCATCGTCACGAAGCCTTCGGCATCGCGAATCTCGACAACCTTCTCGAGGCCCCGCCGCTTGGCGATGAGGCGCTCCAGCTCGTCCTTGGGACCGTGCAGGATGAAACGCAGCCGCGGATTTTCACCCGCGGCTTTCGCAAGTCCGGCAACGACCGCCGAAGGGCCAAGATCGCCGCCCATGGCGTCGATCGACAGAACCACCGGTCCGTTTCCCGCGTCTGCGTTTTCCTGCAACGAGGTCATACGGACGGCTTCCAGTTGGCGCTGTTAGGCGGCGTCGTCTTCCAGGTCGATTTCGTCGGCTTGCGCGATCACTTCGCGGTCCGCGTAGTGGCCGCAGGACGGGCAGACGTGGTGCGGGCGCTTCAGCTCGCCGCAGTTGGTGCACTCGTTCGGGTTGCCCCCGGTCAGAGCGTCATGAGCACGACGCATGTTGCGGCGCGATTTCGAAACTTTGTTCTGTTGGACAGCCATGTCTCAACCTCAATTGATCGTAGGGCCACGGTGTCCGGGCCATGTGTTAGCGGATGGTGCGGCCTCATACGCGCAAGGCGCTAAGGGGCGCAAGCCGGAATCCGGATGAAGGCGCGAAAATACGGATGGGCGGCCGTTTTGCAAGGGGGATTATACGCTCAGCCGTCATTTTCGCCCAGCTTGCCGCGCAGCGATTTCAGCG
>JAGRMT010000022.1:9985-11249 GCA_020441125.1 Roseivivax sp.
GCGGCGGGCGAGATCGCGGCCGACAGCGGCTCGACCGTTTCGTCTTCGGGCATCTCGGATTCGGAGCCGGCCTCGAACTGCTCGTCCTCCGGCAGGTAGCGGCGCGCGACATCGGTTTCGATCCGGGTGGTGACCGGCGCCAGCGTTACCACGCAGGGCTGCACCACGGTCGCGCCCAGATGACCGCTCAGCCTCCAGCCGTGCTTGCCTTCGGGGGCGATTTCACCGGTGAAGGTGACCTTCTTGAGATCGAGCAACGCCAGTTCCGCGGCCAACGCAGCCCGGGCGGCAGCGTCCGGGACGAGGGAAAACGCGGTGGGATGGCGGCTTGACAGCTCGGCAACGCGAAAACTGCCATGATCTGGCGTGTTTGATCGGGTCAACAGGCGGTTCCTTGACTTGAACGGGCGGGCAGGCTTCTGTAAGCGAGATAAAAGCCGATGGGGGCCGAGGCAAGAGGGGCGGAATGGGCGGAACAATCAAGGCAACCGTTGCGGCGGTCACGCTGGCGCTGACGCTGACGGCGTGTACGGCGATGGTCCGGACCCACGGCTATGTTCCAGCCGAGGAAGACCTGCAACAGATCGTGCCCGGCATCGACACCCGTGCCAGCGTCGAAGAGCTGGTTGGCGTGCCCAGTACCGCCGGCGTGCTGCGCGACAGCGGCTTCTATTACATCGAGAGCCAGATTCGCACCTTTGCCTGGCAAGCGCCCGAGGTGATTGACCGCACCGTGGTCGAGATCGCCTTCGACCCGGCCGGCGTGGTGACCGGAATCACCACCTATGGGCTCGAGGACGGCCAAGTGGTGCCGCTGACCCGCCGCGTGACCAAGTCCGGCGACGGCGACATCAGCTTCATACGCAAGCTGTTCGGCAATATCGGCGGCTTCACCGCAGAGCAGCTGCTGGGCGGCGGCAACTAAGCCGCCCCTCTGTCATACCGCTGTCACGCCCGCACGGGACTGCACAGCTCGAAACCCGCTGCCGGACGTGCCGGCGGCAACCACGGGGTGGGCGATGCAGACGCGCGGGCGTTACCACAGCCGGCTGGCCCGGACACAGGACGATGTCGAGGCGGCGCAGCGGCTGCGCCACCTGGCGTTTCACGGCCAGGACGGGCTGGATGCCGATCGGTTTGATTCGGAATGCGACCACCTGTTGGTGGAAGAGGTGGGCAGTGGCGCGCTGGTGTGCTGCCTGCGGATGATGCCGCTGGCCGGCGGCAGCGAGATCGGGCGCAGCTACGCGGCCCAGCATTACGA
>JAGRMT010000177.1 GCA_020441125.1 Roseivivax sp.
CACATGGAATTCGCCCCGCGCGGGGCCGAAGCCTGGATCAGCTCGCGCGATGACAACAAGATCGTCGTCTACGACACCCGCAACTATGCCGTGAAGGCCGAGATTCCGGCGCAAGCGCCCTCGGGCATCTTCTTCACGGCGCGCGCACACCAGCCGGGGCTATGACGGTCATGCCCGAAACGCTGAGCGCCATCGACCGCCGCCTGCTGGACGATTTCCAGCGCGACCTGCCCGCCTGCCCGCGCCCGTTCGCCTGGATCGCCGAACGGCTGGGCCTGGACGAGGCCGAGACCATCGCCCGTCTGGAACGGCAGCAGAAGTCAGGGCGGATCACCCGCGTTGGCGCGACGGTGCGCCCGAATACTGCCGGCGCTTCGACCCTTGCGGCACTGTCGGTGCCGCCTGACCGGATCGAGACGGTGGCGGCGCGGCTGAACGCGTTGGTGGAAATCAACCACTCCTACCTGCGGGAGCACGACTGGAACCTGTGGTTTGTCGTGACCGCCTGCGATACCGCGCATCTGGACGCCTGCCTGGCGCGCATCCGCGCCGAAACCGGGCTGACGGTGCTGGACTTGCGTCTGCTGCGGCCGTTCAACATCGACCTGGGCTTTTCGCTGAGCGGGGCCGGGCCGCGCCGGCTGACAAGGGCCAAGGCAGATCTGGAAGCGCTGCGCGAGGACGACCGGCCACTGCTGCACGCGCTGTCGCAGGGGTTGCCGCTGGTGCCCCGTCCCTTTGCCGCCATCGCCGCTTCGCTGGATCGGCCCGAGGCCGAGGTAATCGACCGCACGGACGCGTTGATCCGGGCGGCGATCGTGTCGCGTTTCGGTGTGATCGTGCGCCACCGGGCAATCGGCTGGAAGGCCAACGCCATGGTGGTCTGGGATGTGCCCGACACCGCGATGGAGGACGCCGGCCAGTCGCTGGCGGCGCTGCCGGGCGTGACGTTGTGCTATCAGCGCCGCACGGTGCCTGGCGTATGGCGGCACGGGCTGTTTTCGATGATCCACGCCCGCACGCGCGATGAGGCGCTGTCTGTGCTGGCCCGCGCGCGCGCGCTGCCGGCACTGGCCGGGGTCGATCACCAGACACTGTTTTCCACGCGCTGCTTCCGCCAGACCGGCGCGCATCTTGCAAGAGTATCCGAAAGGGCCGCCTGACATGCGACGCACCCCCTTGCCTCCAGACACGCTCGACGCCATCGACCGGCAGATCATCAACGTGTTGCAGGAAGGGTTTCCGTTGTGTCCCCGCCCCTTTGCCGAAGTGGCATCCGCGCTGGGGCTGGAGGAAGAGGCGCTGATCGGGCGGATCGCCGCGCTGCGCGAGATCGGGGCGATCACCCGCTTCGGCCCGTTTCTGGATGCGGCGGCGATGGGTGGGGCATTCTGCCTGTGCGCCATGGCGGTGCCCGAGGAACGGTTCGAAGATGTCCTGACTTTGGTCAATGCGCATCCCGAGGTGGCGCACAACTATGAACGGGTCCACCGGCTGAACATGTGGTTCGTCCTGGCCTGCGACAGGCCCGAAGACATTGACGCCACGGCGGACCGGATCGAGCGCGAGACCGAAATCGCGGTGCTGCGCTTTCCGAAACTGAAGGAATTCTTCATCGGCTTCCGGGTGGCGGCATGATCGACGCGACAGACAGACGTATCCTCTCGGCCACGCAGGGCGGTCTGCCGCTGGTGGCCGCGCCCTATGCCGAGGTCGCCGGATGGCTGGACCTGGACGAAGCCGAGGTGATTGCCCGGATCGGCGCGATGATCGAAAGTGGCGTGATCCGCCGCATCGCCGTTGCGCCCAACCACTATGCGCTGGGCATGGTCGCCAATGGCATGAGCGTGTGGGACGTCGAGGACGAACAGGCCGAAACGCTGGGCGCCAAGGTCGGCGCGCTGGATTTTGTCAGCCATTGCTACCTGCGCCCGCGGGCCGAAGGCTGGCCCTACAACCTGTTCGCCATGATCCACGGACCCGACCGCGACGCGGTCGAGGCCCACCGTGACCAGATCGCGGCGTTGCTGGGCGGCGCGTGCCGCGCCAGTGACGTGCTTTATTCAACGCGCATCCTGAAAAAGACCGGGATGCGGCTCAGACAGGAGGGCTGAACCGGTGTTTCGCCTCACCCAATACATGCAGGAACTGGTCACCCCCACGCCGGTGCGCGCTCGCCGCGCCAGCGGCGCGGTCAAGCCGGTGGTGATCTGGAACCTGACCCGGCGCTGCAACCTGCGCTGCCGGCATTGCTACACGGTGTCGGCGGATGTCGATTTCCCGGGTGAGCTGAGCCAGCCGCAGGCGATGGCGGTGCTCGACGACCTGGCAGCCTTTCGCATTCCGGCGCTGATCCTGTCGGGCGGCGAGCCGCTGTCGCGCCGCGACTTCTTTACCCTGGCTGAACGCGCCCGGGCGCTGGATTTCCGCCACCTGTCGCTGTCGACCAACGGAACCAAGCTGACGGGCGAGAACGCCGACCGCGTGGCAGCGCTGGGGTTCGATTATGTCGGCATCTCGCTGGACGGGATCGGCGCGCAGAACGACTGGTTCCGCGGCAAGGACGGCGCATTTGACGAGGCGCTGGCCGGCGTGCGCGCCTGCAAGGCGCGCGGCATCAAGGTCGGGCTGCGTTTCACCATCACCGATGGCAATGCCCACATGCTGGGCGACATGCTGGACCTGTGCAACAGCGAGGGTGTCGACAAGTTCTACCTGTCGCACCTGGTCTATGCCGGGCGGGGCGACAAGAACCGCGGCGACGATACCCAGCACATGCGCACCCGGCGGGCGATGGACCTGCTGATAGAGCGTGCCTGGAACGCGGTTTCCGGGGGCGCGCCGCTGGAGATTGTCACCGGCAACAACGATGCAGACGCCGTGTATTTCCTGCAATGGGGGCGCCAGCACGTCGACGCCGAGCGCGCTGCCCATGTCGAGGCGCATCTTCAGGCCTGGGGCGGCAATTCCAGCGGGCTGGGCGTGGCCAACATTGCCCCCACCGGGGCGGTGCACCCCGACACCTACTGGTCGGATTACACCATTGGCAACGTCAAGCAGACGCCATTCTCGCAGTTGTGGACCGGCGATGACGCGATGCTGGCAACCCTGCGCCAGCGGCCGCGCCCGCTGAAGGGGCGCTGCGGTGCCTGCGCCTTCCAGCATGTCTGCGGCGGCAATACCCGGATCCGGGCGTTGCAGATCACAGGCGATCCCTGGGCCGAGGATCCGGCCTGCTACCTGTCCAACGCCGAGATCGGCCTGGCCGAGACCGACCGCCTGACCGTCACCCCGTTCCGAGGCAAGAGCCATGATCCCGCGCATCGTTTCTTCTAACGCCCTGCATCTGGGCGCGCTGGTGCTGGCGGCGGGGGTAATGCTGCCAGGCGCGGGCCGTTCCGATCCCTCGGGCCAGACCATCTACCAGGACCTGTGCGCGGCCTGCCACGCCGAAAGCCGGCTGGGCGGCACAGGCCCGGCACTGATCCCCGAAGCGCTGGCCCGGCTGCGCGGCGCGCCGCTGGAGGACGTGATCGCCCACGGCCGCGCCGCGACGCAGATGCCGGCCTTTGCCGATACTTTGAGCGCCGAGGAAATCGCGGCGGTGGCGGCCTATATCTCGGAGCCGCTGCCCGAGATCCCCGATTGGACAGAGGCGGACATTCGCGCGGCGCGCCAGATGAACCCCGATTATGCCGCCGCCCCGGCACCGGTGTTCGACGCCGATCCGATGAACATCACGCTGGTGGTGGAAACGGGCGATCATCATGTCAGTGTGCTGGATGGCGACAGCTTTGCCGTGCTGGATCGCTTTGCCACACCGTTTGCCGTGCATGGCGGGCCCAAATTTTCGCCCGATGGCCGGTATGTCTTCGTGATGTCGCGCGATGGCTGGGTGCAGAAATACGATATCTGGTCGCTCAAAGAGGTCGGACGCACACGCGCCGGGATCAATGCCCGCAACATCGCGATGAGCGCCGATGGCAAATGGCTGGCGGTGGCGAACTATCTGCCGCACACCCTGACCATCCTGTCGACCGAGGACCTGAACCCGGTGCTGGTCCGCCGGGTGGTGGCGCGCGATGGCAGCGAAAGCCGTGTTTCGGCGGTTTACCAGGCGCCGCAACGGCAAAGCTTCATTCTGGCCCTGAAAGACGCGCCCGAGATCTGGGAAATCGGCACCACTGCCGACGCCGGCCCGTTCCACGACGGCTTCGTGCACAGCCACGAGGCCGGCATGAACGAGGCGCTGGCCGCCGAGCAGGGCCTGTTCGCGCGCCGGAGGATCGACGTCGACGAACCGCTGGACGATTTCTTCTTCACCCCCGACTATCGAAATCTGATCGGCGCCAGCCGTTCGGGCGACAAGGGGGTGGTGGTCAATCTCGACGTTGGCCGGGCCATTGCCGAGCTGCCGTTGCCGGGGATGCCGCATCTTGGATCGGGCATTTCGTGGCAGAGCCAGGGCCGTACGGTGATGGCAACGCCGCACCTGAAGGAAGGCCGGCTGAGCGTGATCGACACCCGCAACTGGGCCGTGGTCAAGACGATAGAAACGCTGGGGCCGGGGTTCTTTCTGCGCAGCCACGAAAACTCGCCCTATGTCTGGGCTGACGTGTTCTTCGGGCCAAACAAGGACAAGCTGCACATCATCGATAAGGAAACACTGGAAATCGTGCGCACGCTGAATCCGGCGCCGGGGCAGACCGTGGCGCATATCGAGTTCACCCGCGACGGATCTTACGCGCTGGTGTCGATCTGGGAGGATGACGGCGCGGTGATCGTCTATGACGCGCGCACGCTGGAAGAGGTGCGCCGCCTGCCGATGCGCAAGCCCTCGGGCAAGTACAACGTGTGGAACAAGATCACTTTCTCGGACGGAACCAGCCATTGACCGCCCTGCCCCCGCCCTCGCCCAAGCTACTCGCCGGTCTTTACCCCTTTGTGGCGGCGGCGGTGGCGATCAACCTGTTCCTGCTGTTCCTGCTGTTGCAGGCGGTGGGTATCCCGGCACTGTCGCCGGTGACGGCTTGCCTGGCGGCGCTGCCGCTGGGCCTGCCGGCCACCTGGGCCGCATCGCGCTGGGTTCAGCGCCTGATCGCCGAGGCCGAGCGCGACCCGCGCGCCCGGTAAGGACGCTATCCGGTTACCCCGATGGGCCAAGGGGCGAATTCGTCGGCCCCGACGCCCAGCGCCTCTGACCGCGTTGCACGGCCCGAGGCGACGGCGAGGATCTCGGCAAAGATCTCGTCGCCCATCTGGTCGAGCGTGCGCGTGCCGTCGATCACCGCGCCGCAGTTGATGTCCATGTCGCCGCGCATCCGTTCGTACATCGGGGTGTTGCTGGCCAGCTTGATCGTCGGCGCCGGGTAAGAGCCGAAGCAGCTGCCGCGCCCGGTGGTAAAGCAGACCAGGTTGGCCCCGCCCGCGATCTGACCTGTGGCGGCAACCGGGTCGAAACCCGGTGTGTCCATGATGACCAGCCCGCGCGCGGTGACCGGCTCGGCATAGCGGTATACCGCCTCGATCCCGGTAGAGCCGCCCTTCTTGGCACCGCCCAGCGATTTTTCGATGATATTGGCCAGCCCGCCCGCCTGGTTGCCCGGACCGACAGTGCCCTGCATCTGCACGTCGCGCCCGTCGGTGTAGCCCAGCCACCAGTCGATGCGTTCGAGAAAGGCGCGGCCGACGGTTTCGTCGCGGGCGCGGGCGGTCAACGTGTGTTCGATGCCGTATAGCTCGGGCGTTTCGGACAGGATCGCCGTGCCGCCGTTCTGCACCAGCCGGTCCACCGCCCGGCCCAGCGCCGGATTGGCCGACAGCCCCGAGAACCCGTCCGATCCGCCGCATTGCAGGCCCACGGTGATATGCTCGGCCGATTGCGGGGTGCGGCGGGCGCGGTTCGCCTCGGCCAGCATCTCGCGCACCATGGCCTTGCCCTGCGCCACGGCCTCGGCCGTGCCGCCGACGCTTTGCATGCGCAGGCTGCGCAACTGGGTGCCGGTTTCCAGCGCCGTCGCTTCAAAGAAACGTTCCAGGTTGTTGCGCTCGCACCCCAGCCCGACAATCAGCGCGCCGGCGATGTTGGGGTGCTGGATGTAGCCCTTCAGCGTGCGGCGCAACAGGTCGATGGGCTCGCCCGTCTGTTCCATCCCGCAACCCTGCGCATGGATGAAGGGCACGACGGCGTCGACGTTTTTGTAATCCTCCATCCGCTCTTCGTCAAAATAGGCGGCGATCTTGCGGGCGACGGTGGCGGCGCAGTTCACGGTGATGAAAATGCCGATGGTGTTGCGCGTGCCGACGCGGCCATCGGCGCGGGCGTAGCCGTCGAAGGTGGCGCGCGCCCCGGGCGGCAGCAGGTCGGCCGCCCGGTAATCCTGGCCGAAGCGATAGTCCTTCTGCACCGCGTCGACCATGACGTTATGGGCATGCAGATAGCTGCCCGGCGGCAGGTCTGCGCCGGAAAAACCGATGGTGGTCGCGTATTTCAGCACCGGCTCGCCCCGGCGCAGCGCCCGTGTCGCCAGCTTGTGCCCGGCGGGGATGTCGGCCAGGGCTGTTATCCCTTCTTCGGGGATTTCAGTGCCCGCCGCGATGTCGTGCCGGGCCACGACCACGTTATCGGCAGGATCGAGGCGTATGGTCGGCCCGGCCATGGCCTAGCGCCCCCGGTTCTTGCGCCAGGCCGCGAATTTTTCGAGGTTCTCTTCCTTGGTTGCCGGATACAGACCTATGATCGTCTCGCCTGCCTGCACCTGTTCCAGCGCGAAATCCTCATACGCCGTCATCTCGACGGCCTCGGCGGCGATCTCGTCGGCCAGGTGGGCGGGGATGATGATGACGCTGTCGTCGTCACCCACCACGATATCGCCCGGAAACACCGGCGCATCGCCGCAGCCGATGGGCACGTTTATGTCGATTGCCTCGTTGTTGGTCAGGTTGGTCGGGCTGGAGGGGCGGTTGTGATAGGCTGGCATGTCCAGCGTGCCGATGTTCATCGCATCGCGGAAGCCGCCATCGGTGACCACGCCTTCGGCGCCACGCATCATCAGCCGTGTGATCAGGATATCGCCGGCCGAGGCCATGCGCGGGTCCTTGCGGCTGTCCATCACCAGCACGTGGCCCGGCGGGCAGGTTTCGATAGCGTGACGCTGCGGGTGCTTGGGGTCGCGGAACACGGCCAGGGTGTTGCGATCCTCGCGCGCGGGCATGTAGCGCAGGGTGAAGGCGGGGCCGACCATGTTGCGGCCCTTGGGCGCAACCGGTCGCACGTCCTGGATCACCTGGTTGCGCAATCCGCGCTTGAACAGGGCGGTGCACAGCGTGGCAACGGAAACGGTGCGCAACTTGGCAATGGTTTCGGGTTTGACATCGGTCATCGGCTTGGTCCGTTCGGGTTGATGCGGGCCGCGCCGTGCAGCGGGTGCACGGCGGGCAGGATCAGTTGATTTCCGGCTCGGGCACGGGCCCGCCGAAATCGGTGCGCAGGAAGTCGAAGTCGCAACCCTTGTCGGCCTGCTCGACGTGCTGGCTGAACATCTTGCCGTAGCCGCGTTCATAGCGCGGGGCGGGCGGTGTCCATGCCGCGCGGCGCTGGGCCAGTTCGGCGTCGGTCAGGCGCACGTTCAGGGTGCGGTTCGGGATGTCCATCTCGACGATATCGCCGGTCTGGATCAGCGCCAGCGGCCCACCGATGAACGCTTCGGGCGCGACGTGCAGGATGCAGGCGCCGTAAGACGTGCCGGACATGCGCGCATCGGACAGGCGCACCATGTCGCGGTGGCCCTTCTTCAGCAGCGCCTTGGGCATCGGGATCATGCCCCATTCGGGCATACCGGGCCCGCCTTGCGGGCCGGCGTTGCGCAGGACCAGCACGTGGTCCGGCGTCATCGGATAATCCTCGTCGTTGATGATGGTCTTCAGCTCGGCATAGCTGTCGGCAACAATAGCCGGGCCGGCGTGTTTTTGAAACTTAGGGTCCATCGCGGCGGGCTTGATGACCGCGCCGTCGGGCGCCAGGTTGCCGCGCAGCACGGCAAGCGAGCCTTCGTGGTAGACCGGGTTCGACAGCGGGCGGATCACGTCGTCATTGTAGTTGACGGCGCCGTCGATGTCCTCGCCCAGCGTGCGGCCGCTGACCGTTGTCACGGACAGGTCCAGCTTGTCGCCCAGCTCGGCCATCAGCGCAGGCAGGCCCCCGGCGTAGAAGAAATCCTCCATCAGGTATTCCTTGCCGGACGGGCGCAGGTTGGCCAGCACGGGCGTTGTGCGGCCGATGGCGTCCAGATCGTCAAGCTTCAGGTCGATCCCGGCGCGGCGGGCCATGGCGATCAGGTGAATGATGGCGTTGGTGGAACAGCCCGTGGCCATCGCCACGGTGACGGCGTTGCGCGTGCTGGCGGGGGTCATCACCCGGGTCGGGGTCAGGTCTTCCCACACCATGTCGACGATGCGGCGGCCGCAGGCCTTGGCCATGCGCTTGTGCCCCGCGTCGGGGGCGGGGATGGCCGAGGCGCCGGGCAGGGTCAGGCCCCAGCCTTCGGCGATGCTCATCATGGTCGAGGCGGTGCCCATGGT
>JAGRMT010000023.1:0-18988 GCA_020441125.1 Roseivivax sp.
CGCGACGGGCTGAAGATCATCCGCGCCGCGGCCGAGACGCAGGCCCTGGCGGAAAGCGCCGACGCGGCGCAGGGCGTGATCCTGGTGCCGGCCTTCACCGGGCTTGGCGCGCCGTACTGGCGCCCCGATTGCCGTGGCGCGGTGTTCGGGCTGAGCCGCAATTCCGGCCCGGCCGAACTGGCCCGCGCCGCGCTGGAAAGCGTTGGCTACCAGACCCGCGACTTGCTGGAAGCGATGCGCGCCGACTGGACCAGCCCGGCACAGGGTGTGCTGCGCGTCGACGGCGGCATGGTGGCCAGCGATTGGGCCATGCAGTTCCTGGCTGACATCCTGGGCGCCGAGGTCGACCGACCCGTGGTAACCGAGACGACCGCGCTTGGCGCGGCCTGGCTGGCCGGATGGCGCGCCGGGCTCTGTGGTGGACCAGAGGAATTCGCCAAGAGCTGGGCATTGGAGCGCCGCTTTGCCCCCGCCATGGCCGAGGCAGAGCGAACCGCCCGTTATGATCGGTGGAAACGGGCGGTGGCAGCCACCATGGCGCTATGAACTTTTCCATCATTCAGCCCGGCCGGATCCTGTTCGGCCGTGGCACCGCGACGCAAACACCGGCACTGGCATGCGGGCTGGGCCCGCGCGGGCTGGTGGTGCATGGCGCCTCGACCGACAGGGCGGGATGGTTGCTGACGGCGCTGAACGCATTGGGCGCAGAGGTGATGGCGCTGCCCTGCGCGGCAGAGCCTGACCTGGCCGCGTTGCAAGCGGCGCTGGATGTCGCGCGCCCGCACGCGCCGGACTGGGTTGTGGGTATCGGCGGCGGCGCAGCGATCGACCTGGCCAAGGCGGTGGCGGCGCTGTTACCGGCGCCGGGCACGCCGCTGGATCACCTGGAGGTGGTTGGTCGCGGCTTGCCGCTGATCGCCCCGCCGCTGCCGCTGATCGCGCTGCCGACCACCGCCGGCACTGGCGCCGAGGTGACCCGGAACGCGGTCATTGGCCTGCCGGAGCATGGCCGCAAAGTCAGCCTGCGCGACGAGCGGATGATTGCGCGCGTCGCCATTGTCGATCCGGCGCTGACCGATGGCTGCCCGCGCCCGGTGACGCTGGCCTCGGGTATGGATGCGCTGGCGCAGGTGATCGAGCCCTGGGTCAGCTGCCGTGCCACGCCCTATACCGACGCGCTGACGGCGGGGGCCGCCGGCCCGGGCCTGGCCGCGCTGGTGCGGCTAATGCAGGGCGAGGATGCCGCAGCGCGCGATGCAATGGCCTGGTGTTCGCTGTCGGGCGGTCTGGCGCTGGCCAACGGCGGGCTGGGCGCGGTGCATGGGTTGGCGGGGGTGATCGGCGGCATGACCGGCGCACCCCACGGCGTGATCTGTGGCACGCTGCTGGGCCCGGTGCTGGCGATGAACCGCGACCGGACCCAAGGCGCGGTGCGCGCCCGGATCGAAGACACCTGCGCCGCGATTGCCGGGGTTCTGGGCGGCTCGATCATCGAGGCGCCGCACACCCTGGCCGAATGGGCACGGGGCGCGGGCCTGCCATCGCTGCGCACGATGGGGCTGAACCCGGCCGATCACCGTAAGACGGCCGAGGCGGCGCTGACCGCCTCGTCGACCAAGGGCAACCCGGTTGTGTTGTCGGCAGCAGAGCTGGAGAGCGTCCTGGCCCTTGGCTGACCGCGCCACAAGCGAATCGCGCTGCGGGTAGGGACAGGCTGCCGGGCAGGCTGCACGCCGCTGCGAGAGGGCGCCAAAAACCAAAAGGCCCCGCATGCGGGGCCGTCATCGAGCGGTTCGGAGGGGAAGGCTGATGACCTTGGCATTCAGTCATCAGATCAAACACTTGCAGTGTTTGGTGGAGCCAAGGGGGATCGAACCCCTGACCTCTACAATGCCATTGTAGCGCTCTCCCAGCTGAGCTATGGCCCCAATCCGTGCGTCCGTTTACGCAAGCGCGCGGGCGGGTTCAAGAGCAAAAGAAACCGCCTGCACGACTTTTGTAACGTTACGCTTCGTCGTCGTCCGAAGCCACGTCTGCCAGATCGTCGAGCGAGACGTTCTCGTCTTCGTCCTCGTCCAGCAGTTCGTCTTCGAGATCGACCCCGACATCATCATCATCGTCCAGAACGTCATCATCGGACATGTTCGATGCCTTCGCCTTGGACGCGGCATCGGCCGCATCGGCGGCAATCATCCGGCTTTTGCCCATGTCGATTTCCACGACTTCGCCGGTATAGGGGCTGACGATCGGGCTGCGGTTCAGGTCATAAAACCGTTTGCCAGTGGTCGGGCATACGCGCTTGATGCCCCATTCTTCCTTGGGCATGGGTGATCCCTTTGCAAATCGAGGTGTCTTGTCGACGATCGCGGCCAACTGCCATAAGACGGAAGCGGTGTCAAAGCCTTTGGCGCGCGGTAGGTGAGGCAAGTCATATGGGGCAATTCACCCTTCCCGGCAACCCGCCGATTCCGGTCGTGTTGCGGAAATCCGCGCGCGCCCGCCGGATCAGCCTGCGCGTGTCGCAGCTGGACGGGCGCGTGACGGTGACTCTGCCCACGCGGGTGCCAGAACGCGAGGCGATCGCTTTCGTCCGCGACAAGGAACGCTGGCTGCGCGGCCACCTGGATCGCCACGAAGGCCCGGTCGAGATCGCGCCCGGTACGGTCGTGCCGCTGCGCGGCGCGCCGCTGACCGTGGTGCAGGGGCAGGGGCGGCGCATCTTACATTCCGCAGACACCCTGACGGTGCCCGGCCCCGCCGAAACGATGCCGGCGCGGCTGCGCGGCTGGCTACGCGAACAGGCCCGCAACGCCCTGGCCGAGGCGTCGGACCGGCACAGTGCCGCCCTGGGGCGCCGCTATGCCCGGATCACGCTGCGCGATACCCGGTCGCGCTGGGGATCGTGCACCGCCGACGGCGCGCTGATGTATTCCTGGCGGCTGATCCTGACGCCGCCAGAGGTGCTGGATTACGTCGCCGCGCACGAGGTGGCGCACCTGCGGCACATGGATCACAGCGCCGCGTTCTGGGACACGGTGCGTGGCCTGTACGGCGATTGGCGCTCGGCCCGCGCCTGGCTGCGTGACAATGGCGCGGCGCTGCACCGTTACCGATTTGACGATTGACCGGGTCAGGCAATCTGATCAGATGGCGCCATGCTGTCTGTTCGCACATCCCCGGAACCGTCGACCTCGGCCCATGACCGTGTCTATCGCGGCCTGCGTCAACGCATCATGCTGGGCCAGATCGCACCCGGAGAGCCGCTGACCCTGCGCGGTATCGGCGCCGAATTCGGCGTGTCGATGACCCCCGCGCGCGAAGCGGTGCGGCGGCTGGTGGCCGAGGGCGCGCTGACGCTGTCCTCTTCCGGCCGCGTCTCGACGCCCGAGTTGTCGAACGAACGGATCGAGGAACTGGCCGCCCTGCGCGCGCTGATCGAGGTGGAACTGGCCAGTCGCGCGCTGCCGCGCGCCCATATGGCGCTGATCGAGCGACTGCAGACGATCAATGGCACCATCGCCGACGCCATCTCGAACCGCGATGCGGTGGGGTACATCCGCACCAACCTGGAATTTCACCGCACGCTGTACCTGCGCGCCCAGGCACCGGCGATGCTGGCCACCTGCGAAACGGTCTGGCTGCAACTGGGTCCGACGATGCGGATGCTCTATGGCCGGCTGAAGCGGACAGAGCCGCCGCGGTTTCACAAGCTGATCCTGGCGGCGCTGAAGGCAGGCGACGAACCCAGCCTGCGCCTTGCGGTTCGTTCTGACGTAACGCAGGGCCTGCGGCTGCTGGTCGGGTAGGCGCGGCAGGCCGCGGCGGGATCAGGCAGCCAGACCCTGGCTGCCCATCGTCAGGAACTTGGCCCGCCGGTTCTTGACCAGCTCCTTGGGCTTGATCTCGGTCAGCTCTTTCAGCATCGCCGACATGGCTGCACCAACGGCGTTGATCGTCGCCGCGCGGTCGCGATGCGCACCACCCATCGGCTCGGGGATCACCCGGTCCACCACGCCCAGCTGGCGCAGATCTTGTGCCGTCAGGCGCAATGCCTCGGCGGCCTCACGCATCTTTTCGGAATCCTTCCACAGGATCGACGCGCAGCCCTCCGGAGAGATCACCGAATAGACCGAATGTTCCAGCATCGCCACGCGGTTCGCCGTGGCAAAGGCCACAGCCCCGCCCGAGCCGCCCTCGCCGATCACCACCGAAACCACCGGCACGCCGATCTGCAGGCATTTCTCGGTCGAGCGGGCAATCGCCTCGGACTGGCCGCGCTCTTCGGCGCCCTTGCCGGGATAGGCGCCCGGGGTGTCGACCAGCGTCAGCACCGGCAGGCCGAAACGGTCCGCCATCTCCATCAGGCGCACCGCCTTGCGATAGCCCTCGGGCCGCGCCATGCCGAAGTTTCGTTCGATCCGGCTTTGCGTGTCGTTGCCTTTTTCGTGGCCGATCACCACCACCGGCCGGTCGTTGAACCGCGCCAGACCACCCATCACGGCGTGATCGTCGGCAAAGTTGCGGTCGCCTGCCAGCGGCGTGAACTCGGTGAACAGCGCCTCGATATAGTCGCGGCAATGCGGCCGGTCCGGGTGCCGCGCCACCTGGCATTTCCGCCAGGGCGTCAGCTTGGTATAAAGGTCCTTCAGCAGCTGGTCCGCCTTGCGGTCCAGCGCGGCGGCCTCGTCCTCTATGTCCATGTCCTCGTTCTGCCGCGCCATTGCGCGCAGCTCTTCCGCCTTGCCTTCGATCTCGGCCAGGGGTTTTTCGAAGTCGAGGTAGTGCGTCATAGGGCACCTCTGCTGCCACTCGTGCCCCGCTATATGGCCCGGCGGCACGACGGATGCAACAAACTCCGGATCGTGCGCCGCGCCGCTACGGCATCAGCGCCAGCGCCATGGAGGCCACCAGCAGCCCGGCCATCGTCCAGTTGAACGCCCGCAGCCGGGCCCGGTTGGTCAAAAGCCGGCGCAGGCCCTGGCCCGCCACCACCCATGTGGTGGTCGAGATCACGGACAAGCCCACGTAGGTGCCCGCAACCCACAGCACCGCCGCCACCTCGCGTCCCTGGGCGTAAAGCGTGATCGCGCCCAGCGCCATCGACCAGGCCTTGGGGTTGACCCACTGGAACCCGGCCGCCTGCACAAAGGTCAGCGGCCGCCCCCCAGCTACGGCGTCCTTTGGCGGGGCGGCATGGGCGATCTTCCACGCCAGCCACAGCAGGTAGACCACCGACAGCACCTTAAGCACCGTGTAGGCCGGCGGCCACAGGTCCAGCACCCGCATCACCCCCATGCCGACCAGGAAGATCATCGCCGGAAAACCCAGCCCGATGCCCATCATGTGCGGGACAGAGCGGCGGAAGCCGAAATTTGCGCCGGAGGCCATCAGCATCAGGTTGTTCGGCCCCGGCGTGATGACGGTGACGAAGGCGAAGGTGAGCAGGGCAAGGAACAGATCGTATGTCATGGCGCAACTTCTGTCACGTTTGCCCCGCGCAAAGGTTGCAAATCGCCGCCTGATCCGCTCAGATACGCAACAAATGACGACACTTGACGCCACGGATCGCAGGATATTGCACGAACTGACCGCCGACGGCCGGATCAGCAACCTGGCCTTGGCAGAGCGTGTCGGCCTTTCCCCCTCGGCCTGCCTGCGCCGCGTCACGGCGCTGGAGCGGCGCGGCGTGATCGCCGGCTACCGCGCCGTGCTGTCGCCGGCGGCGCAGGGGGTCGGCTTTGTCGCCTATGTCACCGTGGGGCTGTCGCAGCACACCAAGTCCGCGCAAGAGGCGTTTGAGCGGGCGATGGCCCGCGCGCCAGAGGTGCGCGAGGTGCACAACGTCACCGGCGCCATCGAGTACATCCTGCGCGTCGAGGCGGCCGACCTCGCCGCCTACAAGCATTTCCATACAGAGGTGCTGGGCACCCTGCCGCAGGTGAACGCGATCACGAGTTACGTGGTGATGGGCTCGCCGAAGGATGAGCGGGGGTGAGGGGGGAATCGCTTCTTCACCATCCTTGAATACAAGTGCACAACGTGCCAACATAAATAATAGTAGGGAGATCAACTTGGCGACCAACTATTACTTCCACGGATTTGACATTAAGAATTTTCGAACTTTCGACGCGCTGTCTGTCAAAAACTTGAAGCGTATCAACATTATCGGTGGCCTAAATGGAGCCGGTAAGACGACTCTTCTTGAGACACTGTTCTGCGCCCTAGATTTGCGCGACCCGATTTCACTGATAAAACCATATCAGTGGAGGCAAATTTACATGCAGGGCGAGAAGGATCTCGACCTGATATTTCGAGAGGCAACCAGAGCCTCAACTCTAAGCTTTCTTACACGCGATGGAACCTTCCTGCATGAGTTGAACAAGAAGCAGATTCCACCTCAAGCAATAAGTGTGATGTCTTCTGGGAATAGCTCCTCCGGCCAGCGCGAGCAATATAACTTTACTACAGATATTGGCTTGCACTCGAAGATATCGCATAATGGCGAAAGCTTGATGGACAAGTATACGCTTCCACATTCTTATGGATATGTGGGAAGCTTGAATATGCAGAAGAACATTCCAGTTGCCAGTTGTCAAATTCTGACGGCATCGCTGCGATCTAATCCAATAGACATAGCAAACAGATATTCCGCGTCCGTGAGAAGTGGGATGAAGAGCCAAGTGCTTGAGGCGCTAAGATTACTCGATTCCTCTATCGACGAGCTTGTGCTGCTTCAGGAGGGGAATCAGCCGAATGTGTACGCTGAAAGAGGTGGTGGTCTGATTGCGATAAATCTTTTGGGTGAGGGGCTAAGAACTTTGTTGGATGCGGTGCTGGCGGTTTCAAATGCGACCAATGGAGTTGTCCTATTTGATGAAATTGACACGCCATTGCATTACTCAGTTACAGCAAAGATCTGGGGAATACTCGCAATTATTGCGAACAAGGTAAATTGTCAGATTTTTGCCACTTCGCATTCTAGAGAGGCAATTCTTAGCGCGGCTGCCGGAATACACTCTTCCGGTCATGAAAAAGACTTTCGATATATGAGAATTGAGAAGTCGAATGCATCGCACAAGGCAATATGCTATGACTACGTCGAACTTGAAAGTGCCGATGAGTTCGGCTTCGAGTTTAGATGATGGCGTACAGTTGTTTAGTAATTGGGAGCGATAATCCGCCACGTATCTCTAAGAAAGTTCTTTTTCTTGTCGAGGGGGAAGATGACGGAGTTTTCTTGGAGGAGTTATTTGGGCAACTCGGTCTCCCAGAAGACCTAATTGAAGTTCGGTTTGTAAAAGGGAAGCCTCAGTTTGCAGGCTACATTGGCGCATTGATGAAAGATCCAGCATTCACTTCCGGCAGGCTAGAAAAGGTTTGTGTGGTGGTCGATGCGGACGCTGATCATGCTGCAACGTCTGCAGAAATGGTGGCTATATTCTCCAGGGCTGGGGTGCATGACGTTAAGGCGAATGATTTTGTTACATTCTCCGGTGTCAGAGTTGGGTTGTTTGTCTTGCCAGGTGACGGCTTGACCGGGGAATTGGAAGATATAGTGATAAATTCGAATTTTGACGATCCCCGGTTTATTCATGCCAGGGATTCTTTAGTACGGTTTCAATCGGGAGAGGAGAATTGGAGAAAGCATTCCAAGCGAGTAGTGCAAATTGCTCTGGCGCTATCGCGTATCGAGCTTTGCGCGGGTGTTGGAAGGGGGCTTAGAAATAACGCGTTCAACATCACTTTGGATGCAACCGAAGAGTTTAACGAATTCGTGTCCCGGTTTCTAGGAGAATAAAAAATTGAATTGAGTTGTTATTGGTTTGCTTATATCAAACTTCTTGTCCTCCCCCAAACCATACCCCAAACCATACCCAAGCCACCCCCCTCCGACCTCCCCCTAACCCCGCATCAGATCCGGCAGGTCTCCGGTCAGGCCGGCGGCCTCGCGGACGAATCCGCGGCGCAGGGCGGGCAGGGTCTGGACGGCGCGCATGCCGATGTCTCGGCCCAGGCGCAGCAGGGGGTTGTCGTTTGAAAACAGCCGGTTGAACAGATCCGTCCCGGCCGCCAGCGTGGCCGTGTCGAACCGCCGCCAGGCCGCGTAGCGCTCCAGCACGGCGGGCTCGGCAATATCCTCGCCGCGCCGTTGTGCGTGCGAAATCACATGCGCCAGCGCCGCCACGTCGCGCAGCCCCGCGTTCAGCCCTTGCCCCGCGATCGGATGCATCCCGTGCGCCGCATCGCCCACCAGCGCCAGCCGCGGCGCGACAAAGGCATTGGCCAGCGTCAGGTTCAGCGGATAGCTGTAGCGCGCGCCTTCCAGCGCGATCTCTCCCAGAAAGTCGCCGAAACGCGGGCGCAGCACCTGCAGGTAGGCGTCCTCGGGCAGGGCGTTGATCCGCTCGGCCATCTCGCGCCGCTCGCTCCAGACGATCGAGCTTCGGTTACCCGGCAAGGGCAGGATCGCCAGCGGCCCCGGCGGCATGAAGAACTGCCAGGCGGTGCCGTCATGCGGCTGCTCATGCGCGATGGCGCAGACCAGCGCGGTCTGCCCGTAATCCCAGCCGGTGCGCCGGATGCCCGCCCGCGCCGCGGTGCCGCTGGCCCGCCCGTCGGCGCCCACGATCAACCGGCAGCGCAACGTCTCGCCCCCCGCCAGGGTGACTTCGGCACCGGCGGCATCGGCCCGCTGGGCGATCACGGTCTGGCCCGCGCGGTGGGTGATCGCCGGGTTGTCCGCCATCGCCGCCAGCAGGGCGCGGCGCAGGTAGCGGTCTTCCAGCATGTAGCCCATCGGGCCTTCTTCCAGCTCGGCGCTGGCAAAGGACAGGCCCAGGAAGGTGGCGGCATCGCCGACCCGCCCGTCGGTGACCTTGATCGCCTGCATCGGCTGGGCATGGTCCGCCAGCGTCTGCCACAGCCCCAGCGCCCGCAGCATCCGCTGCGAGGCGAGGGCCAGCGCATAGGCGCGCCCGTCGAACCCCGCCTCGGCCCGGGCCTGGGCCGGCAGCGCGTCGATCACGGTTACGGTCAGCCCTGCACGGGCGCAGGCAAGTGCCAGCGCGGGCCCGTTCAGCCCGCCGCCGACGATGGCGATATCGGTATCCTGTGTCATGCAGGCGAATATGACCTGCCGCGCGGCATTGTCCATGCGTTCGCGTGCCGCTACCGTCACGGCAAAAGGGGGCAAGGATGACAGATTTCACCACATTGAGCGCGGCCGAGCTGGGCCGGGCCATCGGCGCGGGCCAGGCGGACCCGGTCGCCGTGACCGAAGCCTATCTGGACAAGATCCGCGCCCATCCGAAGGGAACCGAGATCTATGCCCGCCTGACACCGCAGCGCGCCCGGGCCGAAGCCGCGGCGGCAGCCGAGCGCGCCCGGCTGGGGTTGCGCCGCTCACCGCTCGACGGTGTGCCGGTCAGCTGGAAGGACCTGTTCGACAGCGCGGGCGTGGCAACAGAGGCGGGCTCGGCCCTGCTCAAGGGGCGCATCCCGGCGCGCGACGCCACGGTTCTGCGCAATGCCACGGCGCTGGGGCTGGTGTGCCTAGGCAAGACGCATATGTCCGAGCTGGCCTTTTCCGGCCTGGGGCTGAACCCGGTGACGGCAACGCCGCCCTGCGTGAACGACGCAGGCGCAGTGGCGGGCGGCTCGTCCTCGGGCGCGGCGGCCTCAGTCGCGTTCGGTCTGGCGGCGGCGGCGGTCGGGTCGGATACCGGCGGCTCTGTCCGGATCCCGTCGGCCTGGAACGACCTGGTCGGGTTGAAGACGACGCACGGACGGCTGTCCCTGGACGGGGTGGTGCCATTGGCGGCGCGCTTCGACACGGTCGGGCCCTTGTGCCGCACGGTGGAGGACGCGGCGCTGATGTTGGCGGCGCTGGAGGGCCGTGCCGGAGCCGACCTGCGCGGCGCTTCGCTGCGGGGGCGGCGGCTGGCGCGGCTGGAGACGATCGTCGAGGACGGCTTGCGCGCGGAACCGGGCGCGGCCTACGGCGCGGCGCTGGCGCAGCTAGAGGCAGCGGGGGCCGAAATCGTGCCGCTGCGCTTCGACCGGCTGGCCGCGGCGATGGCCGACGCGCTGGTGCTGTACACGGGCGAGGCTTACGGGCTGTGGTCCGAGGCGATCGAAGCCGATCCCGACCGCATGTTCGCCCCGATCCGCGAACGTTTCCGGGCCGGTGCGCAATTCTCGGCGCCCGATTACGTGGCTGCCTGGGCCCGGCTCGACGCGATGCGGCGCGCCTGGGCCGAAGCGGTGGCGGGGTTCGATGCCGTTCTGTGCCCGACCGCGCCGATCCTGCCGCCGCAAGCCGAGCGGCTGCTGACCGACCGCGACTATCATGTCACCGAGAACCTGCTGGCGCTGCGCAACACCCGCGTGGGCAACCTGGTGGGGGGCTGCATCGTCACGGTGCCGACGGGGACGCCGAGTTGCGGTCTGTCGCTGATGGCGCCGGCCGGGGCAGAGGCGCGGGTCCTGCGCCTGGCCGCCGCCGCCGAGCGCGCGTTGGCGTGACAAGAAGAGGGGGCGCTGCCCCCTCTTGCCCCGTTCCGGGGCAATTCACCCCCGGGGGTATTTCAGGCAAGAAGAAGCCGCCGGCGCGGCGCAGATGGCCGAGCGGGGCCATGGCGTTTTGCCGGTGACGCGCCCGCGGGCGCGTGTTAGGCCTGCGCCATGAGCACCTTGCCGACGAAGGCCGAGATCCTTGAGTGGATCGCGGCGAATCCCACCCTCTCTGCCAAGCGCGACATCGCCAAGGCCTTTGGCGTGAAAGGTGCCGCGCGCATCGATCTGAAGCGCCTGTTGAAGGAGCTGGAGGACGAGGGCCACCTGGCCAAGCGGCACAAGACCTATCGCGACCCGGACCGGCTGCCGCCGGTCAGCGTGCTGGAGGTCAAGGCGCCGGACGGGCAGGGCGATCTGTTCGGCCGGCCGTTGGAATGGCATGGCGAGGGTGTGGAACCGGTCATCCTGATCGTGCCGCGCGCCTCGGACCCGGCGTTGGGGGCGGGGGACCGCATCCTGGCGCGCCTGACCGTGGTGCACGAGGCCGATCACAATTACGAGGCGCGGCTGATCCGGCGGATCGGGGCCAACCCGCACCGGGTGGTGGGCATCTTCCGCAAGGGTGCCGAGGGCGGACGGATCGTGCCGATCGACAAGGGCGGGACCAGCGAATGGACCGTTGCCAAGGATGGCAGCGGCGGCGCCCGCGAGGGTGAACTGGTCGAGGCCGAGCAACTGGGCACGCGGGTTCGCCTGGGCCTGCCGCGGGCGCGGGTGATCGCGCGGCTGGGCGATCCCAGCGCGCCGCGGGCGGTGTCGCTGATCGCGATCCACCAGCACGGCATTCCCGACGATTTCCCCGACGATGCCATCGCCGAGGCCGATGCGATGAAACCGGCCGGGCTGAAGGGGCGGGTCGATCTGCGCGATCTGCCGCTGATCACCATCGATCCGGCGGATGCGCGCGATCATGACGATGCCTGCTGCGCGGTGGCGGATGCCGATCCGAAGAACCCCGGCGGACACGTGATCTGGGTCGCCATTGCCGACGTGGCGCATTACGTGCGCCCGGGCGGCGCATTGGATCGCGAGGCCCGCAAACGGGGCAATTCCAGCTATTTCCCCGACCGGGTGGTACCGATGTTGCCGGACCGGCTGTCGGGCGATCTGTGCAGCCTGCACGAAGGGGTGCCGCGCGCCTGTATCGCGGTGCAAATGGTGGTCGACGCGCAGGGCCGCAAGCTGCGCCACGAGTTCGTGCGGGCCTTGATGCGCTCGCCCGCCTCGTTGAACTACGTCGAGGTGCAGGCGGCGGTGGACGGCGCGCCCAACGAGGTGACCGGCCCGCTGGTTGAGCCCGTCCTCAAGCCGCTTTATGCCGCCTACGAGGCGCTGAAACGGGCGCGCGAGGCGCGCCAGCCGCTGGATCTTGACCTGCCTGAGCGCAAGGTGGTGCTGGACGAAGACGGTAAAGTGACCTCTGTCGCCTTTGTCGAGCGGCTGGAAGCGCACCGGCTGATCGAAGAATTCATGATCCTGGCCAATGTCTGCGCCGCCGAGACGCTGGGCGCCCGGCGCGTGCCGCTGGTCTACCGCGTGCACGAGGAGCCACCGCCCGACAAGCTGGACTCTCTGCGCGACACCGCGCAGGCGGCAGGTCTGGTGCTGGCAAAGGGACAGGTGCTGAAGACCCAGCACCTGAACCGGCTGTTGCACGACGCGAGCCGCACGCCGGATGCCGAGTTGATTCACCTGGCAACCCTGCGCAGCATGACGCAGGCCTATTACAGCCCGCAGAACTTTGGCCATTTCGGCCTGGCGCTGGGTCATTACGCGCATTTCACCTCGCCGATCCGGCGTTATTCCGACCTGATCGTGCACCGCGCGCTGATCAAGGCGCATGGCTGGGGCGACGACGGGCTGAGCGTCTGGGACATCGAGAACCTGGAGACGACCGCCCAGCACATCAGCGACACCGAGCGCCGCTCGATGATGGCCGAGCGGGACACCACAGACCGTTACCTGGCCGCCTATCTGTCAGACCGGGTGGGCGCCGAGTTCACCGGACGGATCAGCGGGATCGCCAAGTTCGGGGTGTTCGTCAAGCTGGACGAAACCCATGCCGACGGGCTGATCCCGATGCGCAACCTGGGGCATGAGTATTTCCATTTCGACCGCGACGCCGGCACGCTGATGGGTGCCGATACCGGCACCGTGATCGGCATCGGTCAGCGCGTGACGGTGCGTCTGGTCGAAGCGGCGCCGGTGACGGGCGGGATCGCGCTGTCGCTGATCACGCTTGAGGATCACGCCCTGCCGCAGGGGCGCGGTGCGTTCCGCAAGGGCGACCGGCCGCGCCGGGGTGGCGGTGCGGGCGGCGGAGGCAAGCCGCCGCGCCGCAAGCTGGCCCGCGCCGCGAAGAAAGACGCGAAGGACCGCGCCAAGGTCAAGCGGCAGCGTTCAACCCGTCACTGACATACCCGGGATACATCGCGCGTGTGCCGCGCTCTACATAGGCCATCAGCGCCGAGTGTTGCCGCACCGCGCGGCGCAGCGCGGTTTCTGCGGGCAGGTCGCGCAACATCCGCAACATCGGCACGGCCGTCGCATCTGCAGCGGTTGGACGGTCGCCGAACAGGAACGCCCGGTCGCCCAGCGTTTCGCGCAGCGCCGAAAGGTCGCTGCGCAGACGTTCCAGCCGGTCGGCAGGGGAAAATTGCCCCGTGCCCTGCAAGCGCAGCGTTCGCCGCAGCTTGCGCCGCACCAGCCCCGGCACCACCAGCCGCATCGGCAGCGGCATGGCGCCGAACAGCTCTTGCCGGATATGTGGCCAGCAGTCCGGGTCAAGCCAGCGGTCATGTACCAGGCCATAGCGCAGGCTGTCCTCGATCATGCGGATCAGCGCACGGGCATGGGCGATCTCGCGCGCCGTCAGGCCGGCAAAGAAGTCTGCGCCGCGCGTTTCCAGATAGGCCTGGATCTGGCTGCTGTCGGGAATCAACCGGTCGTCGGTCTTCAGCACCGGCAGGCGGCCATAGGGCATCCGGAACGGCGCGGGCAGGTCGGCACGCTGCCAGGGCAGACCGGACATCTGCAGCAACAGCATCGCCTTGTTACAAAACGGGCTGGGGCTGAGATCGTCGGCGGAGGGCGGGAAGGTCAGTAAGGTCAGCATCGGGGTCTCCTGCTTTGCCAACCGGTTGTCGCCCCCACTCTTGTCAGTTTCTGTCAGCACGTGGCAGCATGATCGAGCCATGAGCCGAACCCACCGCCTGTTTCAGTTGATGCAGACCCTGCGCCGTTTGCCCGGGCCGGTGACGGCCGAGCGCCTGGCCCAGGAAACCGGCGTATCGCCGCGCACGCTGTACCGTGACATCGACACGCTGCGCGGCATGGGGGCGGTGATCGACGGTGCGGCGGGCTATGGCTATACCCTTATCGAGGATGCCAGCCTGCCGCCGCTGACCTTCGACGACGAAGAGATCGAGGCGCTGGTTGTCGGGCTGCGCGAGGTGCAACAGGTCGGCGATCCGGCGCTTGCGCGCGCGGCCGGCAGCGCGCTGGCCAAGCTGCGCGCCCGTCTGCCCGAGGCGCAAGCGCGGCGGCTGCATCACGCGGTGCTGACGGCGCACCGGTTCAGGCCGATCCCGGCACCGGGTGTCGATGCCGCGGTGCTGCGCCGGGCGGCGTGGGAAGAAGTGCAGGTGCGCTTTTCCTACACCGACAAGGACGGCGCCCCCAGCCAGCGCGAGGTTCAGCCGCTGGGCATCGTCTTCATGGACCAGTCGCATTGCTTGCTGGCCTGGTGCCTGCTTCGCGGCGATTTCCGGGTGTTCCGGCTGGACCGGATGGCAGGACTGGAGCTGACCGGAACCAGTTTTCGCCCGCGCCGCGCGGCAATGCTGCGCACCCATCTGGAACGGATCGAGCAGGCGGCGAAATCCCACACATGGGGGAACTGAGCCTTTTTCCGTTAACCGAAGCGGGGTAAGTTGGGCAAAACAACAGAGCAGAGGAAACCGATGCAGCGCATCGCCGCGGCCACACTGGCCACCATTCTTGTCGCAACATCTGCGATTGCGGGCCCGATCGACCGGTCTCCATTGCCACGGATGCGGCCCGGTCAGGTGTTGCTGTCGGGTACGGTCAGCTCTGCGATCGACAGCCTGACCCAGGTCAGCGCCCCCGCGGCACTGGCGCCGCGCGTGTCGCTGATGCCCAGGGCCCGGCCCGGCGCCGCCGCCGGTGGCGACAGTGCGAAGGCTGCGCCCGCTGCGCCTGAACGCATCGTGCCTGCCGCCACCCAGGCCGGGTTCGACCGCTGGATCGCCGGCTTCCGTGGCCGTGCGCTGAAGGCCGGGATCAGCGCAGCGGTGTTTGATCGTGCCTTCCGCACTGTCCGCTATGACCCGGAGGTGATCGAGAAGGACCGCCGCCAGTCGGAATTCACGAAGGGCGTGGGCGAGTACCTGGAAAGCGCCGCCTCTGACAGCCGCGTCAGCAACGGCAAGCAGGCGCTGCGCCAGCAACGGCGCACGCTGGACCGGATCGAGGCGCATTACGGCGTGGACCGCGACGTGGTCGTGGCGATCTGGGGTATGGAATCGGCCTACGGCGCGCGGCGCGGCGACAAGCCGGTGATCGCCGCACTGGCGACGCTGGCCTACGACGGGCGGCGCGGACGGTTTTTCGAACAGCAACTGGTCGCGGCGCTGAAAATCCTGCAACGCGGCGACACCACGTCCGAGAAGATGACCGGCAGCTGGGCCGGCGCGATGGGCCACACCCAATTCATCCCGACCAGCTATCAGGCGCTGGCGGTCGATTTCACCGGCGACGGGCGGCGCGATATCTGGTCGGACGACCCGACCGACGCGCTCGCCTCAACCGCCAACTACCTGGCGAAAAGCGGCTGGCGCCGCGGTCAGCCATGGGGTGTGGAAGTGCGCCTGCCGCGCGATTTCGACTATGCCCTTGCCGGCCGCAAGACCAAGAAGATGCCTTCGGACTGGGCGCGTCTGGGCGTGACCGGCACCGACGGACGCGCCGTGCCCGACCATGGCTCGGCCTCGGTGCTGCTGCCGGCGGGCGGGCAGGGGCCGGCCTTCCTGATCTTCCGGAACTTCGACGTGATCGCCCGCTACAACAATGCCGAGGCCTATGTCATCGGCGTCGGCCATCTGTCCGACCGGATCACCGGTGGACCGCGCGTTCAGGCCGCATGGCCCAAGGACGATCGTGGCCTGACCCGGGCCGAACGGATGGAAATGCAGCGCCTGCTGACCGCGCGCGGGTTCAACACGGGCGGCATCGATGGCCGGGTTGGCCCGATGACCGCCGCAGCGATCCGCGCCTTCCAGAAGACCGCCGGAATGGCCCCCGATGGCTTTCCCTCGCTGGCGCTGTTGAAGAAGCTGCGCTGAGACATGCCCAATTGACACGCAGCGCCAGTCGTGAAAGGGGCATCTTTCCGCACCGACATTGAGATTTCACGCTGTCGGTGCTACATTTTACGGCAGAAGGCCCGGCGCCGGGGTCTTGGCGGCGCGCTGCAAGGAGGACATTGACCTGTCTTTGACCGCTGACACGGCCTTGGCCGTTGACCCGGGGATGCCCGTGACGGGCTCCGCACAAGAGGCGCCGACGAGCGAATCGCTCCTGTCCGCCATCCTTACCGAAATCGATGACATGAAGGGCGAGGACATCGTGCAGATCGATCTGCGCGGCAAGACCTCGATCGGTGATTACATGGTGGTCTGCTCGGGTCGGTCGACCCGCCAGGTTTCCGCCATCGCCGACGCCGTCGTCGAGAAGCTGAAACATGATTTTGGCGTCATCGCCAAGGTCGAGGGCAAGGAAGTCGGTGACTGGGTCCTGATCGACTCGGGTGACGTCATCGTGCACGTGTTCCGTCCGGAAGTGCGCGAATTCTATCAGATCGAGAAGATGTGGCTGCCCGCGGGGGCCAAGAAGCCGGTCTGACATGCGCGTGCATGTGCGCGCCGTTGGGCGGCTGCAAGGCCGTAGCGAAGAACGTGCGCTGACCGACGACTACATGGCCCGCTTCAACGCCGGCGCGCGAACGCTGGGTTGGGGCGGGATATCCGAAACCGAGGTGGAAGACCGCAAGGGCGGCGGCATGGCCGCCGAGGCCGAGCTGTTGCGCAAGTCCTTGCCGCGTGGCGCGCTTCTGGTGTGCCTGGACGAGCGCGGCCGGCTTATGTCTTCGCCCGACTTCGCCGAGACGTTGCGTGGCTGGGCCGATCAGGGCCGGCCAGACGTGGCCTTTGTGATCGGCGGTGCCGATGGCATTGACCCGGCCCTGCGCGACGAGGCGGACATGCTGCTGTCATTCGGCAAGATGGTCTGGCCGCACAAACTGGTGCGGGTCATGCTGGCCGAGCAACTGTACCGGGCCGTCTCTATCCTGAGCGGCAGCCCCTACCACCGGGCCTAAGGCGCGTGGCGGGCCGAAGCCCGCCCCAAGCGCCGCCGCGATCAGCCCGCGGCGCCAGGTGCCCAGCCGTTGTAGGCCAGCACGAGCAGGATGATCCCCAGGATCACCCGGTAAATCACGTAAGGCGTGAAACTTACTGAGCGCAGCAGCTTCATCATCAGCGACAGCGCCAACAGTGCCGCGAAGAACGACAGCACCGCACCGATGGCCCCGTCACGCGCTGCGGCGGCGTCGGCGGTGGAAATCACGTCGGCTCCGATCAGCACCGCCGAAGCGACGATGGTCGGGATCGACATCAGCATCGACAGCTTGGCGCCATCCTCGCGCTTGTAGTTCAGCAATCGTGCTGCGGTGATCGTGATACCCGACCGCGAGGTGCCGGGGATCAGCGCGACAGCCTGCCACAGGCCCATGCTGATGGCGTCCTTCAGCGTCCAGTCATAGGCGGTCTTGACCGTTTCGCCGCGTTTGTCGGCCCAATAGAGGAACAGGCCGAATAACAGCATCGTCCAGCCGATCACTGTGATCGAACGCATTGCATCCTCAAGCCCGGTCACCTTGAGGATCAGGCCGATGACGATGACGGGAATGGTTGCGATCATCAGCAGGAAGGCAAGGCGCGACCCGTAGGTGTCGACTTTGCCGGTCAGCATGCGCAACGTGCCGATCAGCGCTTCCTTCACATCGGTCCAGAAGTAGATGACCACTGCGGCAAGTGTGCCGACATGCACCGATACGTCGATGACCTGGCCCTGGTCTTGCATCCCCGTCAGATTCGGCAGCAGAATCAGGTGCGCCGACGAAGAAATCGGCAAAAACTCGGTAAGCCCTTGGATCAGGGCCAAAATAATTAACTGCATTAACGGCATGGGAGGTTTCCTGCTGCTCGGTTGCGCCTTGGGTATAATCCTATAATTATCAGGGGGAAGGCAATTTTTAGGTCCGAAACGGACCAAAAAATGCTGTGTTGCAGCGCAAAATCGGGCGCTTGCGTGCCGCTTCCTGAAAAATAGGTCAGCACAAGATACTTTTCTTTTTTCGGGACATCGCGTACAGGGGCCATCCAGGCACTGATGAACAGGTGGAGCCCCCCAATGGCCAATCAGCCGATGCTGAAATTCGTGACCGTTCCGCGGGACATGCCCGCAAAGCGCGCCGCCGACGTGCGCAACAAGGACTTTCACGAAATCTACGCGGAATATGCCGAGGCCAAGGCGGCAGAGCAGGCCAGCCGGTGCAGCCAGTGCGGCGTGCCCTATTGCCAGAGCCATTGCCCTCTGCACAACAACATCCCCGATTGGCTGCGCCTGACGGCAACCGGGCGCCTGGAAGAGGCCTATGCCATCAGCCAGGCCACCAACACCTTCCCGGAAATCTGCGGCCGCATCTGCCCGCAAGACCGGTTGTGCGAAGGCAATTGCGTGATCGAACAGTCGGGCCATGGCACCGTGACCATCGGCTCGGTCGAGAAGTACATCACCGACACCGCCTGGGAGCAGGGCTGGGTCAAGCCGGCTGCCCCTGCGGCAGAGCGCAAGGAAAGCGTCGGCATCATCGGTGCCGGCCCGGGCGGGCTGGCCGCGGCGGACATGCTGCGCCGTGCCGGACTTCAGGTCACGGTCTATGACCGGTACGACCGCGCCGGCGGCCTGCTGACCTATGGCATTCCCGGCTTCAAGCTGGAGAAAGACGTGGTCATGCGCCGCATCCAGCAGCTTGAGGCGGGCGGCGTCACCTTCCGGCTGAATTGCAACGTGGGCGAGGACATCTCGTTCGACGAGCTCCGCAAGTCGCATGACGCGGTGATCATCGCCACCGGCGTCTACAAGAGCCGCGATCTGGGCGGGCCGGGCAGCGGCGCGGCCGGGATCGTGCCGGCGCTGGAATACCTGACCGCCTCCAACAAGGCGTCGAACTTCGGCGACACTGTCGAAGCCTTCGAATCCGGCACGCTGAACGCCAAGGGCAAGAAGGTCGTGGTGATTGGCGGCGGCGACACCGCGATGGACTGCGTGC
>JAGRMT010000023.1:19039-20800 GCA_020441125.1 Roseivivax sp.
GCCAACATGCCGGGCAGCCAGCGCGAAGTGCAGAACGCCGAGGAAGAAGGCGTGGTGTTCGAATGGCTGACCGCGCCCGCGGGCTTCAAGGGTGAGCCGGTGACCGGCGTGATCGTGCAGCGGATGCGCCTGGGCGCCCCCGATGCCAGCGGCCGTCAGTCGCCTGAACTGATCGAAGGGTCGGACTATACCGAACCGGCTGACCTGGTGATCAAGGCGCTGGGTTTTGAACCCGAAAACCTGCCCAAGCTGTGGGACACCGACGGGCTGGACGTGACCCGTTGGGGCACGGTCAAGGCCGAGTTCACCTCGGGCCGCACGGCCCTTCCGGGTGTCTATGCCGTTGGCGACATCGTGCGCGGTGCCTCGCTGGTGGTCTGGGCGATCCGGGACGGCCGCGATTGCGCCGAAGCGGTGCTGCGCGACCTCGCGCCCCGCGCGGCCGTCGCCGCCGAGTAACCGCCGCGCGCCCACCGCGCGGCGGACCAACACCACCGGGACCGGCCCCTTTGGCCGGCCCTTCACCCCAGCCAGGACACCCAAGCCCGAATGACCCCCCGGACCGGACAATGCCTGTGTGGCGCGGTGCGCTTTGCCGCATCCGAGCTGGGCGGCTTTGGCGTGTGCCACTGCGAGCAGTGCCGCCGCTGGACCGGGTCCGCGCTGTTCGCGGTTACGGTTCCGGTTGCTGCCATGCACATCGAAGGTTCTGAAAACATTCGGAGCTTCCGGTCATCCGACTGGGCCTCGCGCTGTTTTTGCGGGTTGTGCGGCTCTACCCTGTGGTACCGCTACGACAAGGGCCAGGATGGGGCGGGCGATTACGAGTTGGCGATCGGCCTGATGGACGATGCCAACGGCCTGACTTTGCAGCGCGAGATCTTCACCGACCAGAAGCCCGATTGCTGGGCGCTGGAGGGCGGACACGAGCGGCTGACACGGGCGCAGACGCTGGCGCAATACGGCGCACAGGTCGACGGCGCCTGACGATCAACGCCGCGCGGGGCGACCCGGGCGGATTTCCAACGCGGCGGCCGGGCATGGCACGGCCGCCGAACGGACCAGAGGGCAATCCGACGGTCCGGGCAACCTTAGGCAAGGAGGTCACGATGACCAAATTCGATGCGAACTGGGCGGCCCAGGAAGAAGCCAAGCGCAAGTGGATGGCCGAGAACGGCCTGTACCACGACAGCGAAGAGCATTCGTCCTGCGGCGTTGGTCTTGTGGTGTCGCTTGACGGCAAGCCGTCGCGCAAGGTTGTCGAGGCCGGGATTACCGCGCTGAAGGCCGTCTGGCACCGTGGCGCCGTCGATGCCGATGGCAAGACGGGCGATGGCGCGGGCATCCACGTGCAGATCCCCGTGGCCTTTTTCCATGACCAGATCGACCGCACCGGTCACACGCCGCGCAAGAACGAAACCCTGGCCGTGGGTCAGGTGTTCCTGCCGCGCACCGATTTCGGCGCGCAGGAAACCTGCCGGACCATCGTGGAAACCGAAGTGCTGCGCATGGGCTATTACATCTACGGCTGGCGTCACGTGCCGGTCAGCGTGGATTGCCTTGGCGAAAAGGCCAACGCGACGCGCCCCGAGATCGAGCAGATCCTGATCTCGAACGCCAAGCATGTCGACGAAGAGACGTTTGAACGCGAGCTTTACGTCATCCGCCGCCGGATCGAGAAGGCCGCCGCCGCAGCGGGCGTGGGCCAGCTGTACATGGCGTCGCTGTCGTGCCGCTCGATCATCTACAAGGGCATGATGC
>JAGRMT010000178.1:0-123 GCA_020441125.1 Roseivivax sp.
GCTCTGCCCCGGCGGGCACCCAGGCACATGGCGGCGAGGCTGCTGGCCTGTTCATCTCCGGCTCCGCCCCGGCGGGCACCCAGGCGCATGGTGGCGAAGCTGCCGGCCTGTTCATCTCCGGCT